>NZ_JASPHM010000002.1:0-255811 GCF_030229215.1 Corynebacterium sp. MSK150
CCAAGCGGTGGTGTGACTTGAGGATGACGATTGCCTGGGCTTTCAGGCGTGTCCCTGGTTCCTCAAGTCTCGCAATTTTTTTAAGTAGGCGTTTTCCGCTTCCAGCCGCTCAACCTGGCGGCGAAGCTTTTCCTCTTCCGTGAGGCGTTTCGGCGCAGCCGATCCTTTGGGCCTGCCCTTCGGCTTCGGGCGCAGAGCCTCGTCGCCGCCTCTGCGCCACTTAGCCACCCAGTCCTTGACGAGGTGGTCGGATGAAAGATTGAACTCTCGGGCAAGATCCATCATCGACTCACCCGCAAGATGACGTTCTACAACTTCCTTCTTCGCCTCGAAGGAGTAGTGCTGCTTGTTTGGTTTCTCCACGAGACATAGTCTGCCACGCAGTTGGAAACGGCGATAAAGTCTACGCGTTGCGTCTCTCGAGACACCGACAACACGAGCAGCGGCTCGGCAACCCATTCCCTGCTCGAAAAGCTCCACTAACTGCTCACGCTGAACTTCACTCAGCGAACTACGTGCTCTCAAAGAAAATGCTCCCCACTAGTTGTTGGCAACTGATTTCTCAGTCCAACTAATGGGGAGCAGTTCACTCACCGGCAGCGCGTGGGGCGGTTCTTTCGTCTCCCCAGTGGGCGCGAGGGGGAGGCTTTCGTCCTTGCCGCTCACCGGCACACGCTTTCCGACGCCCCAGCATCTCCCCGTGAGCGCGAAGGGCGCGTGTGAGGGAGCGAGGGGAGACGCGGCCCAGCGGAGTGAGGCCGAAAACGCGCAACCCCGCCCTTGCCGCTCACCAGGAGAGGCGGAACCGCGGTGGGCAGCTGCGCTGGTGAGCGCGAAGGACGGGGAGGGACGGGCCGGGTGAGGCGGCGCTGAGAGCTGGGGGGTTAGAGCTTGGAACCGGAGCGCTGCCAGTCCTGCTCGATGATGGCCTCGCCGGAGGTCTCGACCCGCAGGCCGGAGCAGCCGCCTTCGAAGTAGACGCGGGAGGCCATCGCGATGAGGCCACCGTCGACGAATACCTCAACGGTGGAGCCGTCTTGGATGATGGTGAGGGTATCGGAGTCGCCTTCGGCAAGCGTGGCGGTGGCGGGTTCGGAATCAGCGAAACAGTGGTCGAAGGCCTTGTTCATGGAGCGATCGAGGCTGATGTCATCGCCGGAGTGGCAGATGGTGGCGGCGGGGTCACCGGCGCCGTCGAGAAGCGTGACCGTTACGCAGGAACCGGAAGGGACCTCCATGACGCCGGTCCAGGAACGGGCGTAATCGGACAGCTTGACGGCATCGGGCAGGCCGCGGGCGGGTGCTTGGTAGAGGACGCCGCCCTCGAGGGTGACCCGGCGAGGCAGGGACAGGGCATTGGCCCAGCCTTCGGCCTCCCAGGAGGCGTGCGCGGTGGCGTCGTCGCCGCGGCCGTTGCCGTTGAGGAGGCCGACGATGACGGCGCGCTCGTAGCGCTGCTCTGGGGTGAGAGTGCCGGTGGTGGTGTTGGTACTGCGCGGACGGGAGAAATCATGGCCGAAGTCCACCCGGCGGAAGCCGGAGACCACGGTAAAAGTGGTGCCCTCCAGCCGGCCGACGAGGTAGCCGGAGACGTCGCGGCCGCCGCGCTCTAGGGTGACGAAAAGGACGTCGTAGATATTGCCGTCGACCTCATCGCGCAGGCGGACCAAGCGAGGAGAGACAACCGGCGGGATGGGCGAGGTGGCGGGGACCTCGCCTTCCAAGAAGCCAGGGTCGCCGTCGAACTTGAGGCTGCCACGCAGGCGCCAGGCTACGCCATCGGCGGACTCGAGGATGACGGGAACCGGGGCGTCGGAGTGGCCGGTGAGCGCGAGCATGAGCCAGCCATCGTGGCCGGCATCGCGGTCCTCGGAGGCCCAATCGGGCACCACGCAGGGCGAGCGGAAGTGATCAAAGTTGCGGGTATTGCCTACGACCTCGCCAAAACGAACGACATTGGGGTCGAGCGCTTGAGGGTCGTCGGAGACCTCGCAGATCTCGTCCACGTCAGCGTAGCGGGCGAGGTGAACGGCGATTCCGGCGGCGGTCACGGAGGTGAAGTAGAGATGGATATCGTCCGGGCCTTGGGCTACGGAACCTGCGCGCAGGGAGAGCTCGCCGCCGACGGGGGCGAGGACATCGTCGCAGTCCAACCAGTCAAAGGGAGACTCTTCGGAGTAGGTGTGTCCCCAGCGGGCAGGGGAGTCTGCGGTGGGGCGGTACTGGTAGAACAGGTGCCAGGTATCGCCGTCGCGCAGGATACCAGCGGGGGCGTCGAGGACGCCGTCTTCGGGGACAAAATGCAGTTCGGGGCGGTGAGTTGTCACGGCTATCCTTCCTTAAATCAAGCTGCGGTAGATATCGACGGTCTGGGCGGCAATGGTAGCCCAAGAGAAATCGCGAATGGCGCGCTCGCGGCCGGCGCGGCCAAATTCCGCGGCGCGCTCTTTATCGGCGGCGACGTCATTGACGGCGGCGGCGAGGTCGGCTTCGAAGGCGGCGGTAGCGGCGGCGTCGTAAGGCACCAGCACACCGGTCTCGCCATCGACCACAACCTCCGGAATGCCGCCCACGTTGGAGGCGACAACGGCCGTGCCGCAGGCCATAGCTTCCAGGTTGACGATGCCGAGCGGCTCGTAGATGGACGGGCAGACAAACACATCCGCGCCGGAGTAAATCTGCTGGACCTCGTTGCGCGGGAGCATGTCCTTGACCCAGAAAATGCCATCGCGCTGGGCGCGCAGCTGATCCACCAGTGCCTCGGTCTCCGCCGCGATTTCGGGCGTATCGGGCGCGCCGGCGCACAGCACCAGCTGGATATCCGGGTCGAATTTCTGCGCCGCCTGCAGCAGGTGCTTTACGCCTTTCTGCCGGGTAATGCGGCCGACGAAGGCCACGATGGGGCGTTGCTTATCGACGCCCAGCTTGTCCAACACATCCCCCTCACGCGGCTGCCACAGCTCGGTGTCGATGCCGTTGAGGACGACGTGGACTTTGGAGGCGTCGATGCGCGGGTAGGCATCCAGGATGGAGTCCTTCATGCCGGCGGAGACGGCGATGACGGCGTCGGCATATTCCATGGCGTTCTTCTCAGACCAAGAGGAAACGTCATAGCCGCCGCCGAGCTGCTCGCGCTTCCACGGGCGGTGCGGCTCCAGCGAGTGGGCGGTGACCACGTGCGGAATATCGTAGAGCTGGGCGGAAAGATGGCCGGCGAGACCCGTGTACCACGTGTGGGAATGGGCGATGTCGATATCGGAGGCGGCATCGGCCATGCGCAGCCCGGTGGACAAGGTCTTAAGCGCGCCATTGGCACCCTCGAGTGCGGGGTCTACGCCGTGTACAAAGACGTCTTCTTCGTCGCGTGGGGAGCCCATGCAGTGCACGGAGACATCGATGATATCGCGCATAAAACGGGTGAGTTCAGCTACGTGAACTCCGGCCCCGCCGTAGATTTCCGGCGGGTATTCTTTGGAAAAGATTCCGGCTCTCATGCCCACCCAGAATACGTATCTCTGGTGCCGCGTGCAGAAATACGGGATGGGGGTAGAAATGTGCATATATCTGCTGCGAAATGTGGGATTTGCGGTTAGGTTTGGAAACGTGAGAAGCCTGCCAAATGTCCTAGCCATCGTCCTCGCCGGCGGCGAGGGAAAGCGTCTTTTTCCCCTGACCGAAGACCGCGCTAAACCCGCCGTGCCTTTTGGCGGTTCCTACCGCCTCATTGACTTTGTCCTGTCCAATCTGGTCAACGCCGGTTTCCTCAAGATTGCGGTGCTGACCCAGTACAAGTCCCACTCCCTGGACCGCCACATTTCCCAGGCGTGGAACTTAGCAGGGCCGACGCCGCAGTACATTGCCTCGGTGCCTGCCCAGCAGCGCCGCGGCAAGCGGTGGTACAACGGCTCCGCGGATGCCATTGTGCAGTCGCTTAACCTCATCTATGACGAGAATCCGGACTACGTCATCGTCTTCGGCGCAGACCATGTCTATCGCATGGATCCGGCGCAGATGGTAGAAGAGCACATTGCCACGGGGCTGGATTGCTCGGTGGCCGGCATTCGCGTGCCGCGCTCGGAGGCAACGGCGTTCGGATGCATCCAGGCCGATGGCATGGGAACCATCACGGAGTTCGTGGAAAAGCCTGCGGACCCACCGGCTACGCCGGATGATCCGAATATGAGCTATGCCTCGATGGGCAACTATGTCTTTACGGCGCAGGCGCTTATTGACGCCCTCTTGGAGGACGAAAAGAACGAGGACTCGGCCCACGATATGGGCGGCGATATTATCCCGTACTTTGTGGAGCGTGGGCAGGCGCATGTCTATGACTTCATGGCCAATGAGGTGCCGGGGTCTACCGAGCGCGATCACGGCTACTGGCGCGACGTGGGAACCATTGACTCCTTCTATGAAGCGCACATGGACATGATTTCGGTGCATCCGATCTTTAACCTCTATAACCGGAATTGGCCGATTCACTCCACGGATGACTCCAATTTCCCTCCGGCGAAGTTCGTGCAAAATGGCATCGCGCAGTCTTCGATGGTGGCGCCGGGCTGCATCGTCTCTGGCGGCACGGTGCGCAATTCCGTGCTGGCGTCTGATGTCCACGTGGCCGATGGCGCCACGGTCGAAGGATCGGTCATCCTGCCGGGCGTGCGCATCGGCCGTGGTGCGGTGGTGCGCCGCGCGATCCTCGATAAGAACGTCGTCGTCAGCGATGGCGCAATTATCGGCGTGGACCGCGAGCGCGATGAGGAGCGCTTCAAGGTTTCTGACGGCGGCGTGGTTGTCGTCGGCAAAAACCAGAAGGTCTAGAGCTTCGTTACAAGGGTGAGCCCGGACCCCAGCGGCAAGCGGGTCACGCTCGCGCCCTCGAGCTCGCGCAGGTACTCGTCTGCTTCGCGGGCGGCGGCGGTGTCGCGGTCGGTCCGGGAGACGTCGGCAAGCGTGCCATCGAGCAAAGAATTAGCCAAGACCAGGGTGCCGCCTTGGTGCAGCAGTGGCCACGCGGCCTTGATGATGGCGGGGAGCTCGAGCGCGGCGACGTCGGCGTAGATGACCTGGTAGGCATCATTAGCCAGGCGGCCCATGACCTCGAGTGGGCGAGACGGCAGGAAGCGGCCACGTGAAGGTGGATAGCCCGCCTCGCGGAAGGCGGTCTTGGCGCTACGCTGGTGCTCAGCCTCGGGGTCGATGCAGGTCAAAATGCCATTATCGGGCATGCCGGCAAGCAGGTAGAGGCCTACCACATTGGCGGCTGGGGTGATCGCCACGGACTGGGGGCGTTCGGTAGAGCTGGACGAGGCGGCCGTCAGCGTGGCGAGCAGCTGGCCCGTTGATTCATCAGGAACGGGCAGACCGTACTCATCGGCGTGGTCGCGCGCGCCACGCAGGGCCGCCGAAGGCTCGCTGGTGGTCTCGATATAAGAACGCAGTGCTTCATATGCGGTAGTAGTCACGTAATAAACCTTAGGGAAAAGTGTCCGTCGATGTGGCAAAAACGCGCCTAGCCAGCAAGGTTGTGGTAGGTGGGGATAATGTGACGGACTCACAGGAAATTATCAGCACTGTGGCTGGAGTTTCACTTTGAAGTATAGAAAGATGACATGCATGACAACAACGAAGCGCGATGCCGAATCCCTTCAGCCCGCCACCCCTGAGGCGGCGTTGACCGGTACCGCGGCGTTCGATGCCGGCGAAGCCGACATGCCCGCTTGGGGTGATCTCGTGGCCGAACACGCCGATGGCGTTTATCGCTTGGCGTACCGACTCTCTGGTAATCAGCACGATGCAGAGGATCTCACCCAGGAAACCTTCATGCGCGTCTTCCGCTCCCTGGATAAATACCAGGCCGGTACGTTTGAAGGCTGGCTGCACCGCATTACCACCAACCTCTTCTTGGATATGGTTCGCCACCGCTCCAAGATCCGCATGGAGGCCCTGCCGGAGGATTATGAGCGCGTGCCCGGCACGGATATGACCCCGGAGCAGGCCTATACTGTGGCCAACTTGGACCCGGCGCTGCAGTCTGCGCTCGATGGTCTGGCTCCCGATTTCCGCGTGGCCGTGGTGCTGTGTGATGTGGTTGGCATGAGCTATGACGAAATTGCAGAAACTCTCGGCGTCAAAATGGGTACGGTGCGCTCTCGCATCCACCGTGGCCGCTCGCAGCTGCGTGCGGCACTGGAAAAAGAAGCGCAAACCAATGCGGAAACCCGCATGCTGCTGCGCACGCGTTAAACCACCGCGCGCTAAACTTTAAAGAAACTGCATAGTCCCCGCTGCCGGCGGGGACTTTCCGTGTCACTGAAGGCCAAGCAACTAGTGGAGGAGGGTGTCGATGGACTCGCTGCGAGGACGCCGGACCGTGTCCATGCTGGGCGTGCGCGGCGGATTCGATACTGTCCAGGCCAAGGCCCGCGATAAGGCGAAAGCCAAGGCGCGGCGCAGCGATACCATCGGGCACCTTGGCCCTGAGGCTGTCGTTGCCTTCGTAGACGGGGAGATGGAACCGAAATTCATGCACCGCGTGCGCATCCATTTGGTGCACTGCGCCGAGTGTCGCGCGGATGTGCACCAGCAGCGCCATGCCTCAGAGTGGGTTCGCCACTGCGCGGATTCCGCGAAGGTCAAGGCACCGCAATCCCTGCTGGCAAAGCTCGCGGGCATTGCCACCGAAGAGGTTGCGCCCGGGCCGGATGCTGCAACGCCTGTGTACCGGCCGCAGCAGGATTTCTTGGACAAGGTGGAGATGGTGGTTCGCGCAATCAAGCACAATCAGCGCGGCTAAGAGTGAGGGACTAGTATTTAACCGTGTTTTCTTCCATTGGTTGGCCCGAGATTTTCGTCATCGTACTCTTGGGCATCATCGTCATCGGCCCGGAGCGCATGCCCGAGGTGATTAAGGACGTGCGCGCGGCCATCTACGCGGCGCGCAAGGCCATCAATAACGCCAAAGCGGAGCTCAACGGCGAGATGGGCTCGATTACCTCGGAATTCGATGATATCCGCGGCCCGCTCACCCAAGCCGCCCAGTGGACGCGCCTCGGCCCGAAGGGCGTAATCACCAAGGCGCTTTTCGATGGCGACGATTCCGCCTGGGACGATTTCAACCCCAAGAAAATGGCAGAAAACGTCAAGACCGCTACCGCTCCAAAGGAGCCGGAGGAGCAGCCGCAGTCTCAACCGCAGCAGCAGCGCCCGAGCTTCGACTACTCCCAGATCTACGCTGAGCAGCCGCAGCCAGAGTCCCGGCCGCAGCAACGCACCGAAGCCCCCAAGCCGACGGAGCAGCCCGCGCCGGAGAACAAGCCGCCACGCGGTGGGGAAGAATCCACCGGCGGCGGCATATGGGGCGATGTGACCTAAGGCGTTAGTTCACGCCCAAGTTGAGGTTTTTACCCACCAGTGAATCGGAGCGGATGGCCAGCTTATCGGCCACCGCCTGGATCTGCTGGGCGGCGGGGGACTCGGGGGGATCGAGAACAATCGGCGTGCCGGCATCGCCACCGCTGCGCAAGGTGGGATCCAGCGGCACGGAAGCCAACAATGGCACCTCATGGCCCAGGATGACGCCTAGGCGATCGGCCACAATCTGTCCGCCGCCGGAGCCAAAGACATCCATGGTGGAGCCATCCGGCATCACCATGGCGCCCATGTTTTCAATTACGCCAGCCACGCGCTGACGGGTCTGCTGGGAGATGGATCCGGCGCGCTCTGCCACCTCGGCGGCCGCGGCCTGCGGGGTGGTGACAATGAGTAGCTCTGCATTGGGAATGAGCTGGGCTACGGACAGGGCGACGTCGCCAGTGCCCGGTGGCAGATCCAAGAGCAGGACGTCGAGGTCGCCCCAAAAAACGTCAGCCAGGAATTGCTGCAGAGCGCGGTGGAGCATAGGCCCGCGCCAGACCACCGGGGCATTGCCCTCCACAAACTGCCCGATGGAAATGTGCTTAATTCCGTGAGAAATCGGCGGCAGTAGCATCTCATCATCGAGCACGGTCGGCCCGTCGGTGCAGCCCAAGAGGTTAGGAACGGAGTGGCCGTAAATATCGGCGTCCACAATGCCAACCTTGAGGCCCTTCTGGACCAGCGCTGCGGCCAGGTTTACGGTCATGGAGGATTTGCCCACACCACCTTTACCGGAGGCCACCGCGAAAACGCGAGTAGTGGAATCCGGCTTTGCAAACGGGATTTCGGGCTCGGCTCGGCCGCCGCGTAGCTTCTTCTTGAGCTCGCGACGCTGCTCATCGCTCATGGCTTCCATCGCCACCGTGACGTTTCCAACGCCCTCGATATCCTCTACCGCAGCGCGGGTATTGGACTCGATGGTGGACTTCATGGGGCAGCCAGCGATGGTGAGGTAAATTTCCACGGCCACGTCATTACCGGTGACGGTAACGGACTTCACCATGTTGAGTTCGGTGATGGGGCGGCCAATTTCGGGGTCTTCGACGCGGGAGAGTGCCTCGCGTACGACGGATTCAGTAATAACGCTAGACATAACCCTTGCCATCTTAGTCACGCCGCAACAGGAGGTAAACACACCCTCGGTGTAGAATCAGCTAGACGTTCACGCGCCGCCAACCAAAAGGAGAAGAGTACCGCCATGCGCAGCTTTGCCCGCCCCGCTCGTGTCATTGCCGGTGTGGTGCTGTCCGCAACGCTGCTTTCCGGCTGTTCCTCCCAGCTCGATACCAACCCCTTTGCTAAGAGCTCCCAGAGCGATCCCATTGGCATTTTGGTGGATACCAATGAGACCGACCAGCTGGTCCTCGCAGAGATCTACCGTCAGGAGCTGATGGGGCAGGGCCGCGAGGCGTCCATTGTGAAGGGAGACATCTTCCACGACACCAAGGGTGGGCGTTCCATGAACCCGGGTGGCAATTTCTATGTGGGTTGTACCGGCGCGTTTCTTAATATCCTCAACCCCCGTGAGGCGCGGGCTATTTCGAAGGACTACAAGAAGGCACAGAAAGCCTCTGAGCCCGGCGGCGAGGATTACTTGGCCCGTACCCACATTGCCCTCATGTCGAGCTTGCCCACGGATACCTCCACGGTTGAGCCTTCCGGTGCCAGCGGCTGCGAGGACGCCGAGCCCGAATTGCCAGAGAATTTTGTGGTGCTCTTTCAAGACGATCTTTTCGACCGTGAAGAGCGCCAGGCTGTGGCCTCGCTGACTAAGTTCATTACCCAAAAAGATCTCTCTGACATGGCCGAAGAGGTAGAAGCCGACGACACCAGCGCGGAGAAGGTCGTGCGCTCCTGGATGAATTCCTCCGGCGTCGACATCGCCCATGAAGAGGGCGACTCCGATTCTTCCGGCGGGTCGAATCTCACTGGTTCTTAATATTTGACCGTTGGCAGGTTTGTTTGAGTTTCCCGGGCTTGTTGGCAACTTGGAGCTCCTGATGGTTAGCAACCGGCAGACCAACACCTCCACAGGATCAAGGACACGTGTGACTCGATATGGAACCATTCTGGGCTTGTGAATTCCGACGCTAGTGCTTTTCATTGCTCCCGGGTTTGAGTGACAAGCATCCGCGACACGATTGGACATATCGAGTAAGCGCGCTAATTCTTAACCCGCTCCCTTGGCGCTCATGGGAAAGCGACCGCCAAGACAATAGTGTTCCGCTGGTGAGCGCGAAGGAATCGGAGATGAGAAAAGACGTGAGAGGGCAAGAACGCCGAGGGAGTGCTCCGGCAGAAGCAAGAACAGAAGCTTTACTAATGCTGGTGTCGGCATGAATAAACCCCAGTGAGGAGGTCCTCACTGGGGTTTAAACGGGGTAGAGGCGACTAGATATCGAAGGCCTCTTCCAGCAGGTTCTTCTGCTCAATCTGGTGCACCTTGGCGTTACCGGTGGCAGTAGAGGACTGAGCACGGCGGGAAACGCGTACCAGCTCCGGCATATCCGGAATCAGGGTGCGCAGGTGCTCGTTGTAGAACGGCCATGGGCCCTGGTTGGCCGGCTCGTCCTGAACGAAGCGGACCTGGGTGGCATTCGGGTAAGCCTCGAATGCCTCGCGCAGGCGGTTGAACGGAATCGGGTGGAGCATCTCCACGCGGACGATGGCGATGTCATCGCGGCCGTCGGCCTCGCGCTTCTTTTCCAGATCCCAGTACAACTTGCCGGAGACCAGCATGATGGTCTTGACCTTGTCGGTATCGCCGACCTTCTTGCCGTTGATATCAACGAAGTTCGGGTCATTGATAACGGACTGGAAGCGCTTGACCTCGGTGAAGTCTTCCACAGCAGAGGTGGCCGCCTTGTTGCGCAGCATGGACTTCGGGGTGAAGACGACCAGCGGGCGCTTCATCTCACCGAGGGCCTGACGGCGCAGCAGGTGGAAGTGGTTAGCAGGGGTGGAAGGCTGAGCCACGGTCATGGAGCCCTCAGCGCACAGCTGCAGGTAGCGCTCGATGCGGGCGGAGGAGTGGTCCGGGCCCTGGCCCTCGTAGCCGTGTGGCAGGAGGAGTACCAGGCTGGACAGCTGTCCCCACTTGGCCTCACCGGAGGAGATGTACTCGTCAATGATGGTCTGGGCGCCGTTCGCGAAGTCACCGAACTGTGCTTCCCAGGCCACAAGGGCGTCTGGGTTGCCCACGGTGTAGCCGTACTCGAAGCCCATGCCGGCGTACTCGGTGAGCGCGGAGTTGTAAACCATGAACTTGCCACCGTTGCCCTTGGAGGTGGCGACCGCGTGCATCGGGTTGTACTCGTTGCCGTTGCGCGGGTCGAAGGTGACGGCGTGGCGCTGGGTGAAGGTACCGCGACGGGAATCCTCGCCAGCCAGGCGGACAACCTTGCCTTCGCCGGCCAGGGAACCGAAGGCGATGAGCTCGCCCCAGCCCCAGTCGATGCCGCCCTCACGGGAGGACTTCTCGCGCTCTTTGGCTACCTTGCCCACGCGCTTGTGGTACTCGAAGTCCTCTGGTGGGTTGCCATAAGCGGCACCCAGCTCGGCGAGTTCCTCGGCGGTGATGGAGGTATCCAGGCCGCGGGTGAGCTCCTGGGAGGAAGTGATGCCGGTCTGCTCCTTCGGGCGAGCCTTGCCAGCTTCCTTGTGCTCGGTAAAGACGGATTCCATCTGGTCGTGGAAGTCGCGTGCGGCTGCCTCGGCGTCCTCAGCGGAAAGGTCACCACGGCCGATGAGGTCGTTGGTGTAGTGCTCGCGCACTGCCTTGTGCTCGTCGATGACGGAGTAGAGCTCCGGCTGAGTCATGGACGGGTCATCGGCCTCGTTGTGACCGCGCAGGCGGTAGACCATGAGGTCAATGAAGACGTCCTTGCCAAACTGGCGGCGGTACTCGGCTGCCATCTGACCAACCCAGACAACTGCCTCTGGGTCGTCGCCGTTGACGTGGAAGACCGGGCAGTCGAAGCCCTTGGCCAGGTCGGTGGCGTAGTGGGTGGAGCGACCGGAGTCCGGGGTGGTGGTGAAGCCCACCTGGTTGTTGACCACGATGTGGACGGTGCCGCCGTTGGTGTAACCGCGCAGCTGGGACAGGTTGATGGTCTCCTGAACAATGCCCAGGCCGGTGAAGGAAGCATCACCATGGAGCATGACCGGAACAACGGTGTGGCCCTCTGGGCCCTTGTCCAAGATGTCCTGCTTAGCGCGGGCGATGCCCTCCATGACCGGATCCACGGCCTCGAGGTGGGATGGGTTGGCGGCAAGGGTGACCTTGATTTCGCCATCGCCAAACATCTGCAGGTGGTGGCCCTCGGAGCCCAAGTGGTATTTCACGTCACCAGAGCCGCCGAGCTGGCCGCCCTTGTAGTTGCCGTCGAACTCGCCGAAGATATCGGCCAGTGGCTTGCCCACGATATTGAACAGGACGTTTAGGCGGCCGCGGTGCGGCATGCCGATGACGACCTCGTCCAAATCCTGGCCGGCGGCGGTATCAATGATGGAGTCCAGCAGCGGAATGAGGGTCTCGGCGCCCTCGAGGGAGAAGCGCTTCTGGCCCACGTACTTGGTTTGCAGGAAGTTCTCGAATGCTTCTGCGGCATTGACCTTCTGCAGGATGTACTTCTGCTCCGCGTTGGTCGGCTTCGGCATGCCCGCCTCCAGGCGGTCCTGCAGCCAGCTGCGCTCATCGCGGTCGAGGATGTGGGTGTATTCGGAGCCGACCTTCAAGGTGTAGGCGGCGCGCAGGCGAGACAGTACCTCGCGCAAGGTCATCTGCTCCTTGCCGCCAAAGCCACCGACATTGAAGGTGCGGTCCAGATCCCAGATGGTCAGGCCGTGGGTCGCGATGTCGAGGTCGCGGTGGTCCGGGTTAGGCAGGCCCGGCTGTACCCAGCCCAGCGGGTTGGTATCGGCCAGCAGGTGGCCGCGGGAGCGGTAGGACTCGATGAGCTGCATGACGCGGGTGTTCTTGTCCACGCCGGAGTTCGGCACGTCCTGTGCCCAACGGAACGGCTCATAAGGCACGCCCATGGAGGAGAAGAGGTCGTCCCAAAAGGCGCCGTCGACAAGCAGGTGGCCAATGGTGCGCAAGAATTCGCCGGACTCTGCACCCTGGATGACGCGGTGATCATAGGTGGAGGTCAGGGTAACCAGGCGGCCGACGCCCAGGTCCGCCAAGCGGTCCGCGGAAGCACCGGCAAACTCGGCCGGGTAATCCATGGAGCCCACGCCGATGATGGAGCCGGCGCCCTTAGTCAGGCGGGCGATGGAGTGGCGGGTGCCAATGCCGCCTGGGTTGGTGAGGTTAATGGTCACACCAGAGAAGTCGTCCATGGTGAGCTTGTTCTTGCGAGAACGGGTGACGATGTCCTCGTAGGCCTCAACGAACTCGGAGAAAGACTTGGTCTCGCACTCCTTGATGGCGGCGACGACCAACGCGCGGGAGCCATCCTTCTGCGGCAGGTCAATTGCCAGGCCCAGGTTAATGTGCTCCGGCTGGATGACATAAGGCTTGCCATCCTTTTCCTCGTAGCGCACGTTCATGTCTGGGTGCAGCTGTACGGCCTTAACCATGGCGTAGCCGATGATGTGGGTAAAGGAGATCTTGCCACCGCGGGTGCGCTTGAGGTGGTCATTGATCATGGAGCGGTTTTCCCACATGAGCTTAACCGGCATATCGCGCACGGTGGTAGCGGTAGGAATCTCCAGGGATTCTTCCATGTTCTTCGCAATGGCCTTGAACATGCCCTTGAGCTGGCGCTCCTCGCCGCCCTTGTAGTCGTCGATGCGGTCGAGCGGGGACTCGGGCTTCTTCACGGACTGCTTTGCCTTAGCGGACTTTTCCTGCGCCTTGGCCACGGACTTATCCACGTTGGTCTCGCGGGCCTCCTGCTTGCGGGCGGTAGTAGTACCCTCAGTCTTCTTCGCGGCAGGCTTAGACGGCTTCTTCGGGGCTTCCTTGGCAGGTGCCTCAGACTTGGGTGCGCCGTTTGCCTCGAAGTAGTCGCGCCACTCCTTATCTACGGAGTTAGGGTCCTTGGAGTACTGCTGGAACTGCTCGTCTATCAGCCACGCATTGGGGCCGAAGATATTCGATGTGCTCACGGCAGGTATTCGCCTCATTTCTCTGCTTTAAAATGGTCGTTTATTCGACTTTAGTGCGGCCTTTGTACGAGCGCATGCGCCACTCGCCAAAGAGTCTGCCTACATGATACGGGTCATACCCCTAAACTCACTATGTTAGGGGTATCAATAGCCCCGCTTAGTGGTTCCCGGCTACCCCTAGGCTTGGGTGAGGGGAGAAAGCTGCTCGCTGGCATGCTCGATGACCTGCTTGGCCAACTTGCGGTTGGCGGTAGTACCCAACACGGCGCCGATGCCCATGGGCATGAGCTTGCTGATCCACGCCCACTTCAGGCGCTTGGTGATCTGCTTGGTAAAAAGCTTGGTCAAGCGGCCGTTGATGCCAGACAGCGTCGGGCCGGAGAAGCGGGAGAGGCTAGCGGCCGAGCGCATGCCCGCCACGCTATTGAGATCGCCCACAAAGGTATCCACCAAAGCGGAGCCCTTCGAACCGGTCAGCACCACAAGTACAAGGGCGCGGCGGCGCTCGGGGGACTTGATTTCATCGCCACGCAGGTAGGCCGAAGCCAAGATGTACCACGCGGCGGCCTCCAGGAAGACCACGGATTCGCCGGCGATGGTGGCAGCGCCAGTTACCAAACCGACACCAGGGATGGCAGCGGAAGCGCCCGCGGCCGCACCGGTGCCGGAGGTGATATTGAGGAAGTGCTTGTCAATGAGCTCCTGCAGCTGCTGCGGGCTCGCGTCCTTATTGCGCTTCTTTAGGTTCTCGACGTACTTGATAATGACGCTGGACTGCACGGCCACTGCGCGGTCCAAGGAATTGAGGAGCGCGGAGGTAAAGCGGTTGGTATCTTCCGGATCGATGTCATAGGTATCGATGGTGTCGACCTCGGCGGAGTTGTCCTTTTTGTCTTTAGTAAAGAAACCCATGTGTCCTTCTCTTTTGCTAAAACTTATCTGCGCCCAGCATAGTAAAGGCTCTATTTATGCGCCGCCGCGCCGCATTGAGATCGCCGAGGGCGTGCAGGCAACCTAAGCTAGTGGGTATGGTTACGCCGCACGAGAACAACCGCGATTCCGGGGGTTTCCCTCTGGAGGAATCCTTCGCGGCGGCGCGCCTCAAAGCGGAGCAGGCCCACGAACGCGCCCGCCGCGCGCACGAAGAGGCTCAAAACGCCCTGGCCGATGAGTTCACCGTGCGCACCACCTCCGGGTGGGTGCGCGGCGTTATAGAGGAGGACCTGCGCACAGATCGCCCCATTAGCGCCGGTCCGGTGCTCACTTGGCGCGGCATCCCCTTCGGCGATACCACCGCCGGGGACAACCGCTTCCGCGCCCCGCAGCCCGCACCGGCTTGGGATGGCGTGCGTGATTGCAGCCAGTTCGGCCCACCGGCCCCGCAGCCCACGTATTCCTGGACCGACCGCATTATCGGCTCCGAGGACTGCCTGCACCTCGACATCGTGCGCCCGCGCACCGAAGAGAAGCTTCCCGTGGTGGTCTACCTGCACGGCGGCAGCTTCATTATGGGCTCGTCCCACATGCTTATGCTCCGCGGCTTTGAGTTAGCCACCCGCATGGACGTGGTCTACGTATCCATTAACTTCCGCCTCAACTCCCTGGGCTATTTGGATCTGCGCAGCCTGGGCGGGGACTGCAGCGCTAACCCGGCGGTGGCCGATCAGATCCTGGCGCTGCAATGGGTGCGCGACAATATCGCGGCCTTTGGCGGCGACCCAGATTCTGTCACCCTCATGGGCGAATCGGCCGGCGGCGCGGCGGTGCTCACCCTCATGACGAGCCCGGCCGCGGAAGGCCTCTTCCACCGAGCCATTGCCCAGTCCCCGCCGATTGCGATGATCCATTCCCGCGCCCAGTCCACCTTGTGGGCGCGCGAGCTGGTCCACCGCATGGCCTTGGCCCGGCGCACCTCGGTGGAGGACCTGCGCCAAGAAAACTATGCCGATCTAGTGCGCTCGGGCCAATCCATGATGTGGCGGGCCGGCGAGCTCATTCACCTCAATTCCTGCTACGCGCCCACGGTGGATGATGAGCTCATTCCGGAACACCCCATCGCCGCCTTCGAAAACGGGCATCAGCACCAGATTCCGCTGCTCATCGGCACAAACTCGGACGAGGCTAGCTTTGGTAAATTCCTCTTCCAGCGGCAAAGCTCCCGTGAGCGCGCCGCCTTGCGCCTTCTGGCTTCCTTCGATCCCCAGCACGCCCCCGAGGTCGTCGCCGCCTATGACGGCGCGGTGGCCCGGGAGGACTTTGCGCACCTGCTTGCCGACGCCCTCTTTTGGGCACCCTCCACCCGCATCGCCACCGCCCATGCAAAAGTGGCGCCAACGTGGATGTATCGCTTCGACTTCGCCTCTGCCGTGCTCAAGTGGCTCGGCCTCGGCGCCATGCATTCGATGGAGCTCGGCAATGTCTTCGGTGACCCTTATTCCTCGCGCGCGTCTTTCCTGACCAATTGGGGCTCGCGCGCGGAGATGGAGGAACTTACCGCCACCATGCAGCAACACTGGTCCGCCTTTATCCACGGCGGCCGCCCGGAGATGAGTTGGCCGCGCTACGGGTCCACTCAGCGCGCCACCATGATCTTCGATGCCGAGGCCTATATTGAGCACGCGCCGCACGAGCTCAAGCGGCAAGCCTGGGAGGGATACCACATGTTGGAGTGGGGAAGTGGGCGCCCGGAGCTGGTGAGATCTTTGGGCTTCCAACCATCCGGGTGGGAATAACGGTAGACTCCACAGTGACCGCGGGCGGCGGCTTGCCTACCGTGGGAACCTCTGCTTCCGAAGGATGGATTTTAAACCACCATGAGCTTTTTCGAAGATATTGCTTCTGCATTGGATGCCGAGGGCATCGAGTCCCGCGTCAACGATGACGTCATGTTCGTTCCAATCACCTCTGATCTGGAAATCCAATTTATTGAAATCGATCCGCTTCTCCCCGCAGCGAATGTCTACATTGCCGCGGCGGATGTTGATGAAGACGATGAAGAATTTGAGGCAGTCCTTGTCTCCGTCGCCTTCTCTGTAGACGATGCCGTGGAGGCGGTGTCCCGCCACATCGCCACCGACCAGGTGGTCACCGTCCTGCGTGACCTGCTGGAGGGCACCGATGAGCGCATCGCGGAACTAGAATTTGCCCAAGATGAGCTCAACCCGCACCTCGTCGTGGCTGAAGTGGCCAACGACTCGGAGCTGCGCGTGCTCGTGGAAACCATTGACGGAGTCCCGTCCGCCATTGTGCGCTTCCTTGCCTTCGACTTCGACGAAGACGATCTCGATGACATGGAGGATGAGGCAGTCGCCCTCGCCTGGGAAGTGGACGAAGAGGATGAGGACCTCGACGAGGCTGACCGCCTTGCCCTCTTTGATAACGCCGAGTTTGATGACGTTCCCATTGTGGAGGTTCCCGCCGAGGCCCTCGAGCTTGGCACCTACACCGACTTCGATCGCCTCTTTGATGTCCTAGGCCTCGTCTCCGAGCAGGCCCTGGACTGGGAAGCACAGCTCGTTTCCTTCGATGACGAAGACTACGAAGAGCCCGATGTCTACGATATCTTCGGCGAAGACGACGATGACGAAGACGAGGACTATTTCGACGGCGACGATGCCGAGCTGGATGATGAATCCGACGCCCCCGAAGCCGACGAGAAGTAATTCCGGCCTTCCGAAAGTCCAGCCCCGCCGCCTCCCGTGGCTAGGCTGGGCCTTTCCCGTTTTAGGGGCCCTTTTGTGTTGCTACTTTCGCGCGCCGCCAATTAGGCTTTAGGGCAATCCCAGCCTGCATCTGGAATTCCGCTCTAAACCTAGCCTTGTGAGGAGGAGAAGACCATGGCGATGACCCGCGATACCACGTGGCGCTACGTCCTTGTTGTAGTAGCCGTGGCACTCTCGCTTGCCGCGTGGTTTTGTACCGTCCTTGGGGTGTACTCCACGGTAAATGTAACTTTCGAGTCCTACCTGACCGCCAGCGTCTGGGTCCTCCTCCTAGTGGCTGCGGTGCTGCTATATACCTCACAGCATGGGTTGGTGCCTAACTGCATCCTCTTGTATCCCATCTTCGGCGCCTCCATCAACCTGTTGTTGGGCTCGTTGACGGTGCGCTCGCAGGTGCCGATGTTCTTTGACACCGTCGGCACCGCCATCGTCGCCATCATCGCCGGCCCCGTGCTCGGCATGGCCACGGGGCTTACCACCACCGTATTGGGTGGAGTGTACTTTTCCTATGATCTCGCCTTTGCGCCCGTGGGTATCTTTATCGGTGCCGCAGTAGGCCTGCTGGCTCGCCGCGGGGTATTCAACAAGCTGTCGTGGATTATTTTCTCCGGCCTCGGAATGGGCATCGGCTCCGGCGTGATGAGCGTGTACGTGCTCATCTTTTCCTTCAGTGGACGACCGCGCAAGGGGCCACATAACCTCACTAAGTTTTACGAGATGATCTTCCAAGACGAGCGCCTGGCCATCATCTTGCAGGGACTTACCTCGGACACTTTGGATAAGGTCTTTACCGTCCTCATCGCCTGCTTGGTCCTGCGCTTTATGCCAAAGTCAATCGCCCGGCACTACACGGTGACCTTCAACCATGAGGTGATGAGGAAGGTGCTGCACGCGCCTGACCCGCATGCCGGGCCAGACGCATCTGCGCAGTCAACAAACCAGCGAGCGGCCGCCTAGGCGGCTTGGCTGAAGCCGGCGAAGAGTGACTCGGGGGAGTGGACCGGCTGATAGGAGCTATCCACGAGCCACACATAAGTGGCATTCGGGCCACGGGAGACCTCGTGGACTGCACCAACCATCTCTGCCGGCACGAGCGTGCGTATCCAGCCCTCGGCCACAGCCGGATCTACCGGCTGACCAAAGTTCTCGGTAATGCGGATGGTAATCAGATACGCCGGAATACGGTCTTGCCCAAAGCCACGCACGCGGGCCTTCACACGCGCACCCACGCGGTGGCGGGTGATGCTCATGCAATACTCTCCGCCCGGTCCACCGGCGGGCGTCGGCAGTTGCTTTATTGGTGGGCGCCAGGTGGGAGTAGGGCGCGCCAGGGAGCGTGGGTGGTGCATGATGGCGGTGATGGAATTGATGGTGTCAAATTCGTGGTAGAGCAAGTCTGCCGCAATCTCGGAAGCGGACTGGGGCAGGTTCATTGCGGTGGGCTGGGGAGACTTCTTTTGTACGTTGTGCATGGCCATCACACTAGACCCCAGCGCGGACACAGTCCCAGCAAAAGCGAACGCCTGTTCGAACATAAACCGCAAATGGCTTTCCCTGGCACCAAGGATTAGAGTTGCAGCCGATATGATGAATACACGCAGTGGGGAAGTAGAACACGGGGAAGCGCCCAAGATTCCGCGCGAAATCTGGGTCATGGTTACGGCCGCATTTATTATCGCTTTGGGCTACGGCCTCATCGCCCCGCTGCTTCCGCAGTTCGTGGTGAGTTTCGATGTCTCCATGGCTGCCGCGGGCCTTGTGGTCTCCATCTTCGCCGCCTCGCGCCTCATCTTTGCGCCCATGTCCGGATCGCTTGTGGATCGCGTCGGATCGCGCCGCGTCTATCTCATCGGGCTCATGACCGTCGCGGTGACCACGGGCCTAGTCTCCATTGCGCAAAGCTATTGGCACATCGTGGCCCTGCGCGCCCTGGCCGGCATTGGTTCGACCATGTTTACCGTCTCTGCCATGGGACTTATCGTGCGCATGTCCCCACCGACGATTCGCGGTAAGTGCTCTGCCACCTACGCCACTGCCTTCCTGCTCGGTAACGTCGCCGGCCCCGTTCTTGGTGCCAGCCTGTCCTTCCTGGGGTTCCGCTGGCCATTTTTCATCTACGGCGTGGGCGTGGCGCTGGCCGCGTTCGTCGTCTGGTGGCAAATGCCCCGCGTGAACCACAAACAAGCCAGCAAGGATAAGCTGCCACCCATGCGCCTGCAGGAGGCCTGGGTCGATACCGCCTACCGCGCGGTGCTGACCTCTAACTTTGCTCATAGCTGGATCAACATGGGCGTGCGCGTATCCGTCCTGCCGCTTTTTGCCGCCTCCATCTTCCACAATGGCGCGGCCGCCTCCGGCCTGGCGCTTGCAGTCTTTGCGGCCGGCAACGCCATCGTGTTGCAGTTCTCTGGCAAGTGGTCCGATATCCACGGCCGCAAGCCACTTATCCTCATTGGCCTCGTCGGCTCCGCCATCTTCATGGTGCTCATGGGCATGGCCACCAGCGTGTGGTTCCTCCTGCTCGTCTCCGCCTTCGCCGGCGCCTCCTCCGGTCTTATCAACCCCTCCCAGCAGGCCGCAGTCGGTGACATCGTGGGCAATGACCGCTCCGGCGGCAAGGTACTATCCACCTTCCAGATGGCCGGAGACTTCGGCCAAATCTTGGGCCCTATGCTCATTGGCCTGCTTGCCGACGCCTCCGGCTTCCCCCTCGCCTTCACCGTCTGCGGCGCCATCGCCTTCATCGGTATCGTTCCCTGGGCATTCGGCCGTGACCCGCACGCTGGGGTGGGGAACAAGCCGAAGCGAGTGCCGCAGGAGAAGTAGGTACCAATTCTCGGCTAGAGAATTTCACCCAATTGGGAAACGCAAAGATAAACGAAGGCAACGGAGATTACCGCCATCAAGGTGTTGACGATCCAACCGTTTCTCCATTGCTTTGGGGTGTGTTTGGTATTCAGCAGGACCAAAAGCGTAAGGCCTAAGAACGGCATAAACAAAGCGCCCAGGACTCCGTAGGCGATGATGAGTCCGGTTGGCTTTCCAAGGAGCAAAAGCAGCATTGGCGGGAAGGTTAGCCAGATGAGGTAAGCGCGGTAATATTTTCCCCGGTACTTGTTCGGGGACCTCCCTACAGTGGACAGACGATTCCTCAGCTTCGTGCACATCTTCCGTGCAGTTCACGACCAACTCAAAGCTGCGGGCACAGTATCAAGCACCCATGATCTCGCTTCAACTTGAGATGTCCTACGCGCTCGTCCGTGGACTTCTCTGAGGCGAGAAATATCCGAGCTTTGGGACCGTCCTCGAGCTCGAAGGAATAAGAAATGCGGGAGCCGTGGCGCATCCGTCAGGCCGCGGCGGGAATCGTGACGCGCCTGACCGATGGCGGGGAGGCCTGGCCCAACTGGGAGGATTCGGCAGTTCCACCGGAAAACTTGGCGGACTACCTGCGGGATTTGTACGCATTGATGGCAAAACATGAGCTGCGCGGTATTCCATTTGGTCACTTCGGCGAGGGTTACGTGCACGTGCGCATCTCCTTCGACTTCGGCACGGAGGAGGGCATCGCGTAGTTCGAATCCTTCATGAATGAGGCAGCGGAGTTGGTCTCGGCCCATGGTGGTTCGCTCTTGGGCGAGCATGGCGATGGCCGCTCACGCTCGGCGTTACTGGACCGCATGTACTCGCAGGAGATGCGAGAGCTATTCGAAGAGTTCAAGGAGATTTTCGATCCGGAGATCTTCTTCAACCCGGGCGTTCTAGTAAAGCCGGAGGCAGTGACTGAGGGGCTGCGCATGGCGTCGGGGCAGCGGCGCTTTGGGCTCACGCCGGTGTACAAGTTGGGTAAGGACAAGGGCTCGCTGGTCAACGCCATCAATAGGTGCGTAGGTGTATCCGCGTGCCGCAGTGAGACGGGCTCGATGTGTCCGTCCTTCCAGATGACCGGCGATGAGATGCACTCGACACGAGGACGTGCGCGCATGTTCAGTGAGATGTTCCGCGGCGAGTCCATCCAGGGCGGCTTTGAGTCCAAAGAGGTTGAGGAAGCCCTCGACCTGTGCCTGTCCCGCAAGACGTGCGTTTCCGAATGCTCGGTGAACGTAGACATGGCGGCGTACAAGGCGGAGTTCCTACACAACAATTACAAAAGCAAGCTGTGCCCAGGCGCCCACTAGGTGATGGGCTGGCTGCCGCTGCTGGGCTATATCGCACACAAGATTCTGTTTCTGCCCGCGCTCATCGACAAGGCGATGTCCACCAAGGGCCTCGACGAGCTCATCGCGAAGGTGGGCGGCTTCGACCCGAACCGCCTGCTCATCCGCTTCACCCACGCGTCTCTGCGCAAGTGGCACAAGCAGCACGCCACCGTCGCTGCGCTTGACGACGTCGCGCACAACGGCACCGCGAACAACAATGACAAGGCGACGGTACCGCCGCTGGCCGACAACGAGCAGACGGTCGTGCTGTGGCCGGATTCCTTCAACTCCTCACTGGGTACTTCACCAGCGATGGCCGCGGTGGAGGTTCTCGAAGCAATCGGCTATACGGTGGTCATACCGCAACAGTTCGTATGCTGCACCCTGACCTGGCACTCGACTGGGCAGCTCGACATGGTAAATCGCGTGCTGCGGCAAACGGCAAAGGTGATGAAGCCCTACCTGGACCGCGGGCTTCCTATGATTGGCGTGGAGCCCTCATGCACCGTGATGCTGCAACATGAAGCCGCTGAGCTTTGCGACGACCCTAGATACGGCGCAGTGATTAAGCACCGGGCGCGCAACACTCACTCGTTTAGCGAGCTTATTGCCAAGCGCCTTGAGCAATTCGTCGCCGCCTGCGTCATCGCGCCGGGCGATGTCTCCGCGCTGACATAGGTGCATTGCCATGAAAAGTCCTTAGGCGACCCGCAACATTCCGCTGCCGTGCTGCGGGCATTGGGGATCAACGAGGAACAGATCGCTACCAGCTGCTGCGGCCTGGCCGGAAACTGGGGCTTTGAGAAAGGCCGCGCTGAAGTGTCCATGGCGCTGGGGAGCGCGAACTGTTCCCGAAGGTGAGGAAGGCAGCCACGGAAGGCAAGGTTGTCATCGCTGATGGCTTTTCCTGCCGCACTCAGATTGAGCAGGGAACAGGAAGCGATGCCAAGCACATCGCGGAAATAGTCCGCGGAATCTTGGATGAGGCGACCTAATACAACTAAGAGATGGTGATCTCAAGCTAGCCCACCATCCAACGAAGATTATAAGTTTTTAATTAGAAACGAGGTGTTGCCGAGCCATAAGGTTCGTGCGGACGACGGCGCTTGAAACCGGTGCAGTGGACCCTGAGATGTTTCGGTGCGATACGTGAAGGACGGAACGCAATTTCACGAAAAGGCGTGTAAGCACGCTTAGATGAGTGATTCATTTTTCCTCGACGGTGAGAGAGATTTTCATTTAGGTGGCATATCTCAAACCACGGAAACCGCTAAGTTATTCAAAACCGCCAGCCATAAGATTACGTTAAGTAATTCCCAGAATACGATTGGAGTGACACAACCGTCACTCAGATAAATTTATTCATCTATCGGGTGGAATCCATCAGTGGAATTGGAAGCGTCGGATGTTGAAGTATTAATGGGGTATTAATCTGTGGTTTGCAAAAGATTGCGGGCTACTGATGGGGTGTCGCACAAGCGCTGGCGCGACAAAGCGCCAGGTCTTCGCTCTGTTGTCTGGATATGGGTGTAGATATTGAATCTAGATTGGTGGGAGAGGCCTTTGACTAGCTAAATTATTCATGTGAAAACTGTCGACGAGTACGCCGTCAAACAAATCCGCGGCCCCTATGTGAAGCTTCCGAAGCATCCGGATCACTGCGAGACAGTCGATCAGCTTTTGGAATACGCCAAGAGGAGGAAAGCAGAGGGAGCAGTCCTCGGCGTCGATCTTTTTGCTGGCGCCGGAGGCTTGAGCCAAGGGCTAACTAACGCGGGCATTGAAGTTGTGCTCGGAGTCGATCACTACGACTACGCAGTCGAGACTCACGCTGCTAGATTCCCTGGAATTTCAGCAACTTGGGATCTATCAACTCCTGAAAGCGTTGAACGAGTTGCCTCTTTGATGAAAGAAACTGACATCGATGTCTTAGCGGGCGGACCGCCATGTCAGCCTTTTTCTAAAGCTGGGCGTAGTGGCATTCGCTATCTTGTTGAGAAAGGTATGCGTGATCCTGACGATCAGCGTCGAAACCTTTGGCGTGCGTATTTGGAAGTAGCCCTCCTTGCTCGTCCGAAAGCCGTTGTCATGGAAAATGTTCCAGACATGGCTTTGGACGATGAAATGTTCATCATGCGAAGCATGATTGAGGAACTGGAACAAGCCGGTTACAGCGTTGAAAGCCGTGTTATTGATACATGGCGTTACGGGGTTCCTCAATTCCGCCAGCGCTATATTCTTGTAGCTCTTAGAGACAGCGTTAAATTCGATTGGCCAGAGGAAGTAACGAAAAAGGTTACTGTCTGGAATGCAATTGGCGATATGCCTGAAGTAGAAGGTGGTTGGCGTCCTGAGGGAGGCGCTGATGGATGGATTGAATATTCAGGTCCGAAGACTGAGTTCCAGAAGTATATTCGCCGAGGTGTTTCGAACGCGGACGCTAGCAGGCTCTACGACCACATCACACGACCTGTACGTGAGGATGACAAGCTCGCTTTTGAAATGATGACTTCAGATACGAAGTACTCGGATCTTCCAGCTCATCTTCAGCGCTATCGATCAGACATTTTTAACGATAAGTACAAGCGGCTAGACGAAAATGATCTTTCAAGGACGATCACTGCGCATATCGCTAAAGATGGCTATGGTTTCATCCACCCACGCCAGTCTCGGACTCTAACCGTACGTGAAGCTGCGCGACTGCAGACCTTCCCAGATGACTTCCGCTTCAGCGGTCCGCCGAGTGCTGCTTTCAAACAAATTGGTAACGCCGTCCCAGTTCGATTGGGCGAAAATATCGGAAAGTCTGTACTCGATTCTCTAGAGCGAAATACGAGTAAGCCCTATGACTCAATCGCGACCTCGGAAACCCTTGCTAAGTGGTACAATGAACAGCCCGAAGCTAACCTCATGTGGCCGTGGATTCGAGAAGGCAATCGTTGGCACGTTCTGATCTGTGAAATCTTCCTAGAACGAGCAACGCGCGGTCAAGTCCAAATGTTGTGGCCATTGATTCAAAGTTTGGAAGGACCAACGCGGGAATCTGGCGTCCCGGAAAGCTCTTTTAGGACGGTCGTGGGTGTGTTCCAAGGCGAGCGTTTTGAGAAACGTCGTGAGAAGTTCTCACAAATCGTAGAACAAGTTAACGAAAAACCTGCAGAGTTTTGGAAGCCAAGCATCGATCCTGACGTATTTCCTGCGACTAATCCTGCGCTACGAAATATCCTTGAGCTCTCCTCGCCTGATGCCGGTGTGGAAGGTAAGAGCGAAGAGCCGGTTATCGTCGCGAAGGGTGTTTTGCGTGTTACATCGCGTTTTCAGGGAACCGATACAGAGTCACGTAACAAACAATCCGATGGGCGAATCAGCATCGCAAGACTGCTTGGCCTAAATGAAAATTCTCGCAGTGCTCATTTGGCTCTGTTCGAATTAGGTAGAACCGTGTGCGTAAGTGAAGGTCCGCGGTGTAGCTCGTGTCCCTTGCAGCGGTGGTGCGAATACGCACGCACTGCAACGGGCTCAGCTGACGTTCTCTTTTAATCGAAACCGAGGTGCTTCGCTAGTTCCGGCATTTCAGCCTTGAGGAGCTCAGAGATTGCTTCCAAAGCCTTGAAGTTACCGGTTCTAGCTGCCGCGGTTCGGAGAGCTAGGCCGATAGATTCACCGGACTCACTTCCACCAAAGTCAGGTTTGAATTCAGGCAGTTTTTCCTCGTCTACCAGTTTCCGCGCGTTCTCACGACGGTAAGCAGCGTCTGCTGCAATGCAAAGCTCATTGACTGGCCTTGCAAGCATTTTGCGTAACTGGCCCGGAAGATTCACCCGCATTTTGGCGACATTGATGTTGAACGCGTCGTCAAGGGTGGTGCCGAAATCGACAGATGCCCGAGCCAGCTTGGTGTGCTCATCAATCGTGCGGATTTTGGACCATCCGCCCCATTGGACCAAGCGGTCAGCTCGATAGATATATAGACCTTGCTGCTTGTTCCATTTGTCGATACCGGAGGCAGCATCGAAAGCTTCGCGAGAACTAAATTCGCTTCGCTGGGGTAGAAGGAATCGCCTGACCGTGACGGTGCCTGTGATGTCACCGTGTTCGATTTCAAATTCGTCTGAATCGAGCTCCTGAGTGTGAGGCTCGGAGCGTGCAAAAGGATCCCAAGGATTCAGCGATTCTCCGTTAACTTGAATCTCCACCTTTGCGTAGGCTTCGCCGGAAAGGAATCGGTGGAAAACCATCGACAAGTAGGAAGAAAGTTTTGGAGCAAGGTTTTCGATACGGCGCCTTGCCCAACCACTGTCAGGAGACTTGGCTGGCAGCAGTCGGTCTAGTTTGTTCCATATGACGAACGTTCCGCTTTCACCGAAGTGCTCAGCGGCGAGAGCAATTACTTCTTCCTCTTCACTGTGATCAAGTGTGACCCAGTCGTCGACTGTCTGGATGAAATCCAGATCAAGAATCCTTGCTTGGAGTGGAGCGTTGCTCGACTTACTGATGACTGAAAGACGCTTGCATTGCGAGAGCGATGCTGTCTTCAGGCCTAGGCCGTAACGGCCCAGTTCTTGGTCGGCATAGCTACGTCGGCTACCAAATCGCATAGCTTCGTCGATTGCTTGCGCAGTCATTCCATCACCGTCGTCTTTAATGATGACTGAGGAATTTTTGCCGTCGAATTCGATATCGATTGCTATCTTTGTGGCGCCGGCAGCAATTGAGTTATCGACAATATCTGCAACTGCAGATTCAAAGCTGTATCCGATATCTCTCAGGGAGGTAGTCAATCGGCGTGCAGAGGGAGCGATAGAAATCTGATTCATTATTCCTTTGTCCGCTTTTCGTTCTCGTATTCAACGCAGGAATTTTCGATCACTGGAATTAGTAACTCTCGCAGTTCGTCTTCCTTGTAAAAATCAAAGTCTATCAATGGCACTAGGCGCCGGACGTGTAGAGCGGCCAGACGCATGACCTCGGAGCGAGCAAGTTGCGTGTGATGCTTGTAAACCTCATCGAAAGCCGAAATGATTGCGCGCGCATTTATAGGATTGGCAGACAAGCTCGGACGCTCCATGACGCCTACGGCTTCGTCCTCACCAATCTTTTCGTTAAGGGTCTTTCCTAGCGTGGCTTGTCGCCACCAGAGTTTACGGAAAACATTTCGGTCACCGCCGAGCCAACGCTCGAAATCATACTTTGCATCGACATTTGGGTAGCGCCAAGCAGCTATGTCAGGAAGCAGCGCTAGAGTTAGAAAGTTCCAGATCTCTCCGTTCGCTGCTTCGGCGGGAACTAGATCAATACTGTTGTAGAGAATGTCAGCCGCTGGTTGGTCGAAGCTTCTTACCGCCTGACGCCCCAATTGCTCTGGAAAACCAAGTTCGTTTGCGAGCGCAACAATTTTCTTTCGTACCTCTGACAGCTCCGACTCTTCGACGAGTAAGGTCGCAAGTGGATCGTGATACTGCATTTCATGTCGCGTGGCGGCAAATTGCGTAAGTTCACTTGGGTCGTTAAATCGAGAGAAATCCCCGATTAACGAAATGGCGACCGAGTTGGTGAGTCGTGGGAAATACGTGATTGCCATTTATTTGGATTCCTTGAAAGTAAACGCTTGGACAGTCGCGAAAAGGGTGGATGGATCGTTGGCGATGTCGGCGTATGGCTTCTCCGGGAATAGTGCCTGGGCGAGATTGAAAATGCTTTCTGCCAGCGAGCCAGAAAACAGGCTATGACTTTCTAAGTTTTCGATTTCGTCCAAGCTTGGAGCGCGCAGGAGAAGCTGCGTAACAATGTCGGTTTGGAGATAACGCTCCCACATCTGTTTTTCTTTGCCAGAACCCTTTTCAAGCATTCTGCGGCTAGTGGGGTGAGCTGTGTTGATGAGGATTCTCAGGCCTGCTTGAACAGGCAGGAGAACGTCAGGAGAAACCTGCACTTTCCACATTGCCATTTGCGGGCGAATTCCGGTTTCTTTGAAATCCAGGGGAGTGATGGACATTTGTGACCCATCGCCCTCTAACCGAATCCGAAGTGGATAGCTGGCCCATAGGCGCGACCCAGGACGCTCTGGCGGAATTAAGTCCTCGTAGGCTACGCCTGGAGTCTCGAGGTCGACGTTGATTGCAATCTGAAGTTCTCCGCCGAGCAACAAACTGTCCAGCTCAAAGTGCAGCGTATTTTTGCCATCATGAAGCGATTGGCGAGGGCTTGCACCGCGTTGCCTAGTCTTGTTGCAGGACCAAGAGATTAGCCCTGAATATTCCGGTAAGTCTTCATCAGCAGCGAAAGAAATGAACCCCGCTTCCTTGGTAAACCGCTCGAAGTCGAAATCTAATTCTGCGAAGACTTCCACTTTGGATTCATAATCCCAAGTCGGGAGCTCTTCCGTTTTGCTGTCGAATGCTTCTCCGTCGATTACGACCTTGAAATCAATTATTTCGATGGAGTCTTGGGAAGGACGGTTGTAGCCAAAACTGACTGCGTTACTCATCTGTGCTTTCTCCAATCACAATCGAATTAGGTTTTAGGTTGTACTCGAACTCAAATCGAAGTGAGACGGCGGTGTCGTTTGGTTGCCAAACGTCGACTAGCAACGAAGCCTCTGGCGATTCGAGCAGGATCGGTGCATCAGCGGAAGCTAATGCATTTGATGCTGTATCTTCTTCGTCTGCCGTAAAGGCAATCTTTTCAATCTTCGGAACAGGTACGCCTAGTTTCGACAACTGTTCGTAAAGGTCACCTTTATCGGAGTTTACTGCGGGTTGAATCGTCAATCCCGCGGGCAGTTTATTAGACGGAATTTGTACATCGACGCTGAACGTTGTGTGCTTTCCGCCTTCTGCCTTTCGAATGGAATCGATTTCAGAGTTTGCAGTCGCGCGCGAGGAGGATTTCTTGCGTTGAACAGTTTTCAGCTTTGGCTTGATATAGCGGTTGCTGGTACCGCCTTCTGCATTAGAAATTAGCGTGCCTAGGGAACTAGACAGTTCCGCCGCTGAGCGAAAGTGTTGGCTTCGAGTGGGACGGGCATTCTCAAGTCCGACTGATTGAAGCATTTCTCGCAGTCTCGTGAAGAAGACACTGACAGGGTTGTTTGTGCTTCCCCAAAACTCTTTTAGAAGCTCTACATCGTGGGCAATCGTCTCACGGTTCCACTGGTGGTGCGCAGCCGGCTCGCTTCGGGCAAATACGCGGTCAGCCTCGGGGTCTGCCAAAAAGACTCCACAATACGGTTTTCCGTTTGCAGCTTCTGGAGCTTGGTAATATTCGACAACCATTCGGGGATTTCGCAGCGTGGCAACGTGGTTGGAAATATCCTGTCCGATGACAGTTTGCTCAGAAGAGATTGCATCGTTCAAACTCACGATCGCCAGCGTGCCTAGATCCTTCTTAGGACGCTTGCCCGAAATCGTCGTTAGACGACCAAAGTAGCTGTTATTCCAGACATTTGACGGCGGCTTTGGATTAGAAACTGCCTCTGAGTAGGCCATTACAAAAGGACGGAGGCCTTGATCCTTTTTTGGGTCGGGAATTTTCATTTGCTCACGCTTGTAGGAAACACTGAATTCGATCGGATCCATACCCGTGTCGATATCAATCATGTGTGGCCAAGCCCAACGAGTAAGGGAACTTGCGATTTGTTGAAGAACAATGCGGCCGCTGTCTAGGCCGGATTTAACCTGGTCTTCTTGGACAGAGAGATCAGGATTCAAAATCATGATTGAAGTACCGGTCTGCCGATCTTCGGTGAAGTAGCTGTCGAGGCCCAAAACTGCTGCAATTGCATCGGCAATTTGGCCTGTATAGGGTTCAGCAAACTCGGTGCGGTCAGTGCCGGTTTCCTCAACGGCGTGCTCTCCCCACCAGTGCCGGCCGGTGTAAGCGATATTGTCAGCTTGAAAGTCATCGGCATTAGACATGGCGATGAGTCGATTAACACGCTGACCATTTTCATCGATGGTTCGCGTGTAGACGACGATAGTCTTAACTTCGCTGGCGATGAAGAAGACGCCTTTGCCGAAGCCGTAAGTACCACCGGCTACCTTCTTGGTGTCGCTTCGACCGATGTTCCTAACGAATGAGTTGAAGTCGGTAGGTCCGTCTACCGCAGCTGTTGCAATACTCGGGCCGCGAAGCCCGTACGTTCCAGAATCGCTAACAGTCAGTGCGGACAGACTGCCTGACTCAAGCGCGGATTCAAGCTGCGGAATTCCGACAAAGTCATTGCCAAAGACATCGTTCTTTAAACAATCGATTTGATGTTGGTTCAGCTCTACAAAATCGATCGCGAAAGTGACGCCGTCATCGTGGGATGCACGATCGCGGGCATCCCAACTGTTTTGCAAAGTCTCGCGGGTGAACATGTCCCAAGCAGAAAGAGCCTGGCTTTTCATCGTTCGAGTTACGGAGTTTGCGTAGACATCGCCGGAAGGATCGAACGGCTTTTTGTGGTGAAAAGGCATGAGTTACTTAATGAATGAGGGGATTGGCCGGTATCCAGGGATAGAACTTGGGCCGGCTAGGTCAATTTTGTATTGGAGGTCGGAGATTCGGTTCGCGGGGTCTTTGACCTCCACTCGTGGGAACTCCTCAGTGATTTCAAATTCATGGACGTCAACCGCGAAATAGTTATTGAAGGCTTTCGAATGTGCTTCATCGAAAACATCTATCCCGAGGAGGTACATTTTTTCAGTGAAGCTTTCAATATTGAAAGCAGAGTATGTCTGAAGCTCCTCAACGAGGGACGGAATCGATAGCGCTCCGTCAGGATGGCGATTGTATCGACGAAATACGAGGTATAGCGGTTTATTGTTAGGGGTTTCCAGCTGGTTCCTGCCGTGGATAGATACCAACATTCTGTCCGCAGATGCCGTTCCCTTGCACTCAATCGCGCAGTCGTTAAGCAGGAAGTCGTGACGCGTCTTTTCTGGGCCGTACCAAGATTCGACGGCATTGGGCACTTCATCATGAAGCAAACCGAGCAGCACTTCTAGTTCGCAGAGGAGCCCAACTTCAACCTGCGGATCGATAACGAACTGCTTATCGCTGGAGAAGAAGTGACGCCACTTCGCAAGGAAAGCCGACACATCAGTGATTGATGCGTTTTCTTTCCCGTCGAGGAAACCTAGAAGCTCATCTACAAAGAAATAAAAGATGCTTCGTTGATTCAAATCCCGAAGAATCAGTCGTGCTTGGAAGTCGGTGTCGATTCCATTGTTGACGACCTTTCGACGAGTCAGATGAATTGCCTTGCTCTTCCTGTCATCGACGAAGGTGTCGAATTCCTCCTGGGAAGTAGGTATAATCAGGCCAATTTTTCCCGAGTAATCGGAAAAGCATTGAACGGCGCCGGCAGAAATTTCTACACCAGTACTTAGTGCCCATTCCTCGCCATTGTTGAGGTTCTGATCCTTCGAAACCGCCTGAAATAGAAATTCTGATTTGCTCAAAACTGACATTTCTAGGCCTCCTCACCTTCGATAGCTTGAAGAACTTCGCTTTCAGCTTCGGCGACTTGTTCCATGGTTTCGGCATCGAGGAAGTCCTGGGCGCTTACATATTCAGCGTCAGGATCTGGGTTGCTCGAAGTCGGGAAGAAGAGACCGATGCCGATCATTACGTCCTCAGCATTCAAATCCTTACGTCGATTTCTCGGAGTGATGAGTTTTCCAACGTTTTTGCCGGACTTGTGTACGAAGTCGGACGACTGACTTGTCTTTGAATCTGGATCGATGGCATAGATGCCTAAATGGGCGACGTCAGTGCCTACAGCTGCTTCGTACGCTTTCAGGAGTTTAGTTTCAGCTTTGGTCGACTGTGTTTCAAACTCGTCGATTAGTTCCTGCAACGCCGGCTTATCCAGATCGGCACTATTTAAGCGATCCAGCGAACCGACGAGGGTCTTAATGTTAGCGACATCCGGGCTTGCTGAAACCACCATCTGGGAACGATTGAGCAAGTTGAGTTCGCTGGTCAATCCTAAATCGATGGATTTAGGATTGTCTGAGCCAGACCTACCGAAGAAGGAAATATCCCATGCTCGGATAGAGCCTGTTGAGTGTTCCTTCTTGATATATGCCTTGAGCAGCTCCGCATTGTTTCGGCCAAGAGTGGATTCCTCGTAGATGGCATATTCGTCTAGGAATTTTTCAACGACGCTTGGAGGGACTTGTTTGAAGAACTTAGTACCGTTCTTCTTTTGATGCTCTTTTAGACCCTTGCCTTGAATGCCCTGGACCAAGGATTCCGACGCTTGAATATTTTGGGATAGCCAGTCTTTATTCTTGTGGCGGAAGAGAATCGTCTGGACTTTCTGGCCTGAATAACTGACTACTGCTGGGCGACTATTCTGCTGCTTTGCACGAGCCGTAACTTCCATCGACGGATGCGTGCGGATTCGGGCTTGGAATGTAAGCGGGGTTTCGCCGTCATCGGCGTAACGCGCTAGATCCTTTCGCAAGTCCGCTTCCACCAAAGCAAGGTCATGGAACCAATTCTCGAGATCTTCGGTCATCCAAATTCGCGGAAGGTCACCGTATCCGTTTCTGAAACCGAACCAGCGTCCCATCTGAAGAAGGGTGTCGTAGGCAGTAGCGTTTCGAACGAAATAGCTGCAGACGAGGCCTTCTAGAGTCAGACCTCGGGACAAAGTATTGCCGCCGACTGCAATAACAGTCTTCGGCTTCCCGTCTTCGTATTGAAGTCGTTGCTCGGATATACCATTGTCCATTACTACTTCAGTTGCTTTGAGGACGTCTGAAATTTGTGGCTTGATTTCCTCAAATGTCAGAGTCTCGTATCCCAGTGCTTCTGTGGAAACTTGCTCGGTCTCGTAAACCCATTGTGCTTCGAGAAGCTTAAGCATCTCTGGGTCGTCCTGCGCTCGCGCGATGAACTTCACTTGTTCTTGAACTAATTCGTGCAAGATCTCATGGGCAGCGGTGCGTACTGCAGTGTGAATCAGCATCGATGAATGCGCATCTTTTTGCCCACGCGCACGGCGAGCTGCAGTGGCGAGGATAAACCAGCGAATTGCTTCATCGAGGGACTTAGGAATTTCAGGCTCCCAGTTTTCGAAGCCCTTCTTTCCACTTGGAGGTCGTGTCGCACCGATTTCATCTTCGTCGATCGTCCGCACCATAGACAGACCATCCAGCTCTTCGGCGTCTTCGCCATTTAGTGGCTCACGGCCAAAGATAGTCTCTGTGCCGAAATATCCTTCCGGTTTGGGTAGTACATGGATGAAGTCCTTTGGATAGAGATCAGTGGTGTCATTTGGATCGATAAGGATATTGGCAAAAGGAGTCGCTGTATACGCGACGTATGCCGTCTTAGGATTCCGCAGAAGCGTTTTGATTTGGGCGTTGATTTTTGAGGCTTCGGCTCTGGCCTTGGGGGATACATTGATAGAAGCCTGATCAGATTCGTCGTCGATGACGAGAATAGGAAGATCTTTAGTAGCAATTTTTGCGCCCTGGAGGAAATTATTCAGAGCAGTAAGAATATGGCCGTTCTTCTTCACAACTGCGATATGTCGGTTCGCCGGCGCCCCAAGAAGGGTATCCGAATTCCGATTGTTCGCGTTGAACTGCGAAGCATTGAAGTCGCTATCGATATCGGTGAGTTTTACCCAGTTCGGTGTTTCATCGATGAGTTGTTCATTGATACGTTTCTGAGTCTGAACACGGAGATTATCCGTCATACCTGCCAGGACAATGATTAGCCTGTATCCGATATCTGCGGCCTTAGAAATCAAAGATATGAAGTTCGTAGTTTTGCCGCTTTGAACGAAGCCGAGTACTAGGCCACGGACATCGAACGTATCTTCAGCGGGCGGCCGAAGTGAGCAAAGCACTTTGCTCGATGCTTTGTCGACTTCGTCGAGCGCACTGCCGAGTTTGGGTTGAAGTACTTCCTTTACATGCGGCCAATAAATGTGGTTGTCGTAGTCTGGGCCGTCATACCAATCGCCGGAATCCACTTCATCCTGAATTAGGGAGTCGACAGCCTTAAACTTTGAGATTTGCCCGGCATTCTGGAGAAAGATGATTCGTGCTTCGTTGAGGAGCTCTTCTGGGGGCTTGACGAAAGGATTGTTGGAAATCCTTTCTACTGCCGCATCTACAGAAACTCCCGTACGGACGGCATTTCGAATTTCTTCTAAAAGCCATTCGATTTTGAGGTCACGGGCAGTAGTCGAATTATCAGTCATTTTTTCTCCGGGGAATTGGTGAGCAAATTTAGCAAACTTGCTTTAAGACAATTCAAGATTAGCGGTGGTTTAAATAGCCCACAGGCAATTATTCAAATTATTTTGTGGCCTTTTCTACATAATTATTTTGCTAAATAAACACTGTTTGCTTGGGCGGCGTTGCCCAGAGCTGCTCTACCGCAGGCACGTCCGCCGGAGCCCACTCGAGTTCGAGGGCGTCGGAGATGTTGACCCAGCGCGTGGCGTCGTGGTCGGTGAGACTGAGATTGTCGGCTAGCAGAGAGGCGGTGGTGGTGCAGTAAAAGGTGGTGAGCTCGATGGTGGCGAAATCGTAATGGTGAACGGTGGTCGTTACTTCTTCGCCGACGGTGGCTGAAATGCCGAGTTCTTCCTTAAGTTCGCGCGCGAGTGCTTGTTCTGGTGTTTCGCCAGGTTCGATCTTGCCGCCGGGAAATTCCCACATGCCAGCAAGGGAAGTGCCAGGCTTCTTGCGGAAGGCTAAAAGCTGTGTGCGTTCTTCATCGACGAAGACGGCGCCGACGACGCGAATAGGATTAGACATGACTCTATTGTGCCTTGGATCTCGGAAACATCTAGACAGTGAGCTGTTACTTAGATAACATATCCCCAATGTTCGCGTAAGGCTGTCACGCGGGCTTGAATTTTGTATGCAAGCTTGAGGGGACGGTTTTACTGTGACTTCTACCGAATCGGTTTACTCCTCCCACCAGAGTCATGACGGGGAAATCCCGCAGCCTGGGGGACGGTGGAAACTCTTTTTATATAGCGCCATCGGCGCGTTCGTATTCTTCCTGCCGGTGACGTATCAGGATAAGCGCTCCATCCCTTTGGACCACATGGTCACCATGGTGCGCGAGGGGATTCCAGCGGCGGTGCCGTGGATTATCTTTGCGCTTGCCGTCTATGGCACGGTGCGCAGCTTTACCACTGGGGCGTTTAAGGAAAGCGTATTGCAGGCGGTCTTTGCGGTGCTCAACATTGTGGGTGCGGTGATCTCCTTCCTTATGGTCATCGATGCGCTGCCGTGGGTGCTGGGCGATGAAGACTTGGTGCCGTTCCTGTGGAACTCCATCGCGATTCCGGTAGGCCTCATCGTGCCTATCGGTGGTGCGTTCCTGGCGTTTCTCATTGGCTTTGGCCTGCTGGAGTTTGTCGGTGTGCTCATGCAGCCCATCATGCGGCCGCTGTGGAAGACGCCGGGGCGCTCCGCCATTGACGCGGTGGCTTCGTTCGTGGGCTCGTACTCGCTGGGCATTTTGGTGACGGACCGCGTCTACCAAAAGGGCGGCTATACCGGGCGCGAGGCGGCCATTATTGCCACCGGCTTTTCGACGGTCTCTGCGGCCTTCATGGTCATTGTGGCCAAGCAGCTTGACCTGATGAAAATCTGGGGTACTTACTTTATTGTCACGCTCATCGTGACTTTTGTGGTCACGGCCATTACCGTGCGCATTCCGCCGCTGCGCACCATTCCGGATGAGTACTTCGCAGAAGCACACCCAGACCCGGAAAAGCCGGTGGAGGGCTCGCGCATCAAGAACGCGTGGCGCGAAGCGATGCTAGCACTGCAGCGCGCACCGTCCTTGTGGGAGTCCATCTGGGAGAACCTGCGCGATGGCGTGCGCATGGCGGCGGCCATCGTGCCTTCCATTATGTCGGTAGGCCTTATTGGCCTATTGCTCGCGCGCTTTACGCCTATCTTCGAGTGGATTGGCTACCTGTTTTATCCGTTCGCGTGGGTTGTGCAGCTGCCGGAGCCGGTCCAGGCTGGTAAGGGCGCGGCCATGGGTATTGCGGAGATGTTCCTGCCCGCCACCGCAGTGGCAGGCAGTGACAGCATGGTGCTCAAGTTCGTCATCGGCGTGGTGGCAGTTTCCGCCATCATCTTCTTCTCCGCGCTGGTGCCGTGCATCCTGGCCACCAAGATTCCGGTGAAGCTCACCCACCTGGTCATCATTTGGTTTGAGCGCGTGGCGCTGACCATCCTCATCGCCACGCCGATTGCCCACCTGCTGTTTTGAGCTAAGTGCTAGGCCTTGAGGTGGGCCGTGACGATGTCATCGATTAACCGCGCCGCTGCCTTGGCGGTGCGGTTATCTATGTCAAAGGTGGGGTTGAGCTCGACGATGTCCACCAGGGCCAGCTTGCCCGTTTGTGCAATAGCCACAGCCATGGCACGGATGCGCTCGTAGCTGACGCCCAGCGACGCCGGTGCGGATACGCCCGGCGCGGTGGACGCTGGCAAAACGTCGAGGTCGATGGACAGGTGGACCTTGCCCTTGCCCTCGGTAGCACGGGCGGCAAGCTCGCCGCACTCGGCCGGGGAGAGGTTGACCAGCTCTTCGTCCAGGGTGATGGCCACGCCGAGGGACTCGGCTTCGTCGAAAAGCACCGCGGTGTTATTGGGGCGGGAGATACCCAGCACGGTGTAGTCGAAGTCATCGGTGAGCTCCGAAATCTGCTTGAACGGGGTGCCAGAGGTGGCTTGATCGGCGCGGCGCAGATCGAAGTGCGCGTCCAAGTTAATGATCTTGGTGGCGCCCACCGCACGGTAGAGGCCGCGGTGGGAGCCAAAGGCAGTCTCGTGACCGCCGCCCAGAATGATGGGGAGGGTGCCGGTTTCGACGAGTTCCTGCACCTTATCGGAGAGCGCGTCGTGGGCGCCGTCGAGGTCGTCGGCTTGGGTGGTGATCGTGCCGGCGTCGGCAAGCGCATGCGCATGGTGCACCGCCAAGGAACCCAGCGCGGAACGCAGCGCGGCCGGGCCGGCGGCTGCACCCTGGCGGCCGCCGTTGCGCAGCACGCCCTCATCGGAGGCAAAGCCCAGGAGGGTTACTGGGGCGGGGGATTCGGTGGACTGATTGATAACGCTATGCCAGCGGGCATGCTCTGGGCCAGGGCCATCGGAGCGGCCGGACCATTCGGGGGCGGGGGTGAAAAGTTCAGCTTTTTCGGTGTTCATGGTTATCGATGTTAGGCGGGGAATTACATCAGCGCAGCGATGCCGTAGGCAAACGGTGCGGCGATGATGGTGGACAATATGACGCGCTCGAACCAGATTATGATGATGTTCTTAATGCTCAGGGGAATGTCCGTGGCCAGCACGGAAGGCACCATAGAGGAGAAGAAGAATACCTGGGAGACTGACACCATGGCGATAATAAGCCTTAAGACATCGGACTCTGCGCCGGCAACCAAGGTGGCTGGCAGGAAGAGCTCAGATAGGCCAATGGCGAGTGCTTCGGAGCCAAGGCCCGGATCCGGTACTCCCAAAATCCACAGCACTGGGTAGAACAGGTAGCCAAAATAAGTAAAGAACGGGGTGTAGAAGGCGACTACCAAGCCAAGGAAACCTACGGACATGATGCCTGGTAGAACCTGCATGGTCATGAGCAGGCCATCGCGGAAGTTGTGCCACAGTACCTTCCAGAGCGGTGGCGAATCACGGAGAACTGCCTTAGCTTCTTCCCAAGCAGTGTGCGCTCGACTGTCATTGACCTCGGATTCCGGGTTGGGTTCCGCGCCGGGGTAGTAGTCTTCTGGGATGGTAGCGATGGGTGGAATGCGCACCATGATTATTGTCACCAGGAAGGTGACGATGAGGGTGGCTCCGAAATACATACCCCACACACTCATGAGGTCAAGGGCGCGGGCAATGACCACCATGAATGTGGCGGAGGCGGTAGAAAATCCAGCAGCGATGATAGCTGCTTCTTTCCCGGTATATCCACCGGCCTTATACACGCGGTTGGTTACCAGCAGGCCTAGCGAGTAGCTGCCGACGAAGGAGGCCACGGCATCAATAGCTGAGCGTCCAGGCGTTTTGTACAGCGGCCGCATGATAGGCTGGACCCATACGCCCATGTACTCCATGAGGCCGAAACCAACCAGAAGGGCGAGGAAAATAGCACCCACTGGGATTAAGAGGCCTACGGGGATCACCAGTTTATTGAGGAGGAATGGACCGAGGTCTTCTTCAAAGACGAAGGCGGGGCCGAAATTAAACACCAGCATGGCCGTGATGATCACCGCCAAGATATTTAAAAAGGCGAAGACCATGCGTGCAGCAGAGGACTTCCATGTGCCGGTGACAAAAGGGGCGATGGCGCCGGCAATGATGAGCAGCAGCACTACGTACTTGGAGCCGCTCCCTAGGGTGTCAGAAATCCAACCCACCAGGTGATCGAGCAGGATGGTGTTTTCGCCTCCGAAGGGAAAGGGGACAAAGAAGGCGAAGATGCCGAGTCCGCTATATACAAAGAATCGCCAGGTATTTTTCACTGGAGGGGTGGTGGTTTTAGTGCGGGGATTCTTGGTGTCAGTCATGGTGTCTCCATTTCAGAATCACCCGCGCACCGGCTCAGCGAGCCATTCGGGGATATGGGCGTTGTGCTCTCCTAGTTGCGGTGCTGGCTCCGGCTGGCGGGAGCCAGTCAGACGCAGGGGAGAGCTTAAGGTAGTAAATCCATCGGATTCAGTAAAGAGAACCTCGCGTTCAGTGCCTACGTCTCCGTGCAGGGCTTCGTCGACGGAATGAACCGGCGCGGTGGGAACCCCGTGTTCTTGGAAGAGAGCGAGCGCTTGCTCGACGGTCTTGCCCCGCAGGGCGTCCTCAATAATGGAGCGGACTTCCTCGCGGCGCTCTTTGCGGGCGGGATTGGAGTTATACCGGGGGTCATCGACCATGTATTCCAAGCCCAAGGCGCGAGTCAGACATCCGAAGAGCTTCTCATTCAAGATGGCGATGACCACCTCACCGTCATCCACACGGTAAGTACTGAAGGGAACCGTCATGGCGTGGTCGCTACCGACGGCCGTAGGGACTTCTTCTTCATACAGGTCTCGCATGGCCACTGATTCCAAGATGGACACCAAGGAATCAAACATGGCGACGTCAACGTGCTGGCCATGTCCGGTGCGATGGCGCTCTTGCAAGGCACCGAGCGTGCCGATAGCACCGTAGAGTCCAGGGATTAGATCTCCCAGACTGATGCCTACACGGGTGGGGCGACCGTCTGGCCAGCCGGTTACAGACATGATTCCGCTCATCGCTTGTGCTACGAGGTCATATGCAGGGGCCTTGCTCATAGAACCGCTTTGGCCAAAGCCACTGATGCTGGTGACAATGAGCTGCGGGTTGAGTTCCATGAGGGATTCTGGAGAAATGCCCAGCTTTTCCATTACGCCGGGCCGGAAGTTTTCTACCAATACGTCGGCACGCTGCACCAACTCGCGCAATGTGTTCAAGTCTGCATCTTCTTTGAGGTTCAAGGTGATGCCCTTCTTGGACCGGTTAAATAGCCGGTAGTAGGCGGAATCACCTTTGAAAGCTGGGCCAAAATTGCGGGAGTCATCACCCCAGGGGGTTTCGATTTTGATGACTTCGGCTCCTAAGTCAGCCAGAATCATTGAGCAGAAGGGGCCTGCCAGTACGCGTGACATATCCAGCACGCGCAGGCCTTCGAGGGAGTGTGGGTGTCCAGTATCGACCATGTGGGAGCTCCTTTCCGGGGAAGTGGTTTAGACAAAAGCGGAAATTCCGGTGATGGAACGGGCAGCAACGAGCTGGTTGATATCGAAGGTGCCTTCGTAGGAGTAGATAGCTTCGGCATCGCAGAAGTGCTTTGCGGCGGTGTAGTCAGAAATGATGCCGTTTCCGCCGAGGAGTTCGCGGCCAAGTGCGGCGGACTCGCGCATCAACTTGGATACGTGTGCCTTAGCTAATGCGGAGTGCTCCCCGCGGGTGTCTCCCCGGGCCTCCAGGCGAGTAAGGGCCGCCATCATGGATTCAGAAGCGATGAGGTTGCCCAAAATGGTGGAAAGTTTGGACTGATTGATTTGGAAACTCGCCAACGGCTTTCCAAATTGATTGCGCTTGCCGGTGTAGTCCAAGGCAGTATCGAGCACGCCCATTTGCAGTCCTACTGCTTGCCAGCCCACCGTGGAGCGGGCGGACTTCAACACCTTGTTGGTGTCTTTAAAAGTATTGGCGTGGGCCAGCTTATAATCATCAGGAACAAAGACGTTGTCTAGCGTGATATCGGCATTTTGCACAGCGCGAAGCGCGATGCGGTTCTGCATGAGGGTGGCTTTGTAGCCTTCCCAGGAGGTATCGACGAGGAACCCCTTGACGTGGTTGTCTTCAGGGTCGCGTGCCCAAACTACGACGTAATCGGACCAAGTGGCGTTGCCAATCCAGCGTTTCGCGCCGTTGAGGATCCACCCGCCGTCGACCTTCGTGGCGGTGGTGGACATATCTTGCGCGACGTCGGAACCGGCATCCGGCTCGGTGATGGCGAAGACGCCGGTCTTCTTTACCGCGTAGATGTCTGGGAGCCACCGCTCCTTTTGCTCCTCGGAAGCGAGCAGCTCAATGGATCCGGTGAACAGACCATCCTGGCCGCTGAAAAACGTTCCGACGGAGGCATCGGCGCGATGGATTTCCGCAGTGACTAGGCCTGCCAGAAGATGGGAGCGGCCTTGGCGGCGAACCAAGCTGATGATGTCGAGTTCTTGGATAGAGGGAAGTAGCTCGTGGGGGAATTCGCAGCGATTCCAATAGTCGGTGGCGATGGGGCGAACCTTGTCGTGGGTCCAGTCACGGACCTTGTGGAGAATTTCAAGTTCTTCTGCGGGTAGGTCTTGTTCGAATCCGTAAAAGTCTCCGTCTGGGTAGCGGCCGGGCATAGGGTTCTCCAATCCAATTAGTTAGGCAACACACAATCGGTACTAGAATGTAATCTGCAACACTCTGTGTGGGATAGATTACGGAGGGTGGAATGGGAAAGCACTAGTCGAATCGGGTGGAAAGTCTTGTATTCGAGACTGTTAAGAAGTAAGTTATTTCTGCACAGTAATAGTTATTTCCATCGTGGAGGTGGGTGACCGTGGCTAAATCACATGTTCCAGCGGCGAGAAACGTGCTCGCTATCTTGCGGCTGCTTTCCACTATCGATGTCCCAATCTCTGCCAGCCGCATCCGTTCTGAACTGGACCTTCCTCGCTCATCCACATATCACTTGCTCAATGAAATGGTGGAATCCGGATTCGTGGTGCATATTGAGGAAAATCAAACCTACGGACTCGGGCTTGCGGCTTACTCCATGGCTTCGGCTTATTCGACCCAACAGCCCCTCGTGCGCCTAGCGACGAATCAGCTGCGCGATATTGCCACTTTTGTGGCTGGCTCCGGGCATGTGGCCCGCATGTCTGGTGCTGAAATTGTCTACCTGCAGGAGGTCCGCGCGCCTGGCGCTGTGTCTCTGGTGACGGATAAGGGGGTTCGATTACCGGCCTATAAAACTGCTTCCGGCAAGATTATGATGGCCTTTCAATCGGAGAGTGAAGTGCGCGCTGCATTCTCGGATAAAGGGGCCGCCGCCTATTTTGCTCCGTATAAAAAGCAGGTGGACACCTTGCGTGCATGCGGATGGGCGGAGGAAAGGGAAGAGGTGTCTAAGGGGCAGGCCACGGTTGCAGTGGCGGTCAAGGATCACCTCGCCCGGCCGTCGGCGGCGTTGGCGGTCACGTTTTCCATCAACGAGGAAAACCTTGCCAAGGAAGCCGTGGTGGTTGACCGGCTGGCGCTCTTGGCTGCAGAACTTTCACGTCGCATCTATGGCAAGAAGGCGGCGGATTAACAACCGTACCCTCGCATGGCGAAATTATGATGTAGCATACATCTATCGCGTTGGGTTGTCGCGCGACACATTTTTGATTATCAATCCCTACTCCAAGGAGTTTTTGTCATGCCTAACGCCTACCCATCCACCGTGACCGTCAACGTCGGTGCGCTGAGCATCGAGGACGTCGTTGCCGTTGCCCGCTATGGGGCGAAGGTGGAGATTGCGCCTGAGGCTCTCGAAGAGGTAGCCGCGACCCGCGAGCGAGTGGAAGAACTGGCACAGGATCCCACCCCGGTCTATGGCATTTCCACCGGCTTTGGTGCGCTTGCCCGCCGCCACATTCCAGAGGAAATGCGCGCCCAGCTCCAGCTTTCCCTGGTGCGCTCGCATGCTGCGGGCACGGGACCGGAGGTGGAAGAAGAGGTTATCCGCGCGCTTATGCTCCTGCGCCTGTCAACCTTGTGTACCGGTCGTACCGGTGTGCGCCCCGTGGTGGTAGAAACCTACGCCAAGGCGCTGAACGCTGGCATCGTTCCGGTGGTGCGCGAGTATGGCTCGCTGGGCTGCTCTGGTGACTTGGCGCCGCTGGCACACTGTGCGCTGGCCCTGCTGGGGGAGGGCGAGGTACGTGTCAATGGTGAGCTCAAGGATGCGGGCGACGCCCTGGCCGTGGCCGGCATCGAGCCGCTGCAGCTGCGGGAGAAGGAGGGGCTCGCGCTTATTAACGGCACCGATGGCATGCTCGGCCAGCTCTGCCTGGCCATCACCGACCTGCGCGCGGCCGCAAAGACCGCCGATATTGCTACTGCTATGACCGTGGAAGGGTTGCTCGGCACCCTCGTGGTCTTTGCCGATGACCTGCAGCAGCTGCGCCCGCACCCAGGCCAGGCCGATGCCGCGGCGAATATCCTTCAGGTGGCTGAAGGCTCTGAGATCCTGGAGGCCGCGCTCGAGGAGTTCAAGAAAAACCAGGTGCAGGATGCTTACTCCGTGCGCTGCGCCCCGCAGGTGGCCGGAGGCTTCCGCGATACCTTGGCGCATACCACCCAGGTGGCCGAGCGTGAGCTCGCCGCCGCAGTGGATAACCCGGTGGTAACCAAGGATGGCCGCGTGGTCTCTAATGGCAATTTCCACGGTGCGCCGGTGGCCTATGCGCTGGATTTCCTCGCCATCGTCACCGCGGACTTGGCCTCGGTTTCCGAGCGTCGCACCGACCGCTTCCTGGATCCAGCGCGCAACCGCGGGCTGAACGCCTTTCTTGCCGACGACCCCGGTGTTGACTCCGGCCACATGATTGCTCAGTACGCCCAGGCTGGCATCGTCAGTGAGATGAAGCGCCTGGCTAACCCCTCCTCGGCTGATTCCATTCCGTCTTCGGCCATGCAGGAAGACCACGTGTCCATGGGCTGGTCCGCTGCCCGCAAGCTTCGCAAGGCTGTCGATGGCCTGCAGCGCGTGCTGGCCGTGGAGATCCTCACCGCCGCCCGCGCCATCGACATGCGCGAGGGTACCCCAGCCAAGGGAACCGGCGCGGTGATTGAGAAGCTGCGCGAGACCGTCGAAGGCCCCGGCGTGGACCGCTTCCTGTCCCCGGAAATCGAGGAAACTGTACGCCTAGTCAAGGAAGGCGCTCTTATCGACGCCGTCGAGAACGCTACTGGAAAGCTGCGTGGTTAATATGTCGACCATTTCCTGGCATCCACAGACCGAACCTAACCCCTTGCCATTTTCGCCCTTTAAGGCGAGCACGGTGCCACGACCTATTGGTTGGCTCTCCAGCGTTGACGGTCAAGGTCGCGAAAATATCGCCCCCTATAGCCAGTGGCAAAACCTCACCTTCGATCCACCCATGGTGATGTTCTCGGCTAACCAGTATCCGGATGGTCGCCGCAAGGACACGGTCCTCAATGCCGAGGACACCGGCTGGTTCGTATGGAATATGGCCACCTATGACCTGCGTGAAGAGGTCAATAAATCCGCCCAAGTACTGGATTACGGCGAAAGCGAATGGGATCGCCTTTCCGTGACCAAGGAGTACGCGGACAATCACCGCATTCCCATGGTGAAGGAATCGCCAGTGAAGTTCGAGTGTCAGTACAAGACCACCTTGCGCGTGCCAGGCAACTCCAAGGTGGGCACCATCGACCTCGTGGTAGCGGATGTTAAGACCATTCACATCGATGAATCCGTCATCGACGAGGACGGCAAGCTGGACATCCTCAAGATTAAGCCCATTGCGCGCATGGGTTACTTTGACTACACCGTGGTCACAGAGCGGTTCGAGATGCGCGTTCCCGGTTCCGATGACGCCGCGCGCGCCGGGCTAGAGGGCAGCGCGTAGCTCCTTGGCCATGGCTACCTGTCCGGCGTGGGTGGGGTGCATGGGGAAGGAATTGGTCTCCTCGCCCGTAAAATCCACCCACGGCGAGGGGGAGCAGGCGGTGTGGTCTAGGGCGGCGTCGGCAAGCACGTAAGTAGCCCCATTGCGCTCGGCGGCCTCGCGCACCGCCTGGTTGATGCGCTCGATGGAGCGAGCCAACCACTCCCGGTCACTGGCCGGGATTTTTTCTATGTAGGGGCAGGTCTCCCCACGCTTGATCAGCGGAAGGTAGCCGGTAGCCAGGATCTTCGCGTTAGGGGAGCGGCGGTGAATCTCCTCGTAGGCCTTGTCGAGCCGGCGGGGCAGATCGCGAATTTCCAGGTCTATCTGCGCGCCGGATTCCGCCTGGCAAATATCATCCGTGGCGCACTGGGTAAGGCGCACGAAGCTGGCGTCATTGCCGCCGATGGACAGGCTCACCAGGTCGGTGTCTTCGCGTAGGGCGTCCACCTGGGCGGGGTGCTCGCCGGCCGAGGAAAGTACGTCGAGGGTGCTAGCGCCCTGGCAGGCTACATTGGTGAGCTCTGCGCCCATCTCCTTGGCCGCGAGCTCGGGGTAGGAATCCTGTGCGCGCACGCAGGTATTGGGCGGATCCAGTGGCAGCGTGGTCGAGCCCATGGCGGCATAGGAATCTCCTAGCGCCACATAGTGGGGCGGCTGCGGTTCCTCGGCGGGGGTGGAACAAGCGGCGAGGAGGGCCACGGAAAGGAGGGGGATGAACCGACGCATGCAGGCCATCGTAGATCACTCCGCGGGTGTCTCATATACGAGACAGTTCGGGTTCGTGTGGCATGGTACACAGAGCTAGGTCACAGTACCTTGTGACATGTGACGCTGAACAAGTCCTCGGGGACAGCCCCGGGACACCGGCCTAGGGGGCTTGGGAAGGCGTCGAACAAGCACGACGAAAGGAAGCCCATGTCTCAACCACGCGAAGTACGCGCGCCGCGCGGAACCGAACTGTCCGCCAAGTCCTGGCAGACCGAAGCGCCCCTGCGCATGCTCATGAATAACCTCGACCCCGAGGTTGCCGAGCGCCCCGAGGACCTCGTGGTCTATGGCGGCACCGGCCGCGCAGCACGCAGCTGGGAAGCCTTCGACGCCATCGTTGAATCCCTCAAGGACCTCGAGTCCGATGAGACCCTGCTGGTGCAGTCCGGCAAGCCGGTAGGCATTTGGAAGACCAACGAGTGGGCACCGCGCGTGCTCATCGCTAACTCCAACCTCGTGGGAGACTGGGCTAACTGGGAGCACTTCCGCAAGCTCGAGGACGAGGGCCTCATGATGTACGGCCAGATGACGGCCGGATCCTGGATCTACATCGCCACCCAGGGCATCCTGCAGGGCACCTTCGAGACCTTCGCGGCTGTGGCGAAGAAGCGTTTTGGCGGCAGCTTGGCCGGCACCTTCACCCTGACCGGTGGCTGCGGCGGCATGGGTGGCGCACAGCCGCTGTCCGTCACCCTCAACGGCGGCGCCTGCCTCATCGTGGACGTGGACGAGACCCGCCTGAAGCGTCGTCAGCACAAGCGCTACCTAGATGAGGTTGTCACCGACCTCGACGAGGCCCTGAAGCTGGTCCTGGATGCCAAGGAAAACAAGAAGGCCCTGTCCGTCGGCCTCGTGGGCAACGCCGCTGAAGTCTTTCCGGAGATCCTGCGCCGCCAGCGCGCCGGGGAATTTACCGTAGATATCGTCACGGACCAGACCTCCGCACATGACCCGCTGTCCTACCTGCCTTCTGAAATCACCATGGAAGACTGGCACAACGAGGCCAAGGCGGATCCGACCACCTTTACCAAGAAGGCTCGCGAGTCCATGGCCGCCCAGGTCCAGGCCATGGTCGAGTTCCAGGATGAGGGTGCCGAGGTCTTCGACTACGGCAACTCGATCCGCGATGAGGCCCGCAAGGCCGGCTACCAGCGCGCCTTCGAGTTCCCGGGCTTCGTTCCGGCCTATATCCGCCCGCTCTTCTGCGAGGGCCTGGGCCCCTTCCGCTGGGCCGCGCTTTCCGGCGACCCGGAGGACATCAAGGTCACCGACCAAGCACTCAAGGAGCTCTTCCCGGACAACGAGCACCTGCACAACTGGCTCGACGCCGCCGAAGAATACGTCGAATTCGAGGGTCTGCCGGCACGCATTTGCTGGCTGGGCTACAACGAGCGCCACAAGGCCGGCCTGCTCTTTAATGACCTAGTGCGCGAGGGCAAGATCAAGGCGCCGATTGTCATCGGCCGTGACCACCTGGATTCTGGCTCGGTGGCATCCCCATACCGCGAAACCGAGGCCATGCTCGATGGCACCGATGCCGTGGCTGACTGGCCGCTGCTCAATGCGATGACCGCCGTATCTTCCGGCGCGACCTGGGTTTCCCTCCACCACGGCGGTGGCGTGGGCATGGGCCGCTCCATCCACGCCGGCCAGGTCACCGTTGCAGATGGCACCGAGCTCGCCGCGGCCAAGCTGCGCGCGGTGCTCACCAATGACCCGGGCATGGGCGTTATCCGCCACGTTGATTCCGGCTACACTCGCGCGAAGGAGGTCGCCGACGAGCGCGGCGTCCGCATTCCGATGGAATTCAAGGCAAGGGACTAGATGAGCACACTTTTTACCGGCATTTCAGAACTCCGTACAGTCAGCGAGCGTGGCACGCTTAACGACGCCGCCATTATCGCCCAATCCGGCACCATCGCCTGGGTCGGCCCAGCCTCCGAGGCACCGGCGGCCGACGAAAAGGTGGACCTAGGTGGCCGCGCCGTTCTGCCCGGCTGGGTAGATTCGCACACCCACATGGTCTTTGACGGTGACCGCTCCGCCGAATTCGAGGCCCGCATCTCCGGCGGCTCCTACGAGGCGGGCGGCATCGCGGTGACCATGGATGCCACCCGCCAGGCTGGCACCGACCGCCTGGACAAGCTGGTGACGGACCGCGTGGCCGCCGGCCGCCGCGGTGGTACCACCACCTTCGAGACCAAGACGGGCTACGGACTCAATACTGAGTCCGAGGTGGAGGCCGCCAAGGTAGCCTCCCGCCACGTCGATGACGTGACCTTCTTGGGCGCGCACCTGGTCCCGCCAGGAGCGGACGCGGAGGAGTACCTTGACGAGGTCGTTGGCCCCATGCTCGAGGGCGTTGCTCCCTACGTGCAGTGGATCGACGTCTTCTGTGAGCGCGGCGCCTTCAACGAGGAACAATCCCGCCGCGTGCTGGAGGCCGGTAAGAAGTTGGGCCTGGGCCTGCGCGTGCACGGCAACCAGCTGGGCGAGGGTCCGGGCGTTGCCCTCGCCGTCGAACTGGGCGCCGCCTCGGTGGACCACGTCAACTACCTCAGCGACGAGGACGTAGAGCTGCTGGCCAATTCCGATACCGTGGCCACCATGCTCCCGGCCTGCGACCTGTCCACCCGAGAGCCGCTCGCCCCGGGCCGCACGCTTCTCGACGCCGGTGCCACCCTCGCCATCGCCTCCAACCTCAACCCCGGCACGTCCTATACCTCCTCGATGAATTACTGCGTGACCACCGCGGTCCTGCAGCAACACCTCTCCGTCGATGAGGCCATCCATGCCGCCACCACCGGCGGAGCGACCGCCCTGCGCCGCCACAACGTGGGCAACGGCCTCGACCCGCAGGGCCGCCCCGCTAAGGGCACCATTGTGGAGGGCGCCGCCGCGGACCTGCACGTGCTCGACGCACCCAGCGCCGTGCACCTGGCCTACCGCCCAGGCATGCCACTGAGCTATCGCACCTTTATCGCCGGAGCCTAGCGCTTCTCTAGAAAGGTCGCCGCTATCTGATATAGTCGGCGGCCTTTTTCTTTTGTCATATGCAGCCACGCGTCTTTTTTGCCGATAAAGACCGCCCGCGATCCATCCGGATCTTCTACCATAAAGAGGGTTTCTTCGTCTTGTGCACCATGAACAGTCCATGACTCTGGGTCGTAGAGGCGACGGAAGCGCCCTAGCTCTATCTCTACGTCCGTGCGGGTGATAGCCGGTGGCCGGTAGGGGAGGTTATCGGGGCCGTAGTCCTTTCGCGGTCCTTTTCTTTCTCCGCGCTCAAAGTCGCTATAGAGCTCGCTCACCTGGGCGCGCACCAGCCCATTGTTGTCCTCCGTGGATTCTATGCGCAGGCATAAAGGGTGCCGAGGCCGTGAAGTAAAGCAGGAGTATAGGCGGCCTACCTTAGGCTTATCAACAGCACTAAAAGTCACAAACTTGGCACGAGATGCGAAATCAAACTCCACCGGAAAGTAAGTAGTTTTCTCGTTGTCCACCACGCTGCCAAGGCTAAGAAGCTTAGGACGTGCGGCGTATTCAGTGCGGTGAAAGCGCACTGGATCTAGCTCCACCACATAAAACTCAAAATTGTCCTCCACCTTAGTTATGCGAAAAACGGGGTTTAGGTGAAAGCGGCGGTCTGTAATGTGTACAAACTCGCCATGCTGTGGCCGACGGCTGCGCCTAGTGGGGTAGATCAGGCCCGTAGACAGCGAGGACAGATAAAGATCTACCGGAGGGTCCAGTTCCGTGCTGAACCCTGGATACGAACTTAGCTTGGCACGGATACGTGATTGGTCGTAAAGGGACCGTGGGCGTGGATGAGACATGAACTGCACCTTAGAAGAAGGACGCGACTCCACGCTTCGGTGTTTTCGAACTGCTTCGAACATTGCTGGAAATCTGGGCTAGGAAAGCCGAGGAGCTGCGCAATGGAGTTTGTGGCTGCAATCGCGTAGGGTTGGTGAAGCAATGAGCATTACCGATAACGCCACCGGCGGCGTCAACGAGCCGGAAGATTTTAATAAGTCGGAATCTCAGGACAACTCGCAAGGTGTCACCAAGGACACCAGGGCTGCGAATACTTCTGAGGACACCGGCGCTGAGTCCCAAGATTCAGCCAACGACAACTCCCAGGGGTTCGCGCATCTTGGCCTGCCAGAGAAAATTCTGGAGGCCGTTGCGAAAGTAGGCTTCACCAAGCCTTCCCCCATTCAGGAAGAAACCATCCCGATCTTGATGGAAGGCCGCGACGTTGTCGGCCTTGCTCAGACCGGTACCGGCAAGACCGCAGCCTTTGCGCTGCCGGTTCTGTCGCAGATTGACACCAAGGCCCGCCATCCGCAGGCCCTCGTGCTCGCGCCAACCCGCGAGCTGGCCCTGCAGGTGGCGGACTCCTTCCAGTCCTTCGCTGAGTCCCTCAAGGGCGTCGAGGTGCTTCCTATCTATGGCGGCCAAGCCTATGGCATTCAGCTTTCCGGTCTGCGCCGCGGTGCGCAGGTCATCGTGGGTACCCCGGGGCGCGTCATCGACCACCTGGAGAAGGGCTCGCTAGACCTGTCCCAGTTGCAGTTCCTCGTCCTCGATGAGGCCGATGAGATGCTGAACATGGGCTTCCAGGAAGACGTCGAGCGCATCCTGGAGGACACCCCGGATCGCAAGCAGGTGGCGCTTTTCTCGGCCACCATGCCGAATGCTATCCGTCGCCTTTCTAAGCAGTACCTCGACAACCCCGCCGAGGTCACGGTGAAGTCGGAGCGCCGCACCAATGACAACATCACGCAGCGCTTCCTCCTCATCCCGCACCGGGCAAAGATGGATGCCTTCACCCGCATCCTCGAGGTCATCAATTACGACGCCATCATCGTCTTCTGCCGTACCAAGCACGAGACCGAAGAGGTGGCCGAGACCCTGCGTGATCGCGGTTTCAGCGCCGCCGCCATCAACGGCGATATTGCGCAGGCGCAGCGTGAGCGCACCGTCGATCAGCTTAAGGATGGCCGCCTAGACATCCTCGTGGCTACCGACGTCGCCGCCCGTGGCCTCGACGTTGAGCGCATCACCCACGTGGTCAACTTCGATATCCCGAACGATACCGAGTCCTACGTGCACCGCATCGGCCGCACCGGCCGCGCGGGCCGTTCCGGCGAAGCCATCCTGTTCGTCACCCCGCGCGAGCGCCGCATGCTGCGCTCCATCGAGCGCGTGACCAACGCCCGCTTGGAAGAGATGGAACTGCCGTCCGTCGATGAGGTCAATGAAAAGCGCAAGGAAAAGTTCGCGCAGTCCATTACCAACTCCATGGACAATAAGCAGGCGGACTTCTTCCGCACCTTGGTGCGCAAGTACTCCGAGGACAATAACGCGGCCATGGATGACATCGCCGCAGCCCTCGCCGTCATGTTGCAGGGCGGCAAGAACTTCCTGATGGAAGACAAGCCGCTTCCCAAGCCGAAGCGTGACCGCGACCGCCGCGATGATCGCAAGCGCGATTTCAAGAGCGGCGGCAAGGGTCGCGGCCCCAAGCGGCCGGACGGAGACTTTGAGACGTACCGACTGGACGTCGGCAAGCGGCAAAATGTGCGCCCGGGAGCTATCGTGGGTGCCATCGCCAATGAAGGCGGATTGTCAGCCAAGGACTTCGGCCGCATCACCATCGCGGTAGGCCATACTCTGGTTGACCTGCCAAAGAACCTCGACCCAGCGGTGCTGGATCGCCTGAAGGATACCCGCATTTCCGGTCAGCTGATCAAGATTCAAAAGGACACGGGCCGCCCGCCACGCCGTGACCACGGTGGCGGACGCAAGCGCGGTGGACGCTGGCGCGACTAGCATTTTCCACTGAATGGGCCTCTTTGGAGGCCCATTTTTTCGTACCCTTTGACCTGCGGTTTTACTATAAACGGGGGTAGTGTGTCGGAGGGGTTTTGTATACTGAAAGCGCAAACATGTTCTAGAGAAACTTCTGCGGGGGAAGTCCATGAATGCGCCCTACTTTGCCAATACCAATCCAACAAATTCCACCTCACAAGCAGCAACAGACATCCGCAAGGCTGAATACCTCCTATGGAAACGCCTGCATCCAGACTCGGATGGCGATATCGAAATAATTAGCCAATCACTGTCGGATCTCACCGGAACGCGGCAGTCCCGAATTAGAAATATCATTTTCGCCTTTGAGCGATTACAGGAGCTGCCGCGCCTTAAAGCCCGGCAGGAAGAGCACTACCACTTAGATTTAGACCGCTTAATTACCATCGACCAGACGCTGTCCAAGTTGGGCGAGATTGGCACCGAACAATGCCTGCTTATCGACGCCGAATTAACCACCTACCTCACCCCCAAACGTCCCAACCAAAAATTACCGTCCCATCGCAACCTGCGGCGAAAGCTGCGGGAGCTCATTGTCCGCCTTGATCCCACCATCGCCGCACGCGACCCGCGGCGCAAGGAGTCCTATCACCTCGAGCCTACGGGCGGGGAGTGGGCCGCAGTGTGCCTCGATGTGGGCTTAGAGACTGCCGAAATCATCGACCGAAATATTCGCGGTGTGGCCACGGAGAAGGACATTTCCTTGGCTCAGGCTGCGGTCGAGTTGCTCACCGGCGAGGCCGAAGCCAAGGCGAAGGTGGTGCTCAATATGTACCGCTGCGATCTGCCGGATGCTCCGGCCTTCGTCCAAAGCTTGGGGTGGGTTTCACCGGAGGTTGCCGATGACATGCAATCGCGGGCCACGACCGTCCGCGACATGGATGCAGCAGCGGAGGATGAAAGCGGAAACTATGTAACTCCGCCGCATATTCGCGCCTTTGTGGAAGGGCTCGATGGAACCTGCCGGTGGCCCGGATGTACGCGGCCGGCGATGGCTTCCCAGATGGACCATCGGCATGATTTCGCTGACGGAGGACCTACTTCGGCGGCGAACTTGACCTGCCTGTGTCAACATCACCACAACATTAAGACTGATGGGCGGGCGTTTTATATCAAAGACCCGATTAGCGGGGACGTCGTCTGGCTCTTTGAAGACTCGACTTGGGTCTATGACGAAGCCAGCGGACCGCTCGCGCCGAAGAATCGGAGATGGGCGCAGACTGTGGCACAGGCGACGCAGCGGCGTCGGCAAAATGTGCACGAGGATGCGCAAAAGCTGAAGGAAGAGCTAGAAAACGAGAAAAGGGACAGTGAAGACACTGTCCCAGAGGAGTAAATGGCTTTCTAGAAGGCCACTTAGAAGTTGACGTACATCAGGATAAGGCAGACAATCCACAGCAGGTTGAACACGCCGCCGAATGCGGACAGCGGCTTCTTTGCTGCCGCGTAGTCGAAGGATTCAGTGGACTCGAGGGCGGCCATTGCCTTCTTCTGCTTTGGCAGAATGACGAAGAAGAGCAGGCACCATGCGACGATGGCAACCAAGATGGCGATGTGGAAATTGACCGCGGACTTGTAAGCGTCAATATCGGACAGGAATACGCCGAGGCCGAGGATAGGCACGATGGCAGAGATGTAGCCGTAGGTATTGGTGATGTTATGCAGGACGCGAGCGGAGCCGAGCGCCGCGTGGTCGCCTTGTGCTGCTTTGGCCATTTGGGTCTGGAAGCTGGAGGTGGATACGCATACTGGGCCGATCATGAGAATGGCTGCGGCCACGTGGAGAAATACAAGGAAAGAAGTCATTGAAAGAACCCTTCAATCGCGGAAAGTTGCCACGTCAACCCTAATCAATTCCCGGTGAGTACGGCTAACCGACATTGCCTTTGCATAACCCGCACGTCCTTGGAAGGCAGGGGAAGGGAGTACTTTCGAGCGATGTCGGCGAGGCGCCGGGAATAACCGCAGCGGTTGGCGGGAGGAAGCCAATCCGCAGGGAGGGAGTCTGACTTTTCTTGGTTGAGCTCACGGCTGGTAGCTACGAGATTGAGCGGGTCGTTGCCAAAGCGGACCTTGGTTTCGCGGTCCCACTCGGAAGCGCCCAGGTCATAGGCCGCGGAGAGGGGAAAGATATGGTCGATCTCAATGGGAGAGGTAGCGGGAATGGTGGTGCCACTATAGGGGTCATAAAGAGTCCCGCTGCGGGCGTGGCAGGCGTGGAGGGGATCGCTTGATTGGCTTTCTAGAATGACCTCGCGGGTGGTGCAGGCGCCGTGGGGCTGCCAGATGCCGAAGTCTTCGCGGTCGTAGCCGGTGGCCTCGGGGCGAGCTGGGAGAGTGGCAACATCAAAACGTGGAAAAGGCCACGCATACCATGCGCCGATGAGAACGGTAATGCATGATAGCGCGGCCAAGTAATAGGACTTCATGTCCTATTGGACTGCGCGGAGCGCAGGGTGGTTCCGACTATTTATCGGTGACCTTTTCTGCGGCTTCCTCAAAATCGAGGTTGGAGTCCTTTTCCACGAGCTTGGCCAGCTTGGTGGCCTCTTCGAACTCGGCAACAACCTCCGGCTGTGGTTCCTTGGTGAGCTTGGTGACTACGACGGCCACGAGGAGGGCCAGGAAGAAGCCTGGGACCATCTCATAGAGGACGTCGGAAAGCGGGGACATGCCCCAACCAATGGCCACGACGGCACCGGTTACCATGCCGGCAATCGCGCCGGTGGAATTAAAGCGCTTCCAGTACAGGGACAGCAGAACGATGGGGCCGAAGGCGGAACCGAAGCCTGCCCAGGCGAAGCCAACTAGGCCGAGGATGGAATCGGACGGGTTGATAGCCAGCAGGGCGGCGATGACCGCGATGGCAACGATGGCGGTGCGGGAGAGGTTGATGAGGACCTGCTCGCTGGGCTTCTTCTTAGCAAAGATGAGGAAGAGGTCCTCGATGAGGGAAGTAGAGACGACGAGCATCTGGGACGACATAGTGGACATGATGGCGGCCAGAACCGCGGTCAGGACGAAGCCGGCGGGCAGTGGGTGCATCATGGCCTGAGCCATATCCAGGAAGATGGTTTCGAAGTTGTCCTGGTCGGTGATGCTGTGGCCGGTCTGGGTGAAGTAAACGGTGCCAGAGAGAGCGACGAAGATGGCGCCGATGACGGACAGGCCCATCCAGGTGACGCCGTAGAAGCGGCCCTGGCGGGCGTCGGAAGGCTTACGCAGCGCCATGAAGCGGACCACGATGTGTGGCTGGCCAAAGTAGCCCAGGCCCCAGGCCAGGTTGCCGATGATAACGCCAGCGGAAACACCGGCGAACATGGAGAAGTAGCTGTCATTTTCCACTACGCCATCGGTGCCGTAGGCATTATTGCTTGCGAAAGTGAAGATGGAGGCAGGATCGCTGAGAGAGACGATTGCCATAATCGGCACGATCATCAGGGCGACGAACATAAGCACGCCCTGGACGACGTCCGTGTAGGACACCGCCAAGAAGCCGCCGACGAAGGTGTAGAAGATGGTCACCGCGGCGATAACGAGCATGCCGGTGAGGTAGTCGCCACCGAAGGTGGACTCAAAGTAGCGGCCGCCGGAGACCATGCCGGAGGAGACGTAGAAGGTAAAGAAGAAGATGATGATGGCTGCGGAGATGATGCGCAGCAGGCGGGACTTATCGTGCAGGCGGTTTTCAAAGAAGGACGGCACGGTAATTGAGTTGGCCGCAATCTCCGAGTAGGAGCGCAGGCGCGGCGCGACCCACTTCCAGTTTGCCCAGCAGCCCACGAGCAGGCCGATGGCCATCCATAGCTCGGACATGCCGGAGAGGAAGAGCGCGCCTGGCAAGCCCATGAGCAGCCAGCCGGACATGTCGGAAGCGCCTGCGGAGAGAGCCGCTACGAATGGGTGCAGGCCACGGCCGCCCAAAACATAATCGTCATATTGATCGGTTTGCTTGTAGCTCCAGTAGCCAATGGCTGCCATTGCGAGGAGATACACGATCATCGCAATGACGTACCAAGTTGAATCTTGCACGTTTTACTCCTTGTAGGTGTGTGATGACATTCTCACGTTAACGAGGTCACAAGGTTTACCCAAGCGAAATTACAGGTGTGGCATAGATCTCCGGCTCGATTTTCTGTCGTTCAACTGGGAAAAGGGTGGAACATAACGAGCGTGTAACAAAATCAAATGGGCTGCTATGCTGGCGGCTATGGCTTCTTACCTCGTGCATGGACTGTGGCTCCCCGTTACGGGACTAGGTCTATGGATTGAACAGGTAGAAGGACACAAGATCGTCATGCCCAATGCCGTTCCTGAGGGCACCTTCCCGCCAGCGGTGGAGTCCATCTTGGCGAAGAAATCCTTCCGCAACCGAGCGCGGGTATCGCTGCGCACGCCCAAGGGCAAGGATGTCTCCCTGATGGTGCCCATGGCGATGTTCGGCCCTGAAGAGGCCGTGGCGGCGCTTGCCCAAATGGAGCACCTGAACCACAAGCCGCCCGCCACCATCGCGCCCGACCTCCAGTGGCTCATCCACGCCTACAGCGGCCTGTGCAAGTTTGTGCGCGCCGGGCGGGTGACCTTCCGGCTGGCTTACCAGGCCAATGAGTGGTTCCCCATGTGGCAGCTGGCCTCCGGCTTGGGCGAGCGCGGCTGGCTCGCGGAGATGATGGCGGCCGCGCCAGGAATCTTGCACGTTAATAACCGTGCGCTGTCGGATGATATGGCCGATGAGCTTACCCACTGGATTGCCTTCCGCGAGCTGCGGCCCGTGGCGGAGGCGCCGCGGCCGATGCCATGGCACGAGTTTGCTCGCGCCCTGCTCGATACGCGGCCGATCCGACGGGGGCGATCGCAGCTGCTGCGCGGGCTCAATGAGTGGAAGAACTCCATTTACGAGGTAGAGCTCCAGCTGGTCTACATCGTGGAGGAGCCGCTTGACGATGACCCGGATATGGCCAAGTGGCCAGTGCGCGTGCGGGTTCGCTCGGGTACGGATTCTCCGCGGCCGGTGTCGGCGCAGAGTTTGGATAGGGCGAGTGTGGAAAAGCTGCGCGAGGCTCACCGCAAAGCAGTGCGCATCGCACCCACGCTGGGGGAGACCGCGCAACTGCCGCAGCCTGGCGACGGCGACTGGGATGTCTACCTTGAAACCCACCAGCTCACCCACTTTATTACCCACGAGGTGGATAAGCTCAAGGCCAGCGGCGTGACCGTCATGCTTCCCAAAGCATGGGCGCAGATGGAGACTAAGGCCAAGCTGGAAACCCACGAGGCCCGCGATCCGGCCGAGGCCGCCACGAAGAAGCACATCGGCATGAATAAGCTGGTGGACTATAACTGGCGCATGTCCGTGGGCGATGTGGAACTGACTGAGGAAGAGATGGAGGACCTGGTCAATTCCAAGTCCGGTCTTATCCAGCTGCGTGGCAAGTGGGTCATGGCCGATAAGCAGGTCGTCTCCCAAGTCTCCGGCTACATGGACGCGCTGCGCGAGAAGGCCATAGCGCGCAAGAAGAAGGAGCTCGAGCAGCTAGCCGCCTCCGCGGAGATGGCCAAGCAGCTCGACCAGCCAGGGTGGGAAGCCCTGATCGCGGACGTGGAGCGCCGCCGCCAAGAATTCAACGAGGGCGGCGAAGAACACGAACAGGTCACCGTGGCTGAGCTGCGCGAGCTGGCGCTGGAGTCCATGACCCAGGAACCCATCGAGTTCACCGGCAGCACCTGGCACACGGCGCTGCTCGGCGGAGTGGATAAGGTTGCCCCAGAGCGCGTGGAGATTCCCGCATCCGTACACGCGGAGCTGCGCGAGTACCAGCGCCGCGGCGTCGACTGGCTGTACTGGATGTCGCGCAGTGGCATTGGAGCAGTGCTTGCCGACGACATGGGACTCGGCAAAACCCTCCAACTACTGTCCCTCCTCGCGGTGGAGAAGGACCGCGGTGAGCAGACCGGCCCCACGCTCGTGGTGGCACCAACGTCCGTGGTGGGCAACTGGGCCCGCGAGGCCCAGCGCTTCGTCCCAGACTTCAAGGTTATGGTGCAGCATGGCTCGAGCCGTCCGCGTGGCGAGGACTTTGCCCGGGCTGCCGCCACATCCGACCTCGTGATTACCACCTACGGCACCGTGGGCCGTGATTTTAAGGACATGGGCGAGGTCGGCTGGCAGCGCGTTGTCCTCGATGAGGCCCAGGCCATCAAGAATTCCGCGACGCGCTCTTCCAAGGCCGTGCGCTCGCTGCCCTCGGAACACCGCGTGGCGCTGACCGGCACTCCCGTGGAAAATCGCCTCTCTGAGATGCGCTCCATCCTGGATTTCTGCAATCCCGGCGTGCTGGGCACCGCTTCGTTCTTCCGCAATCACTTTGCTAAGGCCATCGAGCGCAATAATGACGAGGAAATGTCCGAGCGCCTGCGCCAGCTCACCGCGCCGTTTATCCTCCGCCGCGTCAAGACGGATCCGAATATCATCGATGACCTGCCGGAAAAGTCCGAGCAGATCCTCACCGTATCCATGACCACCGAACAGGCTGCCCTGTATAAGGCGCTGGTCAACCAGGTGAAAAAGGACCTGCAGGAAGCGACGGGCATCAATAAGCGCGGTTTGGTGCTGGCCTCACTCACCCGCATTAAGCAGATTTGTAATCACCCCGCGCACTACCTAGGCGATAACTCGCCGGTGGTGCTCAAGGGAAAGCACCGCTCCGGCAAGGTCAAAGAGCTCATGCGCATCGTGGATGAGGCCACCGAATCCGGCGAGCGTCTCCTGGTGTTTACCCAGTACAAGGCCTTTGGTGATATCTTGCAGCCTTACCTAAGCGACCAGCTCGGCCGCGAGATCCCCTTCCTGCACGGCGGGGTAAGCAAGAATAAGCGCGACCAGATGGTGGAGGACTTCCAGTCCGAGGACGGCCCGCCGGCGATGATCCTATCGCTCAAGGCGGGCGGCACCGGCCTGAACCTCACGGCCGCCTCTATCGTCGTGCACATGGACCGCTGGTGGAACCCGGCGGTGGAAAACCAGGCGACGGACCGTGCCTTCCGCATTGGCCAGCGCCGCAATGTGCAGGTGTATAAGATGATCACCGCAGGTACGCTGGAGGAATCCATCCAGGATATCTTGGACGGTAAGACGCAGCTGGCCGGCGCCGTGGTGGGCGAAGGCGAGGGCTGGCTTACCGAGCTAGACCCCGATCAGCTGGCCGCACTCATGAGCTACCGGGGGAGGGAGTAATCCATGGCTGTTAAAGGCGACGACAACGTCATCTATGCCAATTTTGGTACCCGCAAGCGGGTGAGCACCCCGGCCGAGGTCAATCACGTAGACCGCAGCGGGCGCATACTGTCCACCACGGCTGCGCGGATTGCGGCCTTTACCTCGCATGGCGCGGATCGCGGCCGAATTACTCGCGGCCGTCAGTATGCCGAGGGCGGCCACGTCGTAGGCCTCGAGGTGCGCAATGGCGCCATCCATGGCCGCGTGGCCGGCTCCCAGAACGAGCCCTTTGCGGTGCTCATCCAGCTGCCGTACCGCAATAACGACGATATTGCCCAGCTAGCCACCGAGTTCGCCCGCACCCCCAATTCCGTGGCCAATGCGCGCAAGGGCCTGCTTTCCGACGACGCCTTGGACACCCTCTTCGCCCCCGAGGCCGAAGACCTGCGCCTGACCTGTGATTGCCCCGATGGCGAGTACGTGTGCAAGCACATCGTGGCGGTGGGCGATAAGCTCGCCACCCGCGCGGATGCGGACCCGGCCGTCATCTTTAATATGCGCGGGCTGGACTTTGCCCGGCTCGAGCGCATGGTTTTAGAGCAGGCCAAGGCGGTCAGCCGCGAAAGCTTCACCCCGAGCGACCTGTCCGAGGAAGAAAAGAATGAGCTCTTCTGGAACGGGCGCGAGCTGCCGAAGCTGCCGCAGCCCAAGGTCGCCCCGGCAATCGATGACTCCGATCCGGACCTGCTGCGCAAGGCCATGCGCTCGGTTTCGCATACCAATCTGGATCTCCTGCGCGCGGTATCCGATATTGAAGACCTCTACTACCACCTCTCGCACTAATGACTGCTATCACGTTTATCCATACCTCCGATTTCCAGCTGGGCATGACCCGGTGGTTTCTGAAGGGTGAGGCCCAAGGCCGTTTTAACGATGACCGCGAGGCCGCTATCGTGCGGCTAGGCGAGCTGGCTGAGGACACCGGCGCGGAATTCATCGTCGTGGCCGGCGACGTGTTTGAGCACAATGCCCTCTCGCGCGACATCCTTGCCCGCGCCACGGAGATGTTTAAGCGCCTGCCGGTGCCGGTTTATGTCCTGCCGGGAAACCACGATCCGCTGGTGGCGGATTCAGTCTTTTATAAGACCAGCGCGGAGAATGTCCACGTCATCGCAGACTCAGAGCCCATCGAGGTTGCACCCGGCGTGGAGTTGGTCGGCGCGCCGTACCTGTCCAAGCGCGCGAATCACGACTTGGTCCGCCAGGCGCTCGAGCCGTTGGAGCCGGCCGCGGGCATCCGCATCGCCGTCGGCCACGGCCAAGTGGATTCCCGCTCCGGCGAGGATGACGCCGATACCATCGACCTTGCCTTCGTCGAGGACTGCCTGGGCCGTGGGGTGATCGACTACCTAGCGCTGGGCGATACCCACTCCACCGCCAGCCTCGGCACCACCGGCCGGGTGTGGTTCTCCGGCAGCCCGGAGACCACGGATTATAAGGAAACCAGCACCGGCGGCGGCGAGGCCGATTCCGGCAATGCGTTGGTGGTGCGCGTGGGGGATGAGGTGGACGTCGATAAGCGCCGCATCGGCCGCTGGACCTTTGAAACCATTGATGCCGCCGTGGATTCTGCCGAAGACGTGGAGCGCTTCCTCGCGCGCTTGGGTGAGTACCCGGATAAGGTGCGCACGGCCGTGAAATATAGCCTGCGTGGCACGCTCGGCGTTGAGGCCCACGCCCGCCTGCAGCGCGGCCTGGACGAGTACGAAGCCGTATTTGCCTCCCTGCGCCCGCGCGAGCGCACCATGGACCTTTACCTGGAACCCAGCGAGGAGGAACTAGCCAGCCTCGATATCTCCGGCTACGCGGCCGAAGCCCTGAATGAGCTGCTGGACAACCGCGAGGATCCCGTCGCCCGCGACGCCGCCAACCTGCTATTCCGCTTGGAGGGACAGTCCTGATGCGCATCCACCGCCTAGAACTTAACAACGTCCGCGGCATTGAGCACTTGGTCCTCGATGAGCTGCCCGAGACCGGCGTCGTGGTCATCCATGGCGAGAACGAGGCCGGCAAGTCCACCATCGTGGAGGCACTCGACGTGGTGCTCACCGAAAAACACAGCGGCCGCTCCAAGCGCATTCGCTCCCTGCAGCCGGTGGGCAAGGACGTTGCCCCGGAAGTTACGGCCGAGCTGAGCGTAGGGGAGTACCGCTTCCGCATTGCCAAGCGTTGGCTGTCCAAAAAGTCCTGCGAGCTGAATATCACCGCACCCCGGCCGGCGCAGTTTACCGGCAGCCAAGCCGACGATGAGCTAGAGCGCATCCTTTCGGAGCACTTGGATCGCTCGCTTGTCGACGCCCTCTTTATGCGCCAAGACGACACCGGAGAGGCCATTTCTGCCGTCGGCATACCCAGCCTAACCCGGGCGCTAGAGCGCGAATCCGGCCTGGCTGAGGAAGAAGTCTCCGGCGATGACTCCGCGCTGCTGGCCCGCGTGGACAAGGAATACCAGCGCTACTTCACCGCGGCGAAGGGTAATCCGACAGGCGAGTACAAGGAATCCGCCGCAGCCCTAGCCCGCGCCGAAGAGGAATACACAGAAGCCACCCGCGTCCTGCGCGAGCTCGATTCCGTGGTCGAGCGCTACGAGCAACTCGAGCGCGACCAAGCCGCCGCCGAAGCGGAGCTCCCCGCCGCCCGCGCCGATCTCACCGACAAACAGGCGCAGGCCGAGGAAGCCGCCACCGCGCAGGCCACCCTGGACTCACATAAGGCCACCCTCGCCCGTGCTTCAGAGGATCTTGCCCGTGCGCAAGCCGCGGTCACCGAGCGCGCCGAGCTCGTCACCGCGGCCGAGGAAGCTGCCGCGGCCACCGAGGCCGCCCAGAATAAGCTCACCGCCGCCCAAGACAAGGCGAAAGAAGAAGCCGCGTCCAAAGAATCGCTGGAGAAGCAACTAGCGGAGGCCAAAGAGGACTATGCCGCGGCCCGCACCACTCTTAAACAGGCACGTCGCCTACAGGACAAGCAGAAGTTTGAGCAGCTCAGCACCCGTCTGGAATCGCTTGACGGCCTAGCCGCCAAAGTAGACCAAGCCCGCGGGGCCATTGCTCAGCGCGGACGCGAGGTCACCGCGGCCGATATCACCAGCCTGCATAAGGCAGACTCAGCGCTGTCGGTGGCCAAACGCCTGCACGAGGCCGCGGCCGCCAAGGTCCATTTCTCCGGACCTGCTGGTTCCTCCATCCGCGTCGATGGCGAGGACATCGAGGTGGGGGAGGACACCGCCGTTGAGCTTGTCGATTCCCGCGTAATCACCATCGGCGATATCACCGCCCGCTTCTCGGCCGGGTCCTATTCCGCGGAGGACACCCAGCGTGATGTGGAACAGGCGGGCACGCGGCTGCGGGATCTGCTCGATACCCTCGGCGTAGAATCAATGGCCGCGGCCGGGGAAGCCCATGAGGTGCACCGTGCACAGAACGACGCCCTCGATGCCGCCACCCGTGCCCTTGCCGCGGAACTGGGACCGGATGATTTGGGCGAGCTGCGCGCCCAGCATGCCGCACTGGCTGAGAAAGCCGCGGACCTTGCAGACGCGAAAGAGGTAGACCTCGCCGCCGCCGAAGCCGCGGAGGAAGCAGCCAGCGAAAAGGTCGATGCGCTCGACCGCGAGCTCCTGCCGTACCGCGAAAGCCGCCTAGCTCATGAGGTAGTTCGCCTGGATGCCGAACATGCTGCGGCCCGGGAAAACGCGCAGCGCGTGACTCGAGAGCTTGCCTCCGCGCGCGAACGCGCCGCCGACGAAGACCTGGGCGCCGAGGTCACCCGCCTAGAAGGTGTGGTGGGAGACCTGCGCGGGCAGCTCGAAGAAATGGAAGCCGTTGACCTTGCTACCGCGCAGTCCCTGGTAGAAGGCGCGCAGTCCCACCTGGATTACCTCACCAACCGCATCCAACGCTGCGAGGTAGACCTCGGCCGGCTTTCCAGCGAGGTGAACTTCCACTCCGGTGCCGCCGAGCGCGCCCAACAGGCCACCGCAGCGGTGGAGATGGCGCGGGCGGTATATGAAAGCGTGGACAAACGTGCGCAAGCCGCCCGCTATCTGCGAGAACTTTTGCTCAAGCATCGCGATGCCGCCCGGCAGCGCTACGCCGCGCCCTTCGTGGCTGCACTGTCGCGGCTGGCCCGCACCGTGTACGGCGGCGACATCACTTTCGAGCTCGATGACGACCTCCGCGTGACCACCCGCACCCAGGATAATGAGACGGTGAGCCTAGCGAGCTTGTCCGGTGGTGCCCGCGAGCAGCTGGCCATCCTTACCCGCTTTGCCATTGCGCAATTAGTGGGGGCGGAGTCGGTGCCGGTCATCGTCGATGATGCGCTGGGCTCTACCGATGCACACCGCCTGCAACTTATGGCCACGCTCTTTTCCCACGTGGGACGAGACAACCAGGTATTGGTCTTTACTTGCATGCCGGAGCGCTACTCCCGCGTGCCGGGGCGCAGTGAGCGCGACATTGCCGCGCTCAAAGGGGTAATCTAGTGCCATGCCTTATCAAACTCGCTGGTTAGACGACGATGAGCAGGAGCTATGGCGCCTGCTCCTTGGCGCCGTGCGCAAGATCGATAGGGGAATGGATGAAACGCTCAAGGCCGGCGGCGAGGTATCTGCCTCCGAGTTCGCCGTCCTCGTTGCCCTGTCCGAGGCACCGGAACAACGCCTGCGCCTGCACGAGCTGTGCACGCAGCTGGAGTGGGACCGCTCCCGCGCCTCCCACCAAGTGACCAGGATGGAAAAGCGTGGCCTGCTCACCAAGGAACCAGACGAGGAAGATGCTCGCGGCATCAACGTGTGCGTGACCCACGTGGGCCTAGAACACCTGCGGCGTGCCGCTCCGGAGCACGTGGAATCCGTGCGCCGCATGGTATTTGACCATCTGCAACCCGAAGACGTACCGGCGCTGCGGCGCTTTTTTGCCGGAGTTCTTCAGGTCAATAACATCCCGGGCTATGAGGGGTACGTGCCAGATTCGCTACTACACGGAAAGGATTAAGCTCCATGATGGGACAAGAGCTCTTTGAGCACCCGAAGAAGCAATATAAGACCTACGGTATCACCGCGTTGGAGGAGCTTAGCCCGCGCATCGGCGATCCAGAGGTGCACTTGGATGACGCAGCCAGCGAGGACCAAGTTGCCGCCATGGAGGAGGCACTTGAGGCCTACCCAGATTCCGCTCTCACCTATGACCAAGACACCGAGCTGTGGATCGTCGGCGCAGAAGAGGACATTGAGCGCATGCTTGGTGACCGCGAGTCCTTCGTAGAGGCGCTGCTCAATAATGAGGACCCAGGAATTTAATCGCCGATTTTCGGTGTCAATCAAAAGTGCGAGGAATGCGGCCTTGTAAGCACTTAACTGTTAAGATATCCGTAGTTAATCCTCGGTGGATCGAAAGGTTTTATCATTATGAACGAGCGTGAGGCTCAGGAACAGCGCGAAGCGGCAGCTCGCGATAAGGGCAATGGCTGGGTTCCCGTATTCCTTCAGTGGATCCCTTCCATGCTGCTATCCGTAGTGATGCTGGCAGCCATGTTCTTCGGTATGTACTACATCGAGCACGGCACCTTGGACATCACCCAGCCGATCACCAACGAGTTCATTACTCAGTAGCTTCGGCACATAAAAGAATCCGGCTCCCACACAATCGGCGGGGAGCCGGATTATTTTTACTTGCTCAGTGCTTGGCGCCAGGTCATCTTCCTGCCATTGTTCAAAATGGCGCGGCGGTAAATGCGGCCAACCATGACGATAATAAGTGCAGTGGTCAAGGCCATCAGTAGGTAGCTTGCGGCAAGGCCTAGCCAGCTGAGGTTGCCTCCGGCCACCTGCAGCGGAGCGACCAGCATGGAGACTGGCGGCAACCAGGTCATGACCTGCATCCACGTGGCGTCCAGGTGCATCCAGCCGAACATCGGTACATACATGGTGGCAAAGACGAGGAACAGGATAGGTGCCTGCGTGGACTGGAGATCCTCGGTACGCTGCACCATCGAGCCGGCTGCAGCGTAGAGGCTGCCAAAGAAGAGCAGGCCTAGAATCTCGCCAACAAGGAGCACGGCTACCAAGCCATAGTCCAGCTCGATGTCACTAGCCAGGCCGGTCGCAGCAAGCGAGATTGCACCGCCGCCCAAAATGAGCAGCGTGGCTAGGAATCCAACGATGGTATTGCCCAGAATCTTGCCGGCCAAAAAGTCCACCGGACGCACGGAAGACAAGATAATTTCCACCACTCGGGACGACTTTTCCTCCGTGACGCGGCCGCCAATGAGGCCGGCGAAGGTCATGACGGAAAAGACGACCACCATTGCGCCAATGAGGACCGTGGCTACGCCGGCCATCTTTTGTTCCGTGCCGTCCTCTTCTTCTAAGTTCACCTGATTGACCGTGGTGGATGGGGTAGCGTCTGCTAGGTCCTGTGGGTCGATATTTAGCTTATTCAGCGCCGTTGCTTGTGCTTGAGAAGACACGATTTGGTTGACGGTAGTGGACACGGATGCTGGGGCATCCCCCTTGCTCACGAGATCCCAGCCATCATCCTCGGCCGGCACCAGGGCGGCATCGGCCTCGTCATTTTCCACCAGTTGCTGGGCTTCCGCGCGGTCATTTGCCGCAGTGGCATCGATGCCGGAATCATCAAAAGCAGACGCTTCCATCCCCACGACGGCTACGGAATCCGGTTCGTCATCGCCGCTGAAGAAATTGATAGCGATAGGGGCGATAATGGCACCGAGGATGAGCAGCAGCATGGTGCCTACCACCATCTTCGACTTCAGTGCGACTGCCATCTCACGCTTGGCTACAACCCCGATGGTCTTCATTGCGGAATACTGCATGGCCTAGGCCTCCTCATTCTGGTTGCTGGTGACGACGTCTTGGAATAGCTCGGTGAGATCCGGAATCTTACGTCCGAAGGAATGCACCGGGCCTGCGGCTAGGGCTGCCTGCAGGATTGCCTGGTCATCGATGGTTTCATCGGCCTCGAGCACGACGGCATCGGCAGTTTCTGCCACCAGCTCCGTGCCTTCCGGATACCAGCCGCGCGCTGGGGTAGCGACCTCAAAGCGGGGAGGGCCTTGGCTGCGCAGCTTATCGACGCCCCCTTCAGCCACCATATGCCCCTTCGTCACAATGCCCACGCGGTCACACAAGCGCTGCACCAAGTCCAACTGGTGCGAGGAGAAAATGACGGGCACGCCGCGATTGGCGCGCTCACGCAGCATGTCTGACATGACATTAACCGCAACCGGGTCCAGCCCGGAGAATGGCTCATCCAGAATCAGCATGTCTGGGTCATGGATAAGGGAGGCCGCGAGCTGTACTCGCTGCTGGTTGCCCAAGGAGAGGTCATCGAGCTTATCGTCCATGCGCTCGCCCAGCCCCAGCTGTTCAAGAAGTTCAGTGCCGGCGCGCTTCGCGGCGGGCTTATCCATGCCGTGCAGCGTACCGAGGAAGACCAGCTGGCTAAGCAGCGGCTCTTTGCCGTAGAGCCCGCGCTCTTCTGGCATATAGCCAATGCGGCGGCGGTTATCGTCATTGATCGGGGCGTCATCGAAGTAGACTTCGCCAGAGTCTTTGGCCAGCACACCAAGCGCAATGCGCATGGTGGTGGACTTTCCGGCGCCGTTGGATCCGACGAAACCGAAGATTTCGCCGTCACCAACGCTAAAGGTCATATCCCGCAGGGCTTGAGTCTCCCCGAAGGACTTATTGAGGTGGTCAATGGTTAAGGTGGGCATGTGTTAGTCCTCCGAGTTCTGGTTGAAGGTCAGTGCATAACCGACAGCGGGCAGGGTGGCAGAGATGAAGTAACTGAAGAGCAGGTAGTAGCCAGCTCCAAGCAAATATTTGGTGCCAATAATGCCGGTAATGCCTCCGCCTAGGAACCAATTTCCTACGAGGAGGGTGACAAATCCACCGGCAAAAAGTAGGGCGGTAGACAGCTGGAAAGCCTTGCGGCGCCACTGGTCGAGGACCTGGGCCTCGTACTCATCAAGAGAGGACAGCGGCTTGCGATCTTTGGAATCAATGGATACTCGCAGAATGGTCCACGGAATGCAAGAGAGCACCATTGCTATAGACATGGCTAACAGCGCCCAGTAAGAAGAAAGCGCCAGTGCGAGTATGAGGAAAATCGCGGATACGGCCACGCAGCCATACATTGCCGCGATTAATCCACGGGTGGGCCCGGGCCTGCGGAACCGTTCGGCGCGGATCGTTGTTGAAACAGGGACGTCGTTTGCTGTCATGTATTCAAGTGTTGCATAAACCCAACACTCTGGCAACAGTTTCTGCAGATTTTCTCTGGGGTTGACCCTGACGTGGCGTTAGGCGCGACAATGAAGCCATGGACGACATCGATGAAGTTCTTTATACCGTTGGCGAGGTAGCCGCGCTCTTCCGCATTACGGTACGGACTCTGCATCACTGGGAGGCACAAGGCTTGCTGTCTCCAACGTGGCGCAGTTGGTCCAACTACCGGCTGTACACCGAAGAAGACTGCGCCCGCGTGCAGAAGATTCTGATCTATCGCGCCACCGGTATGAAATTGACCGATATTAAACAGCTGCTAGATGGCGGTGCCTCCGACTTAGAGCATTTGCGGAGGCAAAAGGAGAGCCTGCTCGCGCAGCGCGACAGCCTTACTGACATGCTGGCAGCAATTGACACCTTGATGGAGGATGCAATGAATAACCGAAAGCTCACCACCGAAGAAATTGGACAAATTGTTGGCGATGCCAACTTCGCCGCGCATCAACAAGAAGCCGAGGAAGCCTACGGATCGAGCGAAGACTGGTCTATCTATCAGCAGCGCACTGCCGGCTGGTCGAAGGATGACTGGAGCGATGCGCAAGCCGGCGTCGCTGAGGTCGAAAAGGAGCTGGCCCGGGCCGTAGCGGGCGGTGTGGCTGCGGGGTCGGAGGAGGCGCAGGGGCTCGTCGACAAGCACCGCACAGCACTCAGTGCCTTCTTTCCCGTCACGCCAGCGAAGCACTTCCTAATCTCGCGCGGCTATGTGGCTGATGAACGCTTCCGTGCTCACTATGAGGTGCAGCAGGAGGGGTTGGCGCAGTGGCTGGCAGACGCAATTGAGCATGCGGCTAAGGCACAAGGGGTGGATACCGGCAACCCGGAGTGGCAATAGAAGGCTCGTGTCCAGCCAGGAAAGACTAGCTGGCCGGAGGAAAAATGAACCGCTGACCACCAGAAAGTCCTGGTGGTCAGCGGTGAGTGTGTCCCCGACAGGGATCGAACCTGCGACCTTCGGTACCGGAAACCGATGCTCTAATCCGCTGAGCTACGGAGACATCGCTGGGAGAATTCCCAACGATGTGATTCTAGCGCATGGGTTAGTGGGGGACTAAATCAACCCGGGGGCGTCGGAAGTAGTGACTTCGCCGGTGCGCAGGTAGTGCACGCCAATGTCATCAACGACCTTGTTCTTAGAGGCAAAGTGGGCATGGCCAGGGCCATGGACGGTGACCACGTGGGATTGCATCGGCTTCGAGAGGCTGGTGTGGTACTGATACGGCGTTTGTGGGTCGCCCGTAGCCTGAATCTGGAGGGGCTTGGTGGCGAGCTTGGAGCCGTCGAGAGGCGCCTGGCCGGTGACCGGCGCACGGCCACCGCAGCCCGCGCCGGAGCCGTAGAGAGAGTTGACTTGGGTGAAGGGATCAAAGCTGACGAAGTTGGACCACAGGTAGCTCGGGTACAGCAGCGGATTTCCGGGCACGGTGTTTTCATTGCAAACGATTAGGTTTTGCATATTTATTGCTTGCGCGAAGGACTCCTGTTGTTTCTGCACGGCGTCCGGATCGGCCTGCTCCGCATCGATAGGTTCGCTACCGTTGAGGTGCTTGGCAAAGGCATCCCATCGTGAAGGGGTCGGTACAACAAGGAGGCGCGTCATGTTCAGTAACGGGGAGGCTGCCTGCACGGCGTTGGGGTTGTGAATCTTCTGGCTGAGGAACTCCGCCTGCACGCGCAATGGGCCGGTGGCAGTCATGATGTCCGCACCAGGCTGACCGGCAAACTCGAGTCCTGGAGGTAGGTCACCAATCTTGGCGTTCGGTGGCAATACGGTAGGGCGTACACCTGCCTCACGAGCTACCTTTTGAGACCATTTTTCATAGACCTGCAGCGGGGTGGTGCCGAGGTGGTACTTGGCGTCATTTTTGGCAATAAACCCGAAGAGATCGTGCAGTCCCTTTTCATAGCCGCGCTGTTGCGAAGCAAAGATGCCATTCCACGCCAGTTTGGGGCTCATACCCGAATCTAGCAAGACCTTGCCGGTGTGCTCTGGATACTTGGTGGCGTAGGCGGAGCCGAGGTAAGTGCCATAAGAGGTGCCGGCGATGTCAATCTTGTCCTCGCCCAAGGCGCGGCGAACCATCTCCCAATCTTCCAAGGTATTGGCGGTGGTTAAAGAATTGGTATAGCCCGGGGTGTTCTTCTCGCAAGCATCGCGAGTGAGTTTTCCTATCTGCAGGCTATCTCGGAGTGGGTCACTAGCAGCCGAAGCATCGCACTTGACTGGAGTGGAGCCAGGCAGACCACGTGGTTGTACACCGATGGTGTCCCATTCATCGCGCACGGCCTGAGGCCAAGGAGCAGCGCTATTGCCGGCCCATTCATAGGCATCGCCGCTTGGTCCACCGGGGTTAGTAAACAGCGCGCCACGGCGAGCGCCGGGGTTGGCGGCGGGAACGCGCACGAAGCCGACGCTAATCGTGCCCGCCTTTGGGTTGTCGTAGTACGTGGGGACTTCAATGCGTCCGCATTCGGCAGTGTCGATGTCCACCTGCTCTGGGCAGTCTTCCCAGGAAATGGCGGGCTTGGCTGCCTGTGGTGCAGGTGCAGGCGCGGCCGTGGCAATCGGTGCAGTGATGCCCATGGTCAGTGCGGCAGCACCAAGCGTGGCCGCAAGCTTAGAAGAAAAAGAAAGCATAGGTTAGGTCTCCAGAATAAAAATGATTGGTAGACCTAGCCTATGCTTTTTTGATGCTTTTGGCATCATATTCACAGTAGGTGGGTGCCCTCACCGGCCGGGGCGGGAGAGGGGCTACGCAGTACTACTTGACGATGACAACGATGAGGTCACGCGGGCCGTGTACGCCCTCGACACGAGTGAGCTCGATATCGGAGGTAGCGGACGGGCCGGAGATCCAAGTCGCTGGCTTCTCCGGGTTCATGCGGGAGATGACCTCGGGGATGCCGTAGACGATCTCATTCTGGTGGACGATGCACAGGTGGCGGTCCGGAACCAGGGTCAGTGCGCGACGGCCGCAGCGCTCGTCAGACTCGAGCACGATGGTGCCGGTCTGCGCGGAGGTGACGTGGGAATAGGTCACCACAGCGTCCGTCTCGTTCAGCGTGCGCGGATCGACAGCCTTATCGTCCGGCTTGGCGTCGAAGCCCTCGAAGAGGGTGGCGTCCATGCCTTCGGCGTAACGAATGTCGTTGCACTCGCGGTCCTTGAGGATCGTGGCGATGGTCTGCTTGAGCTCGCCTTCCTCGGTGACGTGCACCTCGGCCTTGTAATCCTCGAGTCGGTCAATGAGCATATCGCGCAGCTCGTCCGCGTTCAGGGTGCCCTCGTGGTGGTAGTCGCGCGGGGCATCAACGTGGTCGGGCAGACCAGCCTGCTTCTGGGCGGAGCGGATGCGGCTTAGGATTTCCTGCTTTGCGTTCACTTTTTGGACTCCTCACGGGCCTCGGCAAGAAGCTCCTTGCCTTCTTCGGACTCGAACCACTGGCGGAAGGACTTCTTTGGCGGAACCGCGGTGTCGCGGCCTTCAGACCAACCAGACATAAACAGTGGCAGGGATTCGATGGTCTTGTTCGTACCACCCAAGATGCGGCCCAAGGCGACCATGTGGGTTGCCTTGTTCCACAGCTTCGGGTTGCTCCACAGAAGCTGAATGGTTTTGAAGAGCTTCGGCTCGATTGGTGGGGTGGCGTGGGTGACCTTCTGGTGGCGGTTTTCCAAAATGACGTCGGAAAGCGGAATCTTCACCGGGCACACCTCGTCGCAGCGGCCACACAGCGAGCACGCATAAGGCAGGCTGGCGGAAGGATCGTTGTGGTCCTTCATGCCGGTCAGCTGCGGCGTCAGGGAAATGCCGATCGGGCCAGGGTAGACAGAGCCGTAGGCGTGGCCGCCGGCGCGCTCGTAGACTGGGCAAACATTCAGGCAAGCCGAGCAACGGATGCACTTGAGGGCCTGGTGGCCAATCGGGGAGGACAGGGCCGCGGTACGGCCGTTATCCAGCAGCACCAAGTGGAAGTTCTGCGGGCCATCGCCCTCAGTAACACCGGACCACATGGAGGTGTACGGGTTCATGCGCTCTGCCGTGGAAGAACGCGGCAGCAGCTGGAGGAAGACCTCTAGATCCTGGAAAGTAGGAACCAGCTTTTCGATGCCCATCACGGTAATGAGGGTCTCCGGCAGGGTAAGGCACATGCGGCCATTGCCCTCGGACTCCACGATGTTGATGGTGCCGGTTTCTGCTACACCGAAGTTGGCGCCGGAAATGGCAACCTTGGCCTGCATGAACTGCTCGCGCAGGAACTGGCGGGAAGCCTCGGCCAACTCTGCCGGCTCAGCCTGCAGAGTGTCATCGGTATTGGGCATCTTGTTGACGAAGATATCGCGAATCTCCGCACGGTTGCGGTGGATAGCCGGAACCAGAATGTGGGACGGCTTATCCTCACCTAGCTGCACGATGAGCTCGGCCAGGTCGGTCTCGCGAGCGTTGATGCCCGCGGCCTCCAAGTGCTCGTTCATGCCGATTTCCTGGGTGGCCATGGACTTGACCTTGACCACATCGGTCTCGCCGGTAGCGCGAATCAGACCCTCAATGATCTGGTTAGCTTCCTTGGCATCGCGTGCCCAGTGGACGATGCCGCCGCGAGCCTTGACTGCCTCTTCGAACTGCTCGAGCAGTTCTGGCATACGGGCGGCAACATCTTCCTTGATGGCGGAACCTGCAGCGCGCAGCTCCTGCCAATCGTCCAGCTCCTCCACAGCGTTGGAGCGCTTCTCACGAATGGAGGTGGTGGCGTGCTGCAGGTTGTGGCGCTGGGTGGCGTTATTCAGGCCAACGTGTGCCAGGGGAACAAAGGCCTTGCTGCCACGCAGGTTGCCGTAGCCTTCCGGCGCGCGTGGTGGGGTGGTATCGAGGAAAGAGGTCATTAGAGCATCGTCTCCTTGGAGTAAGCGGCGGAGGTCGGAGTCCATGGGTGCTCCTTGGTGGAAGCTAAGATCTCAGCCATGTGCACGGCGCGGATACCGGAACGCTGGCGGCTTAGGGCACCACCGATGTTCATCAGGCAGGAAGAGTCACCGCCGGTGACGTATTCAGCCGCGGTTTCCTTAACGTGGCGGGTCTTGTCGGTGACCATCGCGCGGGATACTTCCGCATTCTTGATAGCAAAGGTGCCGCCGAAGCCACAGCATTCTTCCTTATTGGGGAGTGTGACTAGGTCGATTCCTTCTACTTCTTGGAGAAGCTGAAGTGGGCGGTCTCCCAGCTTCAAAAAGCGTAGGCCGTGGCAGGAGGGGTGGTACGTCACGCGGTGCGGGAAGAATGCGCCGACGTTGGTCACGCCGGCAACATCCACTAGGAATTCCGGGAGATCCAGGGTCTTCTGAGTGGTCTTGCGGGCGCCGTCGACGTCGGCGGAGTTGCCAAATCGGTCAGCGATGCGCTCGTGCTGCTCGCGAACGGCGCCGACGCAGGAGCCGGAGGCCGCGACGACATAATCAATGGAGGGGTCGGCAAAGGCATCCGCATAGGAGCGGATCATTCCCAGGGTTTCCTTCTGATAGCCGGTATTGATGTGCATCTGGCCGCAGCAGGTCTGTTCCTCCGGGAAGACCACTTCGTGGCCCAAGCGGGAGAGAACCAGTGCCGTTGCCTTTTGTACGTCCGGGAAAAGGGCGTCACCAATGCAAGTGGAAAATAGCGCAATGCGCATACGGTGCTCCTCGTTGATTTTTTACATGGGGGTAGGCACGACCTTACTCCCTTTAAGTAGTACGTGCGTAATGCGTCCCCCGCTTGACCAGCAATTATTTCGCAATATTAGTGTTGCAGAAAACTGCTATCAACCGTTTGCGCTGCAAAGGCGAACTTTTTGATATAGCCCTTTTCACACTCGTCTTTTCAGTGAACTAGAATCGTGCGACATGACTCCAGCTGATTTGGCCACATTGATTAAAAAATCCGCAATCAAGGTCATGGATGACCATGATCTTGATTCCTCTGTCTTGCCAGAAACGGTAACCGTTGAGCGTCCGCGCAACCCTGAGCACGGCGATTATGCCACCAACGTGGCGCTGCAGGTGGCCAAGAAGGCCGGTGCTAACCCGCGCGAGCTAGGCGGCTGGTTGGCAGAGGCCTTGGCAGACAATGATGCCGTTGCCGAGGCTGACATTGCCGGACCTGGGTTCATTAATATTCGCCTTGCTGCCGACGCCCAGGGAGAAATCGTCGCTCAGATTCTCCGCGCAGGCAAGGAGTATGGCAATAATGATGCCTTTGCGGGCAAGAAGGTCAACCTAGAGTTTGTCTCCGCGAACCCGACCGGCCCGATCCACCTTGGCGGCACCCGTTGGGCGGCCGTCGGTGATTCTTTAGGCCGCGTGCTGGAGGCATCCGGCGCAGAGGTTACCCGCGAGTATTACTTCAATGACCACGGCGGCCAGATTGACCGCTTCTCTCGCTCGCTCGTGGCAGCGGCGAAGGGTGAGCCAACCCCAGAAGATGGCTACGGCGGTGCTTATATCCAGGACATTGCTCAGGCCGTGGTAGAGAAGAATCCGTCTGCCCTTGAAGGCAGTGATGAAGAAGTCCAAGAGGCCTTCCGCGCAGACGGCGTAGAGATGATGTTCGCGCAGATTAAGCAGTCCTTGCACGAGTTCGGAGTGGATTTTGACGTCTACTTCCATGAGAACTCCCTCTTTGACTCCGGTGCTGTGGATGCAGCGTTGGAAAAGCTCAAGGCCGAAGACCACATGTATGAGGCGGACAATGCTTGGTGGCTCAAGTCCACCGACTATGGCGACTCCAAGGACCGCGTAGTGGTGAAATCCGATGGCAATGCAGCCTATATTGCCGGTGACATCGCTTACGTGGCCGATAAGTTTGATCGCGGCCACGATTTGAATATCTACATGCTGGGCGCAGACCACCACGGCTATGTGCCGCGTTTGAAGGCGGCAGCGGCTGCCCTAGGCTACGACGCCGATGCCGTCGAGGTTCTTATCGGCCAGCTGGTTAACCTCATGCGTGATGGCAAGCCGGTGCGCATGTCTAAGCGTGCAGGCACGGTCATCACTATGGAGGATCTCGTCGCCGCTATTGGCGTGGATGCTTCGCGCTATTCCCTGGTGCGCTCTTCCGTGGATCAAACCATCGATATTGACTTGGGCCTGTGGGAGACGCAGTCTTCCGATAATCCTGTCTACTACGTGCAGTACGGCCACGCCCGTCTATGTTCCATCGCCCGTAAGGCTGCCGAGCTCGGCATCGACGCGGAAGGTGCGGATCTCTCGCTGCTTACCCACGAGCGCGAGGGTGACTTGATTCGTACCTTGGGTGAATTCCCAGCAGTAGTGGAGGAAGCAGCGAAGCTGCGCGAGCCGCACCGCATCGCCCGCTATGCTGAGGATCTTGCCGCGGTATTCCACCGCTTTTATGATTCCTGCCAGGTCCTGCCCAAGGCTGGCGAGGATGAAGCACCAATCCACGGGGCCCGTTTGGCGCTGGCGCAGGCTTCCCGCGTGGTTCTGGCCAATGCCTTGTCCATGGTGGGCGTGAGCACCCCGGAGAAGATGTAAGTGGCGGATTTCAATGAGCTGCCGGCCCACGTCTGGCCGCGCAATGCCCAGCGCGAGGAAGACGGCGTGGTAACCATTGCTGGCGTTCCACTGCCAGATTTGGCGGAGGAATTCCAGACCCCACTTTATGTCTTCGATGAAGATGACTTCCGGTCCCGCTGCCAGGACATGGCCCGCGCTTTCGGTGGACCCGAGCACGTGCACTATGCTTCCAAGGCATTCATCTCAAAGAAGATCGTGAACTGGGTCAATGAGGAAGGCCTGTGCTTGGACGCGGCCTCGCTCAATGAGCTCAAGATTGCCCTAGCCGCAGAGTTTCCAGCCGAGCGCATCACCACGCACGGCAACAATAAGGACGATGAGTACCTGCGTTTGTGCGTAGACGCCGGCGTGGGCCACGTGGTCATTGACAACGAGCTCGAGCTGGAAGAACTTAATCGCATTGCGGGCGAGGCCGGCAAGGTCCAGCCGGTGATGATCCGCGTCAAGCCGGGTGTTGATGCGCATACGCACGAATTCATCGCCACGGCGCATGAGGACCAAAAGTTCGGCATTTCGCTCGCCACGGGCGCGGCTTTTGCTGCGGCCAAGCGTTGCTTGGAAGCGGACAACCTGCACCTGAGCGGCCTGCACTGCCACGTGGGATCCCAGGTCTTTAATGCGGAGGGCTTCAAACTTGCCGCGGAGCGCGTCATGGGACTGTATCGCCAGATTTACACCGAGCTGGGCGTGACGCTGGAAGAGCTCGATCTGGGCGGCGGCTTTGGTATTCCCTACATGCCCTATGAGGAGGCGCTGGATATCGAGCGCGTGGCCGGCGATATGCTCGGCGCGGTCAAGCACACCGCAGAGGAGTTGGGCATTGAGGCGCCCTTCCTCTTAGTTGAGCCCGGTCGCTCCTTGGTTGCGGGCTCGGCGGTGACCGTCTACCGCGTGGGTACCGTCAAGGATGTAGAAACTGGCAAGTCGGATCTGCCGCTGCGTCGCTATATCTCCGTCGATGGTGGAATGTCAGATAATATCCGCCCGGCGCTCTACGGTTCGGCCTATGACGTGCGCGTGGTCAACCGCTTTAGCGATGGGGAAGTGGTGCCCTCGCGCGTGGTGGGTTTCCATTGCGAGTCCGGCGATATTCTCCTTGAAGACGGCGAGCTGTCCAATGATATTCAGCCGGGAGACTTGATCGCCTTTGCAGCGACTGGCGGCTACCAGTACATGATGTCCTCGCGCTATAACGGTGCGGTGCGCCCGGCGGTCGTCGCCACGCGCGTGGGCCAGACCAAGCCCATGCTGCGCCGCGAGACCATCGAGGACCTCCTCTCCCTAGAGGTGGATTAACCTCCATCCTTCGGTCCCCGTTACATGGCGGAATTTAATTCACGCCCTGTGACGGGGACTTTTCTATTAATGGCTCTATTTAGGGCGAAAGTAGACAGCTTGTTCTGTATAGTGTCCTGTATCCGCAATTAGCGGGCACAACACCTTTACCCCAACCGCACAATGGAGACGGACTATGGCTGCATCGACTAGCGAGCTTCAGGCACACGAGTATTCCGGCAAGGGCGAGGGCGAGACCGTTGGTATCGCGCTGCTGGGCTTTGGCACCGTTGGTGCCGAGGTCTTTCGCCTGCTGGGGGAGAATGCTCATGCCTTTGCTCACCGCATCGGTGGTCCAGCCGAGATTCGCGGCATCGCCATCCACAATAAGAATAAGCTGCGCCCGGGCGTGCCCCAGGAGCTTTTGACCGATGACGCCAAGGCGCTCGTCGCCCGCGATGATATCGACCTCGTGGTTGAGGTCATCGGCGGTATTGATTTTCCGCGCGAGCTGGTGCTCGCCGCACTCAATTCCGGAAAGTCCGTGGTGACCGCCAATAAGGCGCTGGTTGCTGCGCACGCAGATGAGCTGGCGGAGGCCGCCGACCGCGCCGGTGTAGATCTCTATTTTGAGGCTGCCGTAGCCGCCGCGATTCCGGTAGTGGGCATGCTGCGTCGCTCCTTGGCCGGCGATCAGGTAGAGCGCATCTCTGGCATTGTCAATGGCACCACCAACTTCATCTTGGACGCGATGGAGTCCACGGGCGCTTCTTATGATGAAGCGCTGGCGGAGGCTACTCGCCTGGGCTATGCCGAGGCCGATCCCACCGCGGATGTTGAGGGCCATGACGCCGCCTCCAAGGCTGCCATCATGGCGTCTTTGGGTTTCCACACTCGCGTGAAGTTCGAGGACGTCCACTGCGAGGGCATTACCAAGGTCACCGCCGCGGATATCGCCGCGGCCAATGATGCCGGCTATTCCATCAAGCTGCTGGCCATTTGCGAGCGCCTTAAGCGTGAGGACGGCTCCGAGGCGGTCAATGCCCGCGTGCACCCCACGTTGGTGCCTAAGGAGCACCCGTTGGCCTCCGTGAGCGAGTCCTATAATGCCATCTTCGTCGAGGCCGAGGCCGCAGGTTCCCTGATGTTCTACGGCAATGGTGCGGGCGGCAATCCTACGGCTTCTGCCGTGCTTGGCGACGTCGTCGGGGCAGCCCGCAATATTGTCCACGGCGGCCGCGCACCGGGCGAGAATACCTATGCCAACCTGCCTATCGCAGACTTTGGTGAGGTGGAAACCCGCTACCACATCGATATGGAGGTCCAAGACCGCACCGGTGTGCTGGCCGCCATCTCCGCCGTCTTTGCCGACAATGACGTTTCCCTGCGCACCGTGCGCCAGGAAGACGGCGCGGACACCGCCCGCCTCATCGTGGTCACCCATGCCGCGAAGGAGGCGACCTTGGACACCATTGTGGCTGCTTTGGGCGAGCTCGAAGAGGTCAAGGCCGTTCATTCCGTAATCCGCCTCGGCAGCTAGCCCGGCCAAATAGACTGGACAGCTATGAGCATCGAAGTTGAAGTCGGCACTAAAGCCATCGTGACCGTTCCTGCCTCCACGGCGAACCTTGGCCCAGGATATGACACCTTGGGCATGGCGTTGAGCCTGTATGACACCGTCGAGGTAGAGGTCACCGCCTCGGGCCTTACGGTAGAGATTTTCGGCGAGGGCGCAGAAGACCTGCCGCGCGATGGCTCCCACTTGGTGGTCAAGGCGATTCGCTCCGCACTCTCGGCGGCCGACGCCACCGTGCCCGGCCTGCGGGTGGTCTCGCATAATAATATCCCGCAGTCGCGCGGCCTGGGCTCTTCTGCCTCCGCCGCGGTGGCGGGCGTGGCCGCCGGCAATGCGCTGGCGGGAAGTCCGCTGACCCAAGAGCAAGTGGTGCAGCTTTCTTCCGCCTTTGAGGGCCACCCCGATAATGCGGCCGCCTCTGTATTGGGTGACGCCGTGGTGTCGTGGACAAATGTCCCCGTCGACGGCCATTCTTTGCCGGACTACCGCGCCGCGTCCATCAAGGTGCACGAAGATATCCGCGCCACCGCGCTCGTGCCTGATTTCCATGCCTCCACCCAGGCGGTGCGCCGTGTCCTGCCCTCGCACGTGACGCATTCGGATGCGGCGTTCAACGTCTCGCGCACCGCGGTTCAGGTGGCGGCATTGCAGAACTATCCGGACCTCCTGTGGGAGGGAACCCGCGATCGCTTGCACCAGCCGTACCGCGCGGATGTGCTTCCCGTGACCGCGGAGTGGGTCAATCGCCTGCGCAATCGCGGCTATGCGGCCTACCTATCCGGCGCCGGCCCCACTGTTATGGTGCTGCACACCGAGGATATTGAGGAGGGCATTCTTGCCGACGCCCGCGAGCAGAACCTCCGCGTCATCGACCTCACCGTGGCCGGCCCCGTCCGCGTGGAGCTTACGCAGGCTTAATTTTTAGACGGCACACGTTGGGGTGCTGGCGCGGAACCAAGGTGATCGAGGTTGTATCATCGCTGGTTTCTTGCAGGAAGCCAGCGTGTACCGCACACAGGAACGGCGAAGGCTCAAGCCCCGAAGAGACAAACGGGCAAGCATGAAGCTCGATGTCGGCTGAATCGGGTTTGGTGGCAGGGTCAAAGCCCATATCGCGCAGGGTGGCAAAGAGCGTATCGAGCGCGCCATCGGAGGCATCCGTGCCCGCGGCGCGCGCCCAGCGTCGTCCGATCTCGAGGGCCTTGGCCGAGGCGGCGTCATCAAGCTCTTCCTTATCGGCCAGCATCGTGGTCAGTACCTCCACCAAGGTGATGTATTCCTCTGCCACCGCTTTATTATCTGGAATGCGGGCTTGGAAGATGAGGGAGGGGCGCCCGCGGCCCTTACTCGGCGCGGATACTACGTTGACGGCCCCAGCGTTGACCAGTTCATCGATGTGTCCGCGAGCGGTGTTGACGTGCATGCCTAGTTCCTCGGCCACGGTGCCGGCCTTAGCGCCTTCGGGGTGGCGCTGCACAGCGGTGAGCACCTCGCGCTGCTTGGGTGAGAGGTTGAGGGCCTCTGGAAAGAGTTCGGTAGTGGGCCGGGGAAGTGAATCAGGCATGGTAGAAATCCGCCTTGGGGTCTGCGAATACAGAAAAACTAGTTGGGGTGGACAAAAACGTGTGCTTTAGATATCGCTAAGGATACGATGTTACCCACCGCGACGCCTAAAGCGAACTCGCGGTCTACCGGTACTGTAGCCTCTTGACCACCCAGATCAACGCGCAGCTGGGCCGCTGCGAGGCTGGTGGCCTCGACTGCAAGGACGCGCACCGCCCACTGATTGCACGTTTCCTGCGCGGCGCCAATTGTGGCCGCATGCGGGTCAAAGGTCACCGCCACCTTCTGCCCGGGCTCAAAAGACGTATGCTCCTTGGTCGCCAGAACGGAAATATCGCCGCACGCGACCTCGACGGCGGAGGCGCCGATCGCGGTCACGGTTCCTTCGAGGCGGTTGAGTCCCGCTAGCGCCGCGACGAAGCTTGTCGGCGGTGCCTCGAGCAGCAGCGCGGTTGCGCCGTGCGCCCGCACTTGACCGGATTCCATGACCAGCATGTCCTGCGCCAGGTGCGCAATATCGAGCGCATCATGGGTAACAAGCAGCGTGGTACGGTCTGCGCGGGCCGCGTGCAAGAAGCGGCGCCACCTCTCGGCCGATGTCACATCGACTGCGGCAAGGGGTTCGTCCACAATCAAGACCGCCGGCCGTGCGGCTAGCGCGCGCACCAGCGCCACGTGGGCGGCTTGGCCGCCAGACAGGGCGGGAACGGGGACGTCGGCAAGCTCGTGCAATCCCGCCGCCGCCAGGAGCTCCTGCGCACGGGCTTTATCGCGGGTGACCATGGCGACCGCCTGCACGACCGTCGAACGCGGCGGCAAGCCCGGACGCTGGGTGAGCAAGACGATGTCGGCGTGCTCCGGGGATACCTCCCCGCCGCTCAGGCGCCCGGCAATGCGCCCCATCAAGGTCGTCTTGCCGGAACCATTCGGGCCCACCACGGCCGTTATGGCACGCGGGGAAAAATCCGTGCGCACCCCGTCGACGGTCACGGACAGCACCGGCGCATCAGTGGGACGGGTAAGGGCGCGGAGCTTATCGACGTCCATCCCATGCAACCTCCTGGCCTGCGGCTGGTAGCTTCGCCGCCGAAGGGCAGGCAAGCCCGCCAGCGCCAGACAGGCCAAGGCCAACCCGATAAGCAGCGCGGAGAGCACGTACGCGCCATCCGCATCGACCTCGCGCTCCAAATAAATACCCATCGGCATGGTGCGGGTAACCCCCGGCTGTGAGCCGGCAAAGGTCAGCGTCGTGCCAAATTCGCCCAGCGAGCGCGCGAAGGCCAACCCCGCACCCGTAGCCAAGGCCGGGGCGATGGACGGCAGGGTGATTTTGCCCAGGACCTCCCACCGGCCCAAGCCCACGCCGCGCGCAGAGGCGAGGATTTCCTGGTCCAGCTGGCGCAATGCCGAATCAACCGCGACCACCACAAAGGGCAGCGCCACAAAGGTCTGCGCCATAACGACTCCGGGGAAGGCGAAGGCGAGGTTGATGCCTAGGGCGTCGAGAAGCGGGGCCAGGTACCCCTTGCGGCCAAAGGCTGCGGTAAGGGCCAAGCCGCCCACCACCGGTGGCATGGCCAAGGGCAGGTAGACCAAGAGGCGCACTACGGAGCTGCCGCGGCCGAGCTGCTGCACCCACAGGGCCAGCCCCAAGCCCAGAACGAGCGCAAGGATCATGGATTGGAAAGCGGCTGCCACTGAGATGAGCAGCATATCCCGGATCTCGTCGCGCGCGAGGTAGTCGCTAATGCGCGCCCATGGCACGCGCAGCCCAAGAGCGGCAACGGGGACGATGATGGTCGCCACCGCGATGAGGCCAATAAGGCCGATAAGAAGCGGGGCTTTGGGGCGAATGGGCTGGGGTGCGGACACAGAACTACTCCGCCGGGTTAAAGCCGCGGTCGCGCCAGGTGGATGCAAAGTCGCCGCTCAGGATATCGAGCACCGCGCGAGCCTGGTCGGGGTGGGATGCTTCTGCGGTAACGGCGCCCAGAATCTGGTTAGTAAATTTCTCTGCCCCAGGAATGTCAATCACCTCGACATCGTCGCCGGCCGCGGCGGCATCGGTGGAGTAGACCCACCCAGCATCCGCCTCGCCCGAGGCAACCTTTCCTAAAACGTCGGCCACCTGGCGCTCTTGGGAGGATGGATGGACGTCCAAGCGTTTATCGTCGATGATCCGGGAGGAGATATCGCCACAGGGAACTTGGGGATCGCAAAGCACGAAGTGGTGGGAGTGGCGGAGATCCTCCACGGAATGGATTCCCGCCGGGTTGCCCTTGGGCACAACCATGACCATGACATTGGTGGCAAGCACCTCGGGCGTGGCAACCGTGCCATCCTGCACCGCCTTATCCATGGTTTTCTTCGATGCCGTAAGGAGAAGATCGGCCGGGGCGCCCTCGCGCAGCTTGCTCACCAGGTCGGAGGAGCCGCCATTTTCAAAGTTTAGATTTACCGGCGGTGTGAGCTGGCCTGCGCGCGAAGTGAGTTCGTCATTGATGACGCGGGTGGAGGATGCAGCCAGGACATTGAGCGTGGGAGCATCCGCGTCCTGGGCGGAGGTCGTTGACGTTGGGGGAGCGCAGGCCGCTAGGGCGAATGCGAGGGCGGCGAGGAGTGCGGCGGCGCGCTTCTTCATCTGCGGAGGGCTCCTTCTACAGCGGAGAGTGTGACCTATCCAGGATAGCCCTCCGCTCCGCGAAGGGTTTAGCTCACGCGGGTGAACTTGATGTGGAAGTCGTTTTCTTCTTCCTTGAGGTAGTCCAGCTCGAAGTTCTCCTCGCGAGCCTCGACCTCCTTGAGCAGGGGAACCGGATTATGCGGGGCGATGAGGATCATTGCTTCGCCCACGTTGAGGGTGCCGAGTGCGCCGTGGATGGCGCCGTGGCGAACGGCGTGCGGAATTTCGGAGGCATTCAGAGTTGGGATGGAGTGTGGCTTATTGGCATCGGAGATGGGTAGTTGCATAGCGAGTGGTCCTTTCTTAAGGGGTGCGAGTTTCGCTCTGTTAGCAATATTAGTACGATAAAACCCGTGCAAAACAATAGCGTGGCGCATCGCCTCATCTTCCTCGCCTTCGCAGGACTGTCCCTGCTGGTAGGTCTGGTTGCGGGTGCCACCCTCTTGGGGCTGAACGTTACCCCGGGAGCGTCCTTCGCCGCCGACCACGGACCGCTCATGGTCTTCGGTTTCGTGGGCGGAGCCATCGGCCTTGAGCGCACCGTTGCCGTGCGCACCTCCTGGGCATGGGCCGGGCCCGTGTTCCACGTCGCCGGCGTGCTGAGCATTCTCGCCGGCCTGCCGCGGGCGGTCCCGGCCGTGTGTTTTGCCGCGAGCTTCCTTGTCCTTGGCTTCATTTACGCCACCATCTATCGCCGTCAGGCGAGCCTTGCGATCTTGGTGCAGGCAGCCGGAGTTATCGGGGGAATAGCAGCAGCTGCCCTATGGGCCATGGGCCCGGGGTTCGCCGCGGCGATGCCGCTGTGCGTCCTCTACGCCGTGGCCACCATCATCGGCGAGCGCATGGAACTAGCGCGCGTCACCATGGCCGGAACCCGCGCCGAAAACCACCTGACCCTTCTGGTTCTGGGGCTGGCGGCGGCCAGCGTCATCTACGTGCTTGCCCCTGCGGTGGGCTATCGCGCGATGGGCTTGGTGCTCATCGCCATCGCTGCGGCCACCGCGCGGGTGGACGTGGCCAAGAATCTGGTGCGCTCGCACGGCCTGCCGCGCTACTCGGCGGCGTGCATGTTGGCCGGCTACGGCTGGCTCGCCCTCGGCGGTTACCTCTGGCTGCTACACGGACAGTCCACCGGCTTTGCCTATGATGCCTCAGTGCACGCCATCTTCTTGGGCTTTGTCATGTCCATGATTTTTGCGCACGCACCCATCATCTTCACCTCCGTTATCCGCCGCCGATTGCCGTACCACTCAGTGCTCTATGTGCCGGTGGCGCTCTTACATGGCGGCCTCGCGTTGCGCATCCTTGCCGATTGCGCCGAGCACACCACTGCCCTCCACACCGGCGGGGTGGTTACGATATTCGCAGTGTTAATTTTTCTCGCTTGCGGCATTGCCTTGACTGCGAAGGAGGCGCGACGTGCGCATTCATGACGTATCCCTGGCCGTGCGCGGCCGCTGGCATACCCTGAGCGCCGCCGTTATTGGCTTGTGGATCCTTATTGGTCTCGGCCTACTCATTGCTGGCTCCTTGGGCGCTCCTGTGGTGTGGTGGGATATCATCCATCCCTTCACCATTGGTGCTCTGACCACGGCCATCATCGTCTTTTCCACCCATTTCACCGAGGCCTTGACCCGGACTGCGGGCGGGGACTACCGGGGCGTCGGCAGTCGCGTGGGCCTAGTGCAGCTCGGGCTTATCTTGCTGCTCATTGATAGGGCGGGGTATGACTGGGGCCCGCTTGCCGACGCCGCCTCTGCCCTCATCATCGCCGCCCTCACCTGGCACCTGTGGTTCGTTGCGCGGCGCCTTCGCGGCTCACTGTCTGGTTCTTTTGCCGTGACCGTGCCCTTTTATATCGCGGCGGCTGTGTTCATGATTGCCTCCGTGGTGCTTGTCATCCTCAGCGGTAATGGGGTGGGCGAGTACTCCCTCCTCGTCGGCGCCCACTCGCGCGGCATGGTCTGGGGCTTCGCGTGGCTGACCGTCATCGGCACGGTGGTTACGTTGCTCCCCACGCTATCGGCCACGGCGATTTCGCCCACCGCTCGCGCGCGGTGTACTCGCGCGCTCATCGTGCACTGCGTTGGCTTGTCCTTGGCGATGGCGCTGTACGCGGTGGGCCTTACCCGCGCCGCAGGCGTGGCCCAACTGCTCGTGGTCCTGGCGGCGGTGCTCATCATCCAGCCGGTGCTTGCCACCGTCATGGGGCGTTCGCCGCGGCTGACCACCGCCACCGTTGCTGTCATCGCCGGCCTGCTGTGGATGCTGGCGCTGTGCGCCGGCGATGCCATTTCCGCAGCGGTAGGCGCCTACCCGCGCACCATTACCCTGATTTTGCTACCCGCCTTTCTCGGTGCCGGCCTCTTGCAGTTGGTCACCGGGGTCCTGCACCACTTGCTACCGATCCTTACCGGCGCGCGTCCTAATACCGCGGAGCGCACCGGCTACGCCCGCCTGCTGCTCATCAACGTGGGCGGACTGCTGACATTGCTGGGCGCTACCGTGGCCGGGCTTATCATGATGGGGATAGGCCTTGCCGCCAACGTTATCGCCGTCGGCCGAGCCATCTACCTTAAGAAAAGACTGGAGAGTTAAATGCTGAGCGTTTCTTCCTCACAACCTGCGGACAAACCCGCACCCAAAGATTCCTCCTGGGCCTCATGGCTGCTCATCGGCATCGCGCTGGCGGCGGTCATCGCGCTCGCGGTGGTTAATTCCACTGGTAAGGGCTCGGAGTCCGCGGCACCGGTATCCTCTGGCGAAACGCAGACCATTGACGTGGGCGTAGACGGCATGGCCTTTACCCCCTCGTCCATCGATATCGACCCCGGCACCCACTTGGTGGTCAACTTCACCAACTCCGGCGACCAAGTCCACGACTTAAAGATTGGCGACGCTGAAACCGGCCGCGTCGACCCCGGCGAGACCGTCCAACTCGACGCCGGAGTCATCGACTCCTCCGAGGAAGGCTATTGCACCATCGCTGGCCACAAGATGCAGGGCATGACCTTCCAGGTCAACGTGGGAGACGGTGCCGCTGCAGGACATGACCATGCGGTGTCTTCTGCTAGCAACCCGCACGTAGACGTGCCAACCGCCGCCGAACTCGGCGCACAACGCGACGATTTTTCCGCCTTCGACGCCTCTTTGCAGCCGGCCGCTGAGACGAAGACGCACAAAGAGACCTGGACGATGACCGAGGAAGTCGTGGAGGTCGCCCCCGGCATCAAGCAGATGCGCTGGCTCTTCAACGGCCAAGCCCCTGGTCCCACCCTGCGCGGCAAGGTGGGCGATAAATTCGAAATCACCATCAAGAACGAGGGCTCCATGGCCCACTCCATTGACTTCCACGCCGGCGAGGTCAACCCAGATAAGACCATGAAATCCATCCAGCCGGGCGAGGAATTGACCTACAAGTTCACCGCGAACCGCTCCGGCATCTGGATGTATCACTGCTCCACGATGCCCATGTCCCTACACATCGCCAACGGCATGGCCGGCAATGTCATTATCGATCCGCTGGACCTTAAGCCCGTTGACGCGGAGTATAACTTCATGGCCACCGACATCTTCCTCGGCGAGGAATCCACCGGCGCCGACGCCCAGCGCGTTGCCGACGGCCGCTTCGACCTGATGGCCTTCAATTACTACCCTGGCCAGTATGACGCAGAGCCCATCAAGGCCAAGGTAGGCGATACCGTCCGTCTGTGGCTGACCAACCTAGGCCCCGACCAGCCGCTGAGCTTCCATGTTGTAGGCGAACAATTCGATACCGCCTACAAGGAAGGCGCCTACCTCATCAAGAATGAAGACTCCACCGGTTCACAAGCCCTTGACCTCCTCCCGGCGCAAGGCGGATTCGTCGAAATGACCTTCAACGAGCCCGGTACCTATTCCTTTGTCAATCACATCATGACTAACGCAGAGAAGGGCCAGCACGGCAAGTTCATCGTGACCGAGTAGCTCTCCCGCGGTTCGGACCCTCCCGCTCCTCCCGCCCTTCGCGCTCACCAGCGACCGTTCTTGGTCATATTTCATGCCCACCGTGAGCGCGAAGGGCGGGTTTTCGTATTCGTCCACCCCTCGCGCTCACCGGGGCGGCGATTTCGCGTTTGCTGCGGCTCCCAGTGAGCGCGAAGGGCGGGAAAGCGGAGACTTCTCCCTCGGCGCTCACGGGTGGAGGTGGAGGACTAGCCGAGCGGCTGCCGGTGAGCGCGAAGGGTGGTGTGAGGAGGGAACGCGGGGAGCTCGCGCAGCTCCGCACGGGTGTCGTAGTCGCGTTCGGCGCCGGTGCCGGGAATCTCGATGAAATTGGCGCCACGGATGAGGCGACGGACGGAAACGTTCCGAGTCGTAGGAAGGGATTCCAGCTGAGAGTGGAGCGCGCGAGCGCGCCAGAGGGAACACAGCGGCTGGAGGTATCCGTCGGCGGCACGGGTGAGTACGGCATCGGCCGTGGAGGAAGCGAGGGTCGAGCGCAGACGGGGAAGCAGCAGCGGCGAATCGGGGGCATCCACGGCGAAGAGGGCGAGCTCGGAGCAGTGGGATAACGCCTGGGCGCCGGCCGCGATGCCGGCGACGGGACCACCGTAGAGCGGTGACTCGCACACCTGGGGCAGGCCGAGGCGATGCGGGGAGACGGCTACGGTCGGGGTGCCGTAGGGAAGCTGGGCGAGCAGGCGGTCAATAAAGCGCGTGCCGTGGGCAAAAAGGGAGGCCTTATCGGCGCCGCCCATGCGCCTGCCGTGACCGCCGGCGAGGATGACCGCGCCGAGCATTAGGACTCCGGGAGGGTGCGGGACCAGTCCCCGGAGCGGCCGCCGGATTTCGCCACGATTCCGCAGCGGCGGATATACGCGGAGCGATCCACGCCCTTGACCATGTCGATAATGGCGAGCGCGGAGACATTTACGGCCGTAAGCGCCTCCATTTCCACGCCGGTGCGGTCGGCGGTGCGGACGGTGGCGGAGATGGAAACGTGGTCGTCGGCAAGCGTGAGCTCCACTGCACAGCCGTGTACGCCGATGGTGTGTGCCAAGGGAAGTAGCTCGGGGACCTTCTTGGCGGCCGAGATTCCAGCAATGCGGGCGACGGCGAGGACATCGCCCTTGGGCACGGTGCCATCGCGCAGCGCGGTCATCACCTCGGGGGAACAGGCGACCTCGCCCTCCGCAGTGGCGGTGCGCACGGTGGGCTGTTTCTCGGTGACGTCGACCATGTAGGCGGCGCCGTCAGAGTTTAGGTGGGTAAATTCCATGGTTGCTCCTTAATACAGATAAACGGTGATGTCCTCGCCCATGGCCGGCGGCTCGGAGTCGATGAGGCAAAAGCCATTGCTGCCGGCCAGCGACACGACGCGGTGGCTGCCGTGGGGCAGGTGCGAGGTGATGGTGGGCGCTGCCTGAAAGTCTACGGTGACGGGAACAATGGTCGGCCGGCCGCGGGAGGCGGGAAGGGGCGAATCCACCCGTGCACGCAGGTTGACCCTCTGACAGGGAGCGGGGTGTCCGGACAGTGCGGCGATAAGCGGCCGGGCATAGAGCTGAAAATCGACGAAGGCTGCCACAGGGTTTCCGGGCAAGCACAGCACCGGGGTGTCATCCCACAGGGAGTAGCCCTGCGGGGCACCCGGGCGCTGGTCGACGTGCCCGAACCACGCGGAATCCGTGCGCCCGAGTACGGTGTGGACGACGTCGAAGGCGCCGGCTGATACGCCACCTGAGGTGATGATGAGGTCGTGGGACGGGGCTAGCTCATCTAGCGCAGAGGCTAGGTCCGCAGGGGCATCGCCCACATGGACGTGCGTATCTGCGCCACAAAGAGCGGCGAGCATCGGGCCATTGGAATCTGGCAGTTGGCCGGGGGCGAGCTGCGCTGGGGAAGAGACGAGTTCTTCGCCGGAAGAAATTACCGCGATGCGCGGGCGCCGGTAGGCCGTAACGGTATATACGCCGGCGGAGGTGAGGGCGGCGATGACGGCGGCATCGATAAGCATGCCGGCGGTGGCGACTGGCGCGCCGGGCTGGATATCCTCGCCGGCGGGGCGGATATGCGACTTGGTGGGGGTCTCCGTGATGGTGACCTCGTCCGGAAGTGCTACCGGGCCGGCCGGGGTGGTGGTGTTTTCCACGGGAACGACGAGCATTCCTGCGGTATCGGCCACCGGGGCGCCGGTCATGATGCGAACGGCGTGGCCGGTGGGCACAGCGATGGGAGCCGCGCCGGCCGGTACATCGCCGGCGACGGGGAGGGTCCACGGTGCGGAGGAAGAAAGATCCGCGGCATGGACGAGGAAGCCATCCATCGCTGAATTGGCATGGGGTGGCACGGGAAAGCGCGCGGTGGCGTCGGCGGCGAGGATGCGGCCGATGAGGGAGGCATCGACTGGTGCGGACTCGGCCGGTGGCGTGGAAGCCAGCGCGAGTACGGCGTCGAGGTGCGCGGAGATGCTGCGGGGCGTGGACATAAGACTCAGGTTAGCCGCCGATGGCGGACATCGGGCGGTCTGGTTGGAGAAAGCCCTCGTCGTCGATGCCGTGACCGGGCTTTTTGCTCCACATTTCCCCGGCCCAAGCCTCCATGATGTCCTCATCGCTCGCGCCGGAGCGCAGCAGGTCTCGCAGCGGGGTTTCGGAATTGCCAAAGAGACAATTGCGAATGGCGCCGTCGGTAGTAAGGCGGGTGCGGTCGCAATCGCCGCAGAAGGGGTGGGTGACCGAGGCAATGATGCCCAGCGTGCCGCGCGTGCCGTCCGGAGCGCTGACCTCCCATAGGGCGGCGGGGGCGGAACCGCGCGGTTCGCGTGCCGGCGCCATGGAAAAGTGGGTACGCAGGCGGGCGAGGATATCTTCGGCCGTGACCATGTCCTCGCGGCGCCACTGCTCGCGGGGCCCGAGCGGCATCTGCTCGATGAAGCGGAGCTGGGCGCCGTGGTGGACGGCATAGTCCGCCAGTGGAACGATGTCTTCTTCGTTGACCCCGGGCATGACCACGGCGTTTATCTTGATGGGATGCAGGCCCGCGGCATCCGCGGCGGCGATGGCCTGCAACACGTGGTCGAGCCGATCGCGGCGGGTGAGTGCGGCGTAGCGCTCGCGGTCGATGGTGTCGAGCGAGATATTGATGCGGTCGAGCCCGGCCGCGGCGAGGGCGCCGGCGCGCTTTTCTAGGCCAAGCCCGTTGGTGGTCAGCGCGGTGGATGGGGAGCGGCCTTGGTCAGTGCGCAGCTGTTTGGTCGCAGCAATAATTTTCTCCAGCGACTTGCGCAGCAGGGGCTCGCCGCCGGTAAAGCGCACCTGGCGGATGCCCAGCTTGCCGACGCCTATCCGGATCAGCCGGATGGTTTCCTCATCGCTTAAGGTTTGCTCTGTGGGCATCCACTCCAAGCCTTCGGCCGGCATGCAATAGGTGCAGCGCAGGTTGCAGCGATCCGTCAGCGAGACGCGCAGGTCACGGGCCTGGCGTCCATAGCGATCCACCAGTGCGCGCGTGCCATCAGCGGCCGGTGCAGGCAGATCCGCCGGCGGTTTCGCCCGGCCCACGGTAGGCAGGGGCAGGGAAACCACGGGCTGCTGGGAGGAAGAGGTCATTGGTGCCAGTCTAGGAGAGGGGACGAGGTACACCAAGCTGCAACGGCGACTGACGCGAATTTATTCCTAGTTTTCCCGGCTTAAATCGGCGGCGTTGGTGGCATCGAGGCGCTGGGATTCGCCTGGGCCCTTGAGCCGGATGATGTTGTACTCGCCCTCTGCCAGGTGGGCGCGCAAATCTTTCTTATCGAACTTGCCCACGGAGGTCTTATCGATGGACTTCACAAAGGTCCAATACTCTGGCAGCATCCAGCTCGGCAGTTCCTTGCGCATGCTGGCGCGCAGGCGTTCTGCGGTCTCGATGGTGGGCGAGGCGCCCTCGGCCAATACTGTGACGGCGAGTGGGCGCTCGACCCATTGCTTATCGGGGTAGCCAATCACAGCGGCCTCCACGACAAGCTCGTCAGACATGATGAGGTTTTCTAGCTGCACGGAATAGATCCATTCGCCGCCGGAGCGAATGACATCGCGGGCGCGGTCCTCCACGGTAAGGAAGCCGTCCTTGGTAACAGAGCCGACGTCGCCAGTGCGCAGCCAGCCATCGGCGGTGAACTTATCCTCCGCGGCCTCGACTTGCTTGCCGCGGAATTCGGAGGCGATTTCGCCCGGCTCAGCGGTGGGCGAGTGGTAGTAGGAACCGGTGACTAGGTTGCCGCGCACCTGCAGCTCGCCGGCATTGCGGTCGGTGCGGGCGACGACTTGCCCATCATTGACCACGCGGTATTCCAGTGAGGCGGGGATGCGACCTTGGGATACGCGGTAGGCCCAGCGGGTATCGCCCGAGGCACCCTGGGGTGGGCGGGCAACGCTGCCCACGGTGGAGGTTTCCACCATGCCCCACACATGGACCACATCGACGCCGTAGCGCTCCTCCCACATCTTGATCAGCATCGGCGGGACGGGGGAGCCGCCGGCGTAGATCTCGGTGAGTGTCATGCGCTCTGGTGGATGGTGCATGTAGTGGACAAAGAGCTGAATCCAGATGGTGGGCACGCCGTGTGCCACGCGCGGAGAGGTAGCGGCGATGGCTTTGGCAAGGGTGGGGGCGGACACGTCGGCGTCGGGAAGCACCAGCGGGGTGCCCGTCATGAAACAGGTGAAGGGAACGCCCCAGCTGAGCACGTGGCAGATGGGAATGCAGCACAGGAAGGTCTCGCCGTGGGTAATGCACAGCGAGTCCGAGGAACGCAGCTGCATGGCCTCCAGGTAGAGGGACCGGTGCGAATATAGTACTCCCTTGGGAGCGCCCGTGGTGCCCGTGGAATAGCACAGCGCCGCGGCCGTGCGCTCATCTAGTTCGGGCCAGTCATAGACGGTAGACCGGCCGTCAATAAGAGCCTCATAGGAATACACCTCAACCCCGCGGGGGAAAAGGTGGGCAAACTGCTGCGCTGGTTGGGCGCCGGTGATGATGACGCTTCCCACGGAGTCGGTGCCCACGAGCACCTTGCCCAGCTGCTGCGCCAGGCGCGGATCGCACACGATGGCGGAGATTTCCGCATGGTTAATAATGTGGCGAATCTGGTCATTCATCAGCTGTTTATTCAGCGGGGCAAAAATCGCGCCCTTGCAGGCGGTGCCAAACATTACCTCCAAGTGCTCGGCGCAATTCCACATAAAGCTGCCCACGCGCTCATCGCTGGTGATACCCAATTCATCGTGAATGGCGTGGGCGAACGCGGCGGCGCGGGCAGCGATATCGCGGAAGGTAACTTCCTCGGCCGGATCGAATTCTGAGCCGGTGCCCTCACCGTGCCAGGTGGTAACCGTGGTGTCCCCGTGTACCGAGGCACCGTATTCCAAAATGCGGGTCAGGGAGAGGGGGATATCCATCATCGTGGAAAGCATGCCTCTACTGTAGCGGTGTCATGGTGCGGGCGTTGCGCCCTATGCGTTATACTTGTTCGCGACTGGTAGGAAACTGGAAAGTTTTAGCTCCCCTTTCCTATGCATTCGGGCCCAGAGAAGTATTTTGCCCGCAGTCGTTTCTTGATTTCTTCCGGTTCGCGCACTCGTTGTGCGAAGTCTCCTCGAGGACACGGAAGAGGCCTCATACTTATTGCCCGGCAGGACGCGCATGCGCCTTGGCATGAGGGCGAAAAGTCCTAGAAAAATACACATTGGCTTCCAGTGCAACGCCGCGAGCATAGGCTGCGGCGGCTCCCGCATAATCGGACCTGGTCAAGCAACGAAAGGATATCCGTGAGCGAAACGGACAACACCGCAGCACAGGATCTTGCATCCCTGAAGCTGCCGGAATTGCGCAAAATGGCCGCAGAGCGCGGCCTACGTGGTGTCTCTGCCCTGCGCAAGGGGGATCTCATCACCGCCATCAAGACCGGACAGGTTCCGCCTAAGGCCAAGGCCAAGGTGGAAAAGGCCGTTCAGGTAGAAAAGGCGGAGAAGCCTGAGAAAGCAGATAAGCCGCGCAAAAAGGCGCAGGAAGATGCGCCGCTGAAGGCGGAAAAGCAGGAAGAATCCGGCGAGAAGCAGGATAACCGCCAGCAGAGCTCTGGCGAGGAGCAGCGCTATGAATCGCGCTCCCAGGCCCGCCGCGCTCGCCGCAACCGCGCCCGCCGCCAAGAGCGTCAGGAGCGCCAAGAACGGCAAGAGCGCGAGGAGCGCAACCGCAACGAGGAGCAGGGCGGCGCTAAGGACAACCGCGACAATAGCTCCCAGGATGGCTCCGATAATCAGGGCGAGAAGAATGACCGCGGCGATAATAAGCAGCGCGGCAACCGCCACGAGGACAACAATAACCACGAGCGCGGCAACCGCCGTGGGCGCCGCAATCGCCGCAACCGCCGCGGCCGCGGAAATAACAATGACAATAATGGCGGCAATGATTTGCAGGTCCGCGAGGGCGATGAGCTGCAGGCTGTCGGCGGCATCTTGGACGTCGTAGACAATAATGTCGCTTTCCTGCGCACCACGGGCTACCGCGCCGCGGCTTCCGACGTCTTTGTCAACAACGGCATCGTCCGCCGCCTAGGTCTGCGCTCTGGTGACGCCATTACCGGTCAGGTCAAGGTTTCCGGCCCGACGCATACGCACGGCAATGGCCGCAACCGCCGCAAGTACAATCAGCTGGTGCAGGTCGATACCGTCAACGGCATTGATCCGGAAGGCGCAAAGCAACGCCCGCACTTTAATAAGCTGACCCCGCTGTACCCGAATAAGCGCCTGCGTTTGGAAACGGATCCGAAGATCCTCACCACCCGCGTCATTGACCTCATCATGCCGATTGGTAAGGGCCAGCGCGCGCTTATCGTCTCCCCGCCAAAGGCCGGCAAGACGACGATTCTGCAGAATATCGCCAACGCGATTTCTACCAATAACCCGGAGTGCTACCTCATGGTCGTCCTCGTAGACGAGCGCCCTGAGGAAGTTACGGACATGCAACGCTCCGTCAACGGTGAGGTAATTGCCTCCACCTTTGACCGTCCGCCATCAGAGCACACCTCCGTGGCGGAGCTGGCTATCGAGCGCGCCAAGCGCCTGGTGGAGCAGGGCAAGGACGTCGTGGTCCTGCTGGATTCCATTACCCGCCTCGGCCGTGCTTATAACAATTCCTCCCCGGCTTCTGGCCGCATTCTCTCCGGCGGTGTGGACTCCAATGCGCTCTACCCGCCAAAGCGTTTCCTGGGTGCCGCCCGCAATATCGAAGAGGGCGGTTCGCTGACCATTATCGCCACCGCCATGGTGGAGACTGGCTCTACCGGCGATACCGTCATCTTCGAGGAATTTAAGGGCACCGGCAATGCCGAGCTGAAGCTGGACCGTGGCATTTCCGAGCGACGCGTCTTCCCGGCCGTAGACGTCAACCCGTCCGGCACCCGTAAGGACGAACTGCTGCTCGTTCCAGAGGAAGCACGCATCATGACCAAGCTGCGTCGCATCCTTTCTGCCCTGGATTCTCACCAGGCGATTGACCTGCTCATTAAGCAGCTGAAGAAGACCCGCTCCAATGGCGAGTTCTTGATGCAGGTGGCCTCCTCGGCCCCGATGGCTGCGGATAAGGATGAAGAAGATTATGTCTAATCAGGTTTCCCTCGTTGATGACATCGTGTCCGAGTACCAGGGCATTGAGATGCAGATGGGCGATCCGGAGGTTGCCGGCGACCAGAAGCAATTCCGCAAGCTCTCCAAGCGCTACGCGGAACTGCGTCCCATCATCATGGTCAATGATGAGCTCACTCAGGCTCGCGAGGACCTCGCCGACGCCAAGGAGATGGCCTATGAGGACCATGACTTCCAGGAGGAAGCGGATCGCCTAGAAAAGTCCGTGGAGAGCTTGGAAGAAAAGCTCGCTGACCTGCTCGCGCCGCGCGATGAGCAGGATTCCGAGGACATCATTATGGAAATCAAGGCCGGCGCGGGCGGCGAGGAAGCAGCCCTCTTTGCCGGCGACTTGGCCCGTATGTACGAGCGCTATGCGGATAAGACGGGCTTTAACTGGGAGGTCTTGGGCCTCAATGAGTCCGATTTGGGCGGTGTGAAGGATATGACCATTTCCTTCCGCTCCAAGTCTCCGTCGCGCGATGGTGCATGGTCCGTATTCAAGTTTGAGGGCGGCGTGCACCGCGTGCAGCGAGTTCCGGTTACCGAATCCCAGGGTCGCATCCAGACCTCTGCCGCCGGCGTGCTGGTCTACCCGGAGCCGGAAGAGGTCGAGTCCGTCAATATCGATGACAAGGATATTCGCGTCGACGTCTACCGTTCTTCCGGTAAGGGCGGTCAGGGCGTGAACACCACCGACTCCGCGGTGCGTATTACTCACCTGCCCACCGGGCTTATCGTGACCTGCCAGAAGGAGCGCTCTCAGATCCAGAACAAGGCGCGTGCGCTGCAGGTACTGCAGGCTCGCTTGGACCAGATGGAGCGTGAGGCCCGCGAGGCCGAGGCCGGCGAGCAGCGCGCCTCCCAGGTGCGCACCATGGACCGCTCCGAGCGCATCCGCACCTATAACTGGCCGGAAAACCGCATCACGGATCACCGCATTGGTTACAAGGCTAATAACTTGGACTCTGTGTTGAATGGCGACATGCATGACCTTATTAAGGCCCTGCAGGACCAAGAGCGTGCCGAGCGCCTCGAGGCCGAGGGTTAAACCAGCGTGGATAACACGTATGGACAGGCGCTGCGCCGCGGGGTGCAGCGCCTTCGTGCTGCCGGGGTGGCCAGCCCTGAATGGGATGCACGCATTATGGCCGCGCACCTCATCCACTGCGGCCACATGGATATCCCGCTCGATCAGTCTTCTATGCCCGGCTTCGACGTGGCCTTTGATGCGCTGCTTCGCCGCCGGGAGGACCGCGAGCCTTTGCAGTATGTACTAGGCAGCGCCTGGTTCGGCCCGCTGGAGCTCAAGGTGGGCCCGGGCGTGTTCATCCCGCGGCCGGAAACCGAGGTTATGGCGGACTGGGCGGTGCGCAATGCGGAAGGCCCGCGGCTGGTTGATCTGTGCACCGGCACAGGCGCGTTGGCGCTCTACCTACACCACTATCTGCCTGACGCCCAGGTGAAGGCAGTGGAGCTTGCCGACGCCGCCCTGGCCTACACCCAAGCCAATGCCCGTAACACCGGGGTAGAGGTCATCCAGGCCGACGCCACGGCCGACGATACTTTGGCGGAATGGAACGGGACCGTGGACCTCCTCGTGACCAACCCGCCCTATGTGCCAGAGACCTCGGATCTTGAACCGGAGGTCTATCATGACCCGCATAACGCGGTCTTTGCCGGTACGGATGGGATGGGGGTCATCACCGGCCTTATCCCGACCATTGCGCGCCTTGTGCGCCCAGGCGGCAAGTTAGCCATCGAACACGACGATTCCACGAGCGAGGCCGTACAAGCCGCATTGGTCCGCCACGGCGGCTTTGAACAGATCGCCCCGCTGCAGGATCTGACGGGAACGCCCCGCTTTGTCACTGCGGTACGCGGAGTAGACTAAGACACCAGTGAGGGCAAGAAGGGGAAAAGAATATGCAAGGAAAGATTTTTAACTGCGCCGATGATGCCGAGCGCGAAGAGGGCATGAACATTGCGGTCAAGGCTGCGCAATCCGGCCGCCTTGTGGTCATGCCCACCGATACGCTCTACGGCCTCGGCTGCGATGCCTTTGATAATGATGCCGTAGCCAACCTCCTGGCCACCAAGCAGCGCGGCCCGGATATGCCGGTGCCAGTTTTGGTGGGGTCCTGGGATACCGTTCGCGGCCTCGTTGCTTCCTATACGGATACCGCGCGCGACTTGGTTGAGGCCTTCTGGCCCGGTGGCCTGTCCATCGTCGTTCCGCAAGCGCCGTCTCTGCCGTGGAACCTCGGCGATACCCGCGGCACCGTGATGCTGCGCATGCCTTTGCATCCCATTGCCATCGAGTTGCTGCGCGAGGTTGGCCCCATGGCTGTCTCCTCCGCCAATATTTCTGGCCACCAGCCGCCGACCACGGCGCTCATGGCCAAGCAGCAGCTTGGTAAAGCCGTGACGGTTTACTTGGATGGGGGAGAGACGGCCGTCGGCAAGCCCTCGACCATCATTGACCTCTCCGGCGAGCGCCCGTACCTCCTGCGCGAAGGCGCGCTTTCGGCCGAGGAAATCGGCGAGGTCATCGGCGCCGATGCGCAGACCCTGCGTACCCGCCCACATGCTTAAGGAGGCATTCGCGTGAGCGGCAGTGGTGTCCCGCTGCGCGAGCTGGCCCTCGTCATCCTCGTCGCAGCAGCATTTACGTATCTCACCACCGGTGTGGTGCGCTCCTTTTTGGTGCGCACCGGCCGTGTGGCGGAGATTCGCCTGCGCGACGCCCACACGCAGCCCACCCCGCGCATGGGTGGGGTGGCCATGTTTATCGGCTTCGCGGCGGCGATATTCCTCGCAGCCCAGCTTCCAGCCTTGACTCGGGGTTTTATGCCCGTCACTCCGGAGATGAATGCGGTGCTCTGGGCGGCCCTGGCGCTAGTGCTTGTCGGAGTGGTCGATGACTTGGTGGAGCTGAGTGCCATAGTGAAGCTGTTTGGACAGCTCTTTGCGGCCACCTTGATGAGCGGGCTGGGCCTTACCTGGACCCTGCTTTTCATCCCTTTTGGCGGCGGCACCACGGTCGTCCTCGACCAATTGCAAAGCACCCTGCTCACCGCTTTCTTTACCGTTCTGCTCATCAATGCCATCAACTTTGTCGACGGCCTCGATGGCCTAGCGGCAGGCCTTGGCATGATTGCGGGCGGGGCAATTCTGGTGTTTTCTTTGACCGTTCTCCATGACCAAGGCGGTGCGGTCTCGGCATACCCACCGGCCATCATCAGCGCAGCCCTGGTGGGAATGTGCGCTGGATTCTTGCCGCATAACTTTGAACCGTCTCGCATCTTCATGGGGGATTCAGGCTCGATGCTTATTGGTCTCTTGCTTGCTGCGGCCTCGACTTCCGCGTCTGGCAAGATCAACATGTCGCTTTACGGCACGGTGGACATTGTCGCTTTGATGTCGCCGATCATCGTTGTGGTCGCAGCGGTGTTCATTCCAGTCCTGGACCTTGTCTGGGCCGTTATTCGTCGACTATCCCAAGGGCGTTCGCCGTTTTCTGCAGATAAGGCGCACATCCATCACCGCCTTCTCTCGCTCGGCCATACCCACCGCCGGACCGTGCTGGTCCTCTACCTGTGGGTCTCCGCCGTAGCCTTCGGCGCGGTGTCCTTTTCTATCGTGCCCGCACCCGTGGCCATTGGCGTTACCGTTGTTGCCTTGCTCTTGGCATTCGCGGCAACCCTCGTACCTTTGCGGCAAGGAAAGATTGGCCCAGCTGCGCGAGAGACCGTCGTGGTGAAGGAATCCGAGCCCTCGTGAGGTAGGGTGTGTAGCCGTGAGTGAAGCACAAGCGACTACGCAACCCTCGGAATTTGATGACCACCGCCGTCCCATGCAAAGGGCGGTCAGACTGGGCGGCCTAGCCCTGCTGGTTATCACGGTGGTCTCCTTAGCCGTCTGGGGCGGTATCAGTGGTCTTCCCGGTATTTGGGGAGTCCTGGTCGGTGCCGCTATCGGTGGCGGCTTCGTCTTATTTACCGCCTTGTCGGTTTTGCTGACTGCCAATACCACTCCTGCCAACACCATGGCGGTGGTGCTGGGTGGTTGGCTGCTTAAGATCATCGTTTTGGTCATGGTGCTTCTCGTAATCCGAGATATGGATTTCTATGACACCTTGGCGCTGTTCGTGACCGTCATGCTGGCCCTTTTCGCCACTTTGGGCACAGAGGTATGGGCCGTCGTCACCTCGCGGGTCACGTACGTCTCGTAGCAGGGAAGTGGCCTTTGTTAGGGCCCACCGCTCTTCTGGAAGGAAAGGTGGTGGGCCCTTTTGCTCTGTGTGCATGCAATCGTTTCTGTTGTGGTTACCCCCGTCAAGGTGGGGAAATAGGCAGGTGTGATGAACTCCACGTAGCAGGATTTAGGCAGAATGTGGCCTTTTTGTTGTGAATTTGTGGCGGAATTGGGCCCACAGTGGCGAAACTAGGCTTGTTAGTGGCCCCCCACGTGCGAAAACTCTTGATCTAACTGATACGCTTTTCTTCGGGTTACCGCGGGCTGGCACAAAAGCTGGCTTTCGCAGCGGTGAATCCCTGTCTTACGCACGCTGATGTGCGACGGAGTCCGTGTGTGAGGCAGAGAGTTTGAGACGTCCATCGCACCACACGGCCTTCGACAAGCTGTGTGGCCCGAACACGGGAGAGAACGCTGAGCGTTACAACATTGGCCATGAAGGGTAGCTTCCACGCACCCGAACTGGACCCAGAATTTTTCCCGGGGCACGTAACCGATGATGGCGGAGTCGTTGACCTCTGGTTGAGCGATTTTGCCAACGGTTGGTTCGCTTTGGATCGCATCATGCTCGTTCGCCTTCTGATGGCGGCCGTGCTGGTGCTCCTATTTGTTGTCGCCTTCAGGAACCCCAAGCTGGTTCCTAAAGGAATTCAAAACGTAGGCGAGCATGCGATTGACTTCGTGCGAGTTCAGATCGCAGAAGACATCTTGGGCAAGAAGGAAGGACGTCGCTTCCTTCCACTTTTGGCCTCTATCTTCTTTGCAGTTTTGTTCTGGAACCTCACAACTATTGTGCCGGGTCTGAACATTTCTCCGAACGCCCGTATCGGTATGCCAATCGTCTTGGCAGCTGTTGCGTATATCGCCATGATTTACGCCGGCGCTAAGCGCTATGGCTTTGGCAAGTTCATCAAGTCCTCGGTGGTTATTCCTAACCTGCCACCGGCCTTGCACATTCTTGTCGTGCCGATTGAGGCATTCTCTACGTTTGTTATGCGCCCAGTCACTTTGGCTCTTCGTCTTATGGCGAACTTCCTGGCTGGCCACCTCATTTTGGTCCTGTTGTACTCGGCTACGAACTTCTTCTTCTTCCAGTTCAACGCCTGGACCGCAGTGGGTGGCTTGACCCTGGTCGCAGCGGTTCTGTTCACGCTTTACGAGCTTATCGTCATCTTCCTGCAGGCATACATCTTTGCCCTGCTGACGGCGGTATACATCGAATTGTCGTTGCATGCAGATTCGCACTAACAACAACGCGAACCTCGCGGTTAACTAAATACCCCAAAATCAAACCAACACCGCCCCGCAGGACACTCCCGCGGGATATACATTGAAAGGGAACGACTTTCACATGAACGAGATCATCCTGGCTCAGGACGCAGCAACCACCTCCTTCGACGGCCTTCAGTCCCTCGGCTACGGCCTGGCCACCATCGGCCCGGGCCTGGGCATCGGCATCCTCGTTGGCAAGACCGTTGAGGGCATGGCACGCCAGCCTGAGATGGCCGGCCAGCTGCGTACCACCATGTTCCTGGGTATCGCCTTCGTTGAGGCACTTGCCCTCATCGGCCTCGTTGCAGGCTTCCTGTTCTAAAGAACGCTTTACACAAGTAAATCGAACTTTAAGAACGGAGACCCATGAACAACGTCATTTACTACCTTGCAGCAGAAGGAAGTGAGCACCTGCCGCTGGAGAGCGGCAACTCCATCCTCCTGCCCAAGATGTACGACTTAGTCTGGTCAATCATTCCGTTCGCCATCATCTTGCTGATTTTCGCGAAGTTCGTTCTTCCGATGTACAGCAAGATGCTGCAGGAGCGTGAAGACCGGATCGAGGGCGGCTTGAAGCGTGCCAAGGCCCAGCAGGCCGAGGCTAAGGCTGCTCTGGAAAAGTACAATGCTCAGCTGGCTGATGCCCGTGCAGAGGCAGCCGAGATCCGCGAGCAGGCGCGCGAGCGCGGTAAGCAGATTGAGGCCGAGGCTAAGACCAACGCGGAAGAAGAGTCCCGCCGCATCGTCGCCAATGGCGAGAAGCAGCTGGAGGCCTCCCGCTCGCAGGTTGTTACTGAGCTGCGTTCCGAAATGGGCCAGAACTCCATCAACCTGGCGGAGAAGATTCTGGGCGGCGAGCTTTCCGACGCCTCTAAGAAGTCCTCCACCATTGATGGCTTCTTGTCCGAGCTCGACTCTGTGGCACCGGCCGGAAAGTAGGCAACTATGAAGGCAGCTAGCCGCGAAGCACTCGCAACCTCACAAACCCGCTTGGATGAAATCCTGGCAGGCGACAACAACGTCGCCACCGCCGCGCAGGCGGGCCTGGATATCTTCGAGGTTGTCGATGTCTTGGATGCAGACCGCGAATTGCGCGTTGCATTCACCGATATCGCCGCCCCGAGCGAGGCACGCAAGTCCCTGGCAGAGACCCTGTTCGGCTCCAAGATTTCCGATGGCGCATTGCGCATCATCCAGGAAGCTGCGGCCGCACAGTGGTCCACCCCGAAGGACTTTGTCAAGGGATTGGTGTCCCTGGGCCGCCGCGCATTGCTGCGCGGTGCTGAGGCGCAGGGTCAGCTGGGCCAGGTAGAAGACGAGCTCTTCCGTCTGTCTCAGATCCTTGACCGTGAGGGCGAGCTCACCCAGCTGCTTTCCGACCGAACTGCTGATTCCGCCCGCAAGCGCGGATTGCTGGCAAACGTGCTCTACGGCAAGGTCACGATGTTTACTGAGGCCCTCGTGCTTCAGGCCATCTCCCGCCCAGAGCAGAACCCAATCGATGACGTAGCCGCACTGGCCGATACTGCAGCTGACCTGCAGGACCGCACCATTGCGCGCGTTACCGCAGCGGGTGAACTAAACGAAGGCCAGCAAGCAGTACTCGCTGAGAAGCTGGGCAAAATTTATGGTCGTGCGATGTCCATTCACTCTGAGGTTGACACCAGCCTCCTCGGTGGCATGCGCATCCGCGTCGGCGATGAAGTCATTGATGGCTCCACGGCAGGCAAGATTGCCCGCCTGCGTGCCCAGATGGCGTAGCCGAAACGACAGAAACGATTTAAGTAAGTGCTGGAAGATACTACCGAGAGCAGGAAGAACATGGCGGAGCTGACGATCTCCTCCGACGAGATCCGTAGTGCGATTGCGAACTACACCTCGAGCTACTCCGCGGAGGCCTCCCGTGAGGAGGTCGGCGTGGTCATTTCGGCAGCTGACGGTATTGCGCAGGTTTCTGGCCTGCCATCCGTTATGGCGAATGAGCTGCTCGAGTTCCCAGGCGGCGTGATTGGCGTCGCACAGAACCTCGACACCAACTCCATCGGTGTTGTGGTCCTGGGCAACTTCGAGTCCCTCAAGGAGGGCGACGAGGTTAAGAGGACCGGCGAGGTTCTCTCCATCCCAGTGGGCGAGGAATTCCTCGGCCGCGTAATTAACCCATTGGGTCAGCCGATCGACGGCATGGGCCCAATCAACGCTGAAGAGGAGCGCGTCCTCGAGCTGCAGGCACCGTCCGTGCTGCAGCGTCAGCCGGTTGAAGAGCCAATGCAGACCGGCATCAAGGCTATCGACGCAATGACCCCGATCGGCCGCGGCCAGCGTCAGCTGGTCATCGGTGACCGTAAGACCGGTAAGACCGCGGTCTGCATCGATACCATTTTGAACCAGAAGGCTAACTGGGAGTCCGGCGACAAGGACAAGCAGGTACGCTGCATCTACGTCGCGATCGGCCAGAAGGGCTCGACCATCGCTGGCGTGCGCCGCACCCTTGAGGAGCACGGCGCACTGGATTACACCACCATCGTGGCCGCACCGGCTTCCGATTCCGCCGGCTTCAAGTGGCTGGCACCGTTCTCCGGTGCAGCGCTGGGTCAGCACTGGATGTACCAGGGCAACCACGTCCTGGTTATCTACGATGACCTGACCAAGCAGGCTGAGGCCTACCGTGCCATTTCCTTGCTGCTGCGCCGTCCGCCGGGACGCGAGGCATACCCAGGCGATGTGTTCTACCTGCACTCCCGCCTGCTGGAGCGTGCTGCAAAGCTTTCCGACGACATGGGTGCTGGCTCCATGACCGCCCTACCGATCATCGAGACCAAGGCAAACGACGTCGGCGCCTTCATTCCGACCAACGTCATTTCCATTACTGACGGCCAGGTCTTCCTGGAGTCCGACCTGTTTAACCAGGGCGTTCGCCCGGCTATTAACGTCGGTGTTTCCGTCTCCCGTGTCGGTGGCGCTGCACAGACTAAGGGCATGAAGAAGGTCGCCGGTAATCTGCGTCTGGACCTGGCTTCCTACCGTGACCTGCAGGCCTTCGCTGCGTTCGCATCTGACCTGGACGCCGCTTCCAAGGCTCAGCTGGAGCGCGGTTCCCGTCTGGTCGAGCTGCTCAAGCAGTCGGAGTCCTCCCCGCAGCCGGTGGAGTACCAGATGGTGTCCATTTACCTCGCCGAGGCTGGCATCTTCGACGTCGTTCCCGTTGAAGACGTCCGCCGCTTCGAGGACGAGGTACACGAGTACCTCAACGCCAATACCCCAGAGGTCTTTGAGCAGATTTCCGGTGGCAAGCCGCTGACCGATGAGTCCAAGGACGCATTGGTTGCGGCAGCTAAGGACTTCCAGCCGACCTTCCGCACCTCCGAGGGCCGTAACCTGGGCTCCGAGGCACCGGTAGAGCCTTTGGACGAAAGCGACGTAAAGAACACCGAGCTCAACGTCTCCCGCAAGACGGCTAAGTAGAGTTCAGAACTCACAACTAACCGTCTAGATTAAAGAAGGGAGGAGAAACGATGGCTAATCTTCGCGAACTACGTGACCGCATCCGGTCCGTCAATTCGACTAAGAAGATCACCAAGGCCCAGGAGCTCATTGCTACCTCGCGCATTACCAAGGCGCAGGCTAGGGTAGAGGCCTCTCAGCCGTACGCGGCTGAGATGACCAGAATGATGAACAAGCTGGCTGCCGCCTCTACGTTGGAGCATGACATGCTGCGTGAGCGTGAAGACGGAAACGTCGCCGCCATTCTCGTGGTCACTTCTGACCGTGGTATGTGCGGTGGCTATAACAACAACGTCTTCAAGAAGGCGGCACAGCTGCAGGCTCTCCTGGAAAGCAAGGGCTACGAGGTAGTTCGCTACGTTACTGGTAATAAGGGCATCGGTCACTACAAGTTCCGCGAGGACGAAATAGTGGGCAGCTGGGGCGGTTTCTCTCAGGATCCAACCTGGGAGACCACCCACGATGTGCGCCGTCACTTGATTGATGGCTTTATTGCTGGTTCTCATGGCACTACCAAGGGCCGCGACGGCCTGCATGCGCAGGGTGAGGGCGCCGGTGTACGTGGCTTTGACCAGGTACACGTTGTCTACACCGAGTTTGAGTCCATGCTGACCCAGACCGCGCGTGCTCAGCAGCTGTTGCCAGTTCAACCGGTCATTCAGGATGAGGAGTATCACCTCGGTGACTCCGCTCTGACTGACGCCGAGTCTGCGGACGATGTTGCCGCAGGATTCGAGTTTGAGCCAGACGCAGATACGCTGATGAAAGCGCTGCTTCCGCAGTACGTCTCGCGTATCCTGTTTGCTATGTTCTTGGAAGCTTCTGCTTCCGAGTCCGCTGCACGCCGTACAGCTATGAAGTCTGCTACTGACAACGCAACCGAGATGGTCGAGGACCTCTCTCGCGTGGCTAACCAGGCCCGTCAGGCACAGATTACCCAGGAAATTTCAGAGATCGTCGGTGGCGCTGGCGCGCTATCTGACAGCGCAGAAAGTGACTAGATTATGACTACAGCTCTGCAAGAGCAGAATGCACAGTCTTCGGCAGTCGCCGGTCGTGTCGTGCGCGTCATCGGTCCGGTTGTGGACGTGGAATTCCCACGTGAGGCACTGCCGGCCCTGTACAACGCACTGCACGTCGACATTAAGCTCGAAGCTGTTGCAAAGACCGTCACCCTCGAGGTCGCTCAGCACCTCGGTGACAACCTTGTCCGTACCGTCTCCATGGCACCGACCGACGGCCTCGTCCGCGGTGCCGAGGTCATCGACTCCGGAAAGCCAATTTCCGTGCCGGTCGGCGACGTCGTCAAGGGCCACGTCTTCAACGCCCTCGGTGACTGCCTCGACGAGCCGGGTCTCGGCCGCGATGGTGAGCAGTGGGGCATCCACCGCGAGCCGCCAGCGTTCGACCAGCTCGAGGGTAAGACCGAGATTCTGGAGACCGGCATTAAGGTCATTGACCTGCTGACCCCGTACGTTAAGGGCGGCAAGATTGGCCTCTTCGGTGGCGCAGGTGTGGGTAAGACCGTTCTCATTCAGGAGATGATTACCCGTATCGCCCGTGAGTTCTCTGGTACCTCCGTCTTCGCCGGCGTCGGCGAGCGCACCCGTGAGGGCACCGACCTCTTCCTGGAGATGGAAGAGATGGGCGTGCTGCAAGATACCGCACTTGTCTTCGGCCAGATGGATGAGCCGCCAGGAGTCCGTATGCGCGTGGCTCTGTCCGGCTTGACCATGGCGGAGTACTTCCGCGATGTGCAGAACCAGGACGTGCTGCTGTTCATCGACAACATCTTCCGCTTCACCCAGGCCGGCTCCGAGGTTTCGACCCTGCTGGGTCGTATGCCTTCCGCTGTGGGCTACCAGCCAACCCTGGCTGATGAGATGGGTGTTCTGCAGGAGCGCATTACCTCGACCAAGGGCCGTTCCATTACGTCCCTGCAGGCCGTTTACGTTCCTGCCGATGACTACACCGACCCTGCTCCGGCTACGACGTTCGCTCACTTGGACGCCACCACCGAGCTGGACCGTGCTATTGCTTCCAAGGGTATTTACCCAGCAGTGAACCCGCTGACCTCTACCTCTCGTATCCTCGAGCCGGGTATCGTTGGCGAGAAGCACTACGAGGTTGCACAGCGCGTCATCGGTATTCTGCAGAAGAACAAGGAACTCCAGGACATCATCGCCATCCTTGGTATGGACGAGCTGTCTGAGGAGGACAAGGTCACCGTTCAGCGTGCCCGCCGTATCGAGCGCTTCTTGGGCCAGAACTTCTTCGTCGCACAGAAGTTCACCGGCCTGCCGGGCTCCTACGTGCCGCTGTCTGAGACCATCGATGCCTTCGAGCGCATCTGCGATGGCGAGTTTGACCACTACCCAGAGCAGGCCTTCAACGGCTTGGGTGGCTTGGACGACGTCGAGGCTGCATACAAGAAGTTGAACGAGAAGTAGGGAGAGGCACATGGCTGACATCACCGCCGAATTGGTTTCCGTCGAGCGCCTGCTGTGGTCTGGACAGGCCTCCATGGTCACGGCTGAGACCACCGAGGGTGAGATCGGCGTGCTTCCCGGTCACGAGCCAATGATCGGTCAGTTGATCGATAATGGCGTGGTGACCATCCACCCAGTGGACGGCGAGCGCCGCGTCGCCGCCGTGCAGGGTGGTTTCCTCTCCGTTACCCAGGACAAGATCACCGTCCTCGCTGATTGGGCCATCTGGTCCGATGAGGTGGATGAGGAGAAGGCTCAGAAGGATTTCGCTTCTGAGCACGAGCTCACCAAGTCCCGTGGCGAGGCCGCACAGCGTGCAGTTCGCCGCGCCAAGGCTTAATACCTTGGATTGGTAGGAGAGGGCAGCAATAGCCGCCCTTCCTGCTCTCTTAAGGCGCATCGGTTTATAGCCGGTGCGCCTTCTTCGTTTTTTCTTTGCCTTTTCTTATTGGCGTGTGGGCCCTTCAAGGCGCTACAATCCAAAGAATCAGTTTCTCCACAGAGCGAGGATGGCGTGAAAGGCCCATGAATTCAACGGTGGTTGCAGTGCTTCTGTGGGCCCTTGGAGTGGCCCTGCTGCTAGTTATTTTTTTGGCTGCGCTTCGCTTTTTCACCGTGCGATCGCGCGGTACTTCCGTCCTCCTGCGCCGAGTTCCGGCTAAGAATTCCCTTTCCTGGCGCCATGGTTCGTTGCGTTATGAAGGCGAATTTGTGGAGTATTTCAAGCTCCGTTCTGTCTCTCCGCGCTGCGATCTGCGCATCAACCGCCTCGACATCGAAGTAGTGAGCACCCGCCCGCTTGATGATGACGAGGCTTCTTTTATGTCCGCTGCCACCGAAGTCGTTCGCTTTCGGGCCAAGGGAAGAGAATATGAACTGGCGTCGGACGCCCACGGAATCATGGCCTTCGGGGCGTGGGTAGAGGCCGCTCCGTCCAAGCGCCAGCAGCGCTTTGACTTCCGGGAACTGCGCGAACGCGCTACCCGTCAATCCAAGCGATAGCTCCACCCGCTAGGGTAGAGAACATGCGTTTAGTAATCGCCCGATGCTCAGTAGATTACGTGGGCCGCTTGGATGCCCACCTGCCGATGGCAGACCGCCTGCTCATCGTCAAAGCGGACGGTTCCGTGTCCGTGCATGCCGACGACCGCGCTTATAAGCCACTTAACTGGATGACACCCCCGTGCACCCTGAAGGAGTCCGCGATTGAGGACCTCGACGGCGAAGACACAGGCGAAATCTTGTGGCTGGTGGAAAACCCCAAGGGCGAGCAGTTGCGCATCACCATTGCCGAGATTCATGAAGAAATCTCCTATGACATGGGTGAGGATCCAGGCCTAGTCAAGGATGGCGTCGAGGCTCACCTTCAAGAGCTCTTGGCAGACCAGATTGATACCTTGGGCGAGCGCTACACATTGGTGCGCCGCGAATATCCCACGGCCATCGGTCCTGTGGATATCATGGCTAAGGATGAGAACAATAATAACGTCGCCATCGAGGTAAAGCGCCGCGGCGGCATTGATGGCGTTGAGCAGCTGACACGATATCTGGAGCTGCTCAACCGCGATGAGCTTCTCGCTCCTGTGTCCGGTGTATTCGCAGCCCAGGAAATCAAGCCGCAGGCACGTACCTTGGCTGAGGACCGCGGCATTCGGTGCGTGGTACTGGATTACCAGGAGCTACGCGGGCTCGAGTCGAACGAATTGCGACTGTTCTAATGCCACGGCGAAATAGGCGCAAACCCGTGGAAGTCCGGTCCCTGCCCAAAGACGGTTCAACCTTTCTAGGTTCGCAAACGGTCGAGGGGCCAAGTTGGACGCACGGCGAGCCCTATGTCATGCGGCATATCGGTTCTGCTCGGGCCCAGAAGTATTACGTGTGCCCGGGGTGTAACCAGAACATTCCACCCGGGGTGGCACACATCGTCGCCTGGCCGCGGGACGTGGGCCGCCAGGGCGACGATCGCCGGCACTGGCACCGCCACTGCTGGGAGCGTAGGTAGACTAGCGGGCATGATTGTTGCATTTTCTGTAGCCCCTGCGGTGGTCAATAATGACTCCCAAGAAATGGCCGACGCCGTGTCCGAGGCCGTGCGCGTAGTCCGCGAATCCGGCCTGCCCAACGAGACCAATGCCATGTTCACCTTGCTAGAAGGCGAATGGGACGAGGTCTTTGACACGATTAAGAAGGCCACCGATGCAGTGCGTGCGGTATCCCCGCGCACTTCTTTGGTGGTCAAAGCCGATATCCGCGAAGGCGTAACTAATCAGCTAACGGACAAGGTAGATGCGGTTAACCGCCGCCTTGCAAAGGAGGACTAGATGACTTCACCAAATAATGCTTATGTAGGAGGAGCACTTGACCTCAGCCAGGTCAAGGCGCGAGCTGAGGCCCGGCAGAAGGCGCAGGAGTCGCCGCAGGCGAATGCGGGCGGCGTCCAGCCCTTCTTCACGGTGACCGAGGCCAACTTCGACCAGGACGTGGTTCGCCGGTCTACGGAAGTTCCGGTCGTGGTCCTCATCGGTACTGCTCGCTCCACCCAGTCGGAGCAGTTGAAGACAGACCTTGCGGATTTGGCCGCGCAAGGAAACTTGAGTTTCTTGGTTGCTTACGTGGATGCGGATGCTACTCCGCAGGTTGCGCAGGCCTTTGGCGTTAAGAATTTGCCAACCGTGGTGGCATTGGGCGCTGGCCAGCCGCTGACGAACTTTGAGGGTGCGCAACCCAAAGAAGCCCTAAAGCAGTGGGTCGATACCTTGGTGCAAAATGTCGGCCCACAGCTGAAGGGCCTGCAAGGCAATGAGGCATCGGAACAGCCGCAGGAGGAAGAAGAGGATCCGCGCCTTCAGGAAGCAGAAAGCTCCTTGAACGCCGGCGACTTTGATGGCGCTCTCAACGTCTACAACTCCATCTTGGAATCTGAGCCCGATAATGTGCAGATTAAGCAGGCGCGCGACACCACAGTCTTGCTCAAGCGCCTCGACCCTGCCAACCAGACCGAGGACCCGATTGCGGCCGCGGAAGGGGATAAAGGGGACGTCGATAAGCAAATGCGGGCTGCCGACGCCGAGGTGGTAGCCGGAGCCCCAGAAAAGGCCTTTGATCGCCTCATTGAGACGATGAAGACAACGGCCGGCGACGAGAAGTCCCGCGTACGCGAGCGCCTGCTGGAGCTCTTTGGGCTCTTTGAAGGCAATGACCCACGCGTCCTGGAGGCGCGCACCAAGTTGGCGAGCGCCCTGTACTAGCTTGGGTAGCATGGGAAAGCATGACTTCAGTGCTTTTTCTTTGCAATACCAACCGAGGCAAGTCGCAAATGGCAGCAGCACTCGCCCTCAAACATGCACCAGATTGGGATATTTACTCTGCTGGCGTGCAAACTACCGATGAGCACGTCAAGCAGGGAATCAACAAAGAGGCGAAAGCTTCCCTGGTGAAGGTGGGAGTAGAGATGTCGGGTACGCCCACTCTCGTGGATCCCCAGATTGCCGCAACTGTTGACCACGTGGTGGTGGTAGGCGATGCGGATTACGATGGCCCAGCGCAACGGTGGGACATTGAGGATCCATCGCTACGCGGATTGGAAGGGGAAGAGCGCATGGACGCGCTGCGCGATGACATCGATGCCCGCGTGGCGGAGTTCGTGCGCGCGCAGCGGTAGCTCTTTAGCCTTCCAAGACATACCACTGCACGGAATTGGCCGGCAGATGCAGCGTCGTGGAGTTGTTCTCCACGCGGATGCGCTGGGGAAGTGGGTTCCCAGCGCCTTCGTAGACGGCGTTATCGGTGTTGAGCACCATCTGCCATTCGCCGTCGTGTGGAACCCAGAGGCCATAGTTGGGGATGGAAGAACCAGAAAGGTTGCACAGGGTGAGCAGGGCAGAGCCGTCTGCGCCGTAGCGGACGTAGCCGAGCACGTTATTATTCGAATCATCCGCCTTGACCCATTGGAAGCCGTCCTCGCTGAAATCCTGGCTCCACAGTGCTGGGGTATCGCGGTAGACGAGGTTAATATCACGTATGAGGCGCTTGATGCCCTGGTGCCATTCGCTACCCCAACCGTGGAGGTTACCCCAGTCCACGGAATGCCCCTCGGCCCACTCGGTAGTCTGGCCAAATTCCTGGCCCATGAAGAGCAGGTTCTTGCCGGGGTGGGAGAACATGTAGCCATAGAGGGCGCGGAGTCCGGCGGCCTTATTCCAGTCGTCGCCAGGCATGCGCTCCCACAGCGAGCCTTTGCCGTGCACAACTTCGTCGTGGCTAAACGGCAGTACGTAGCGCTCGGAGTAGGCATAGACCATGGAGAAGGTGAGCTCGCCGTGGTGATAGGAACGGTGAATGGGCTCGTGCTTGAAGTACTCCAAGGTGTCATTCATCCAGCCCATATTCCACTTCAGGGAAAAGCCCAGGCCGTTTTCAGAGGTGGGGGCGGTAACGCCCGGCCAGGAAGTGGATTCCTCGGCGATGGTGAGCACGCCTGGATGCGTGCGGTTGAGGGTGGCGTTGGTTTCCTGGAGGAATTGCACCGCCTCGAGGTTCTCGCGGCCACCATATTGGTTGGGCAGCCACTCATCGCGGGAATAGTCCAGGTAGAGCATGGAAGCCACGGCGTCTACGCGCAGGCCGTCGATGTGGAATTCTTCGGCCCAGTATAGGGCGTTGGCCACGAGGAAATTGCGGACCTCATTGCGGCCGAAGTCAAAGACATAGGTGCCCCAATCGGCCTGCTCGCCGCGGCGGGGATCGGGGTGCTCGTAGAGAGCCTGGCCGTCGAAGCGACCAAGGGCCCAATCATCCTTGGGGAAGTGTGCCGGCACCCAGTCCACGATGACGCCGATGCCATTCTTGTGCAGGGCATTGACCAGTTCTCGGAATTCATCCGGCGAGCCCCAGCGCGCAGAAGGCGAGTAATAGCCAGAGACTTGGTATCCCCAGGACCCGCCGAAGGGATGCTCGGCCACGGGCAAGAGCTCGACGTGGGTGAAACCGTGCTCCTTGAGGTATGGGATGAGCTCCTCGCGCAAGCGGTTGTAGTCGGCGCCAACCTTCCACGAGCCAACGTGGACCTCATAGATGCTCATAGGCAAATCGAGGTTGCCGGTGCGCTTGTCCATCCAGGCGGAATCGGACCAGGCGAAGCTGGTGGAATCCACGATAGAGTCCGTCTCCGGCGGGCAGGCGGTGCGCTTGGCTAGGGGATCGGCCTTGTCCTTGCGGCCCTCGTGGCTAAAGATAGCAAACTTATAGTGCTCGCCAGCACCGATACCAGGAACAAAGACCTCCCAGACGCCGGTAGAGCCAAGCGAACGCATCGGATACTGGGTGGGGTTCCAGCCACAGAAATCGCCCACGACGGCAACGCCCTGGGCATTGGGTGCCCACACGGCAAAGGAGACGCCGGACACGGTACCCATCTCAGTGTCATAGGAACGCAGGTTGGCGCCGAGGACATCCCAGAGGCGCTCGTGTCGGCCTTCCCCAATCAGGTGCAGATCCAGCGAGCCCACCGTGGGAAGGAAGTGATAGCCGTCTGCCACGGTGCGGGTAGGGGCCTCCGGATAGGAGATTTCTAAGCGGTAATCGCAGTTATCGCCAATTTCCGCCTCCCAGATGTCATCGCCCACCAATTCCATGGACACGGATTGCGTGGGAGTGTGAAGCTGCACCTCGCAAGCGCCTGGTTGGCGGGTGCGGACGGTACCTTCGTGCCAGCCGTAGAAACCGTGCGGGTCATGGTGGCGGCAGTCATTGAGGTGAGCGAGGTCAGCGGCCGGGATAGTCATACAATCACAGTACCTAGTTCGGGTGCGGTCGGGTGGGCGAATGTTTACGGGCGATAGTCGCTAACTACGCGCCAGGTGAGCTGTTCCTGGAGGGCGTGGTCGGCAGGGGGAAGGACGAAGACATGGGCGACGTCGCGAAGCGGCTCTAGGCGCACAAAGTTGCGCTCGGACCAGTGGTAGGCAGAGCCGGTAATCGTGTCCTGGACGGTATAGGACTCGCCGGGGTGGCGGCCGATAGCCTGCATATCTACCGTCACGGTGGCTTCCTGCGCGTTGCGCGGATCTAGGTTGACCACGACGAGGACTACATTGCCGGTGGCCGGATCCGCCTTGGAATAGGCAATGATGGCTTCATTGTCGGTGTCATGGAACCGCAGGGTGCGCAGTTGCTGCAAAGCGGGATTATCGCGGCGGATCTGGTTGAGCAGCCGGATATAGGACTCAAGGGAATCTCCCGACGCAGCCGCCGCCGCAAAATCGCGCGGGCGCAGTTCGTACTTCTCAGAGTCGAGATATTCCTCGGAGCCTGGGGCTACTGGGGTGTGCTCGTAGAGCTCAAAGCCGGAGTACACGCCCCATAGAGGCGACATGGTGGCGGCTAGGACCGCGCGAATGGCGAACATAGCACGCCCGCCGGTCTGCAGGGACTCGTGCAGGATATCCGGGGTATTAACAAAGAGGTTGGGGCGGCAGATATCTGCTTGGTCGACGTGCATCTGGCCAAATTGGGTGAGCTCGTGCTTGGAGGTTTGCCAGGTGAAATAGGTATAGGACTGGGAAAACCCCGCCTTCGCTAGACCGAAGAGGCGAGGCGCGCGGGTAAAGGCCTCAGCCAAGAAGATGACATCCGGATGGGTGGCGTGCACGCGGGTAATCAGCCAGTTCCAAAAATTTGCCGGCTTGGTGTGCGGGTTATCCACGCGGAAAGTACTCACACCGGCTTCGACCCAAATCATCAAGGTCTCATAGATCTCGTGGTAGATGGCATCAGGAGCGTTATCGAAGTTCAGCGGATAGATATCCTGATACTTCTTCGGCGGGTTCTCGGCGTAGGCGATGGTGCCATCCGGAAGGACGGTGAAAAATTCTGGGTGGCTCTTCGCCCACGGATGGTCTGGCGATGCTTGAAGAGCGAAATCGAGCGCTACCTCTAGGCCGAGTTCTTGGGCGCGGGAGACTAGTTTCTTGAAATCCTCCATGGTGCCCAAGTCCGGATGGGTGGTGGAGTGGTCCTGGATGGCCCAGGGGCTTCCCACATCGCCGGGCTCGGCAACGACCGAATTATTCTTTCCCTTGCGGTGTACCTTGCCGATGGGATGAATGGGCGGAAAGTACACCGTATCGAAGCCCATATCGGCCACCCGCTCCAGTGCCTTGGCAGTGGTGTCAAAAGTGCCGTGGACTGGATTTCCCTCTTCATCCCAGCCTCCCGTGGAGCGGGGAAAAAGCTCGTACCACGAGTTATAGAGTGCGGCCCGGCGCTCCACATATACCTCGTGGATTGCGCCCTCTACCAGCAGGTCGCGCAAGGGATGCGAGTGCAGGATGCCTGCTACTTCCTCCGAGAGCGCTACCTGCACGCGCTTATCGACGTCCAAGGACTCATCCTCCAAATCCCGAGCAGCCACAAAGAGCGGTTCCACCACATCCGACGGGGTTTGCAGAGCCGCGCGAGAAAACAACTCTGCGCCATGCTGCAGGTCATTGGCAAGCTCAGCAGTCGATTGCCCAGCCGCCATCTTCTTGGTTACCGCGTTCTTCCACGTGGCGATGGGATCGGACCAGGCATCGACGCGGAAGTACCAGGTGCCTTGGGTGCCCGGGGTAAATACGCCGTGTACGCGATCTTGGTCATTAGGGTCGACCTGCATGGTGACGGAGGAGGTAGCCGTGGTCCGTGCCGCCCACGCAGACAGGGTTGCCGAGACCGCGTCGTGGCCCTCGCGCCAGACTAGGGCGGTGACAGGAATTACCTCGCCTACAACGGCTTTGGAGGCTACAGAACCGGCGGAGATAAGCGGGCGGACATCGTCAATACCAAGGCGAGTAGTCATGCCCATAAGACTAATGCAGCTGTGTCAATTTCACCGGGCAAAGAACAAATCAGTCACAATGGAAGGCGTGAACGACGTAACTCCCACTGATCAAGATTGGCTCGTAGATTTTCGCGGCGTCGAACTGCGCCGCGGCGGCAAGACCCTCGTCGGACCCGTGGATTGGCAAGTAGAGCTCGATGAGCGCTGGGTCATTATCGGCCCCAATGGCGCGGGCAAGACCTCGCTGGTGCGCATGGCCGCGGCCGAAGAGTTCCCCTCGAAAGGCACCGCCTTTGTGATGGGGGAGCAAATCGGCAAAACCGACATGCGCGATCTGCGCGCGCTTATCGGCATCTCCTCCGCGGCGGTGCAATCGCGCATCCCGGACACTGAGCGGGTAGACGATCTAGTTGTCTCCGCCGGTTACGCAGTGCTAGGCCGCTGGCGGGAAGAATACCAGGACATGGATTTTTCCCGCGCGGATGACATCTTGGCCCAAGTCGGCGCCACCCACCTCAAAGAGCGCACCTGGGGAACCCTGTCTGAGGGTGAAAAGAAGCGCGTCGTCCTCGCTCGCGCTCTCATGTCTAACCCGGAGTTGCTCATCCTCGATGAGCCGTCCGCAGGCATGGACCTGGGAGGCCGCGAAGACCTCGTGGGCTACCTTGGAAATCTAGCTATGGATCCCGATGCCCCAGCGATTGTCATGATCACCCACCACGTGGAGGAGATTCCCTATGGCTTCACCCACGCCATGCTATTGGATGAGGGTAAAGCTGTGGCAAAAGGGCTGATTAATTCCGTCCTCACCTCCGAAAATCTGACTCGCGCCTTCCACCAGCCCATTCAGGTGGACCGCATTGGACAGCGATACTTTGCCCGCCGAGCTTCTCTATGACCAATCCTTTTCATGACCGTCTCGATGCCATTGACGCCAGCGATACCACCGGCTTCCACGGTGGGCGCTTGGCGGCAACCGTCCTGCTACTGCGGGACGGCGCTGACGGTCTTGAAGTGTGGGTACAAGAGCGCGTCCACACCATGCATAACTACCCGGGGCATTCAGTATTTCCGGGCGGCGGTGTAGACCCACGTGACTTTCCGCCGCGTGCCTGGGACTCGGGCGAGCTGTGGGCCGGAAAGTCTGTCATCTCCATGGCCCGCCGGATGGGCGTGACCAAGTACAAAGCCCACGCCCTCGTTTTCGCCGCTGCCCGCGAGCTCTTCGAAGAGGCCGGCACCCTTTTCGCCATCCGCGAGGACGGTATCGTCTCCAATGCGCGGCGCTATCACAAAGAGCGAAAACTCCTCGAAAACCACACCATTTCCTTTACCGAATTCCTCAGCAATAACGGAATGCGGGTCGACGCCGATATGCTTCTTCCTTGGGCGCGCTGGGTAGGAAAGGGGAAAAGCCATTGGTTCGACACCTTCTTCTTCGTTGGGGTGTTGCCCTCCGGCCAAGAACCAGATGGGGATACCGATGAAGCAGACGATGCCGGATGGTTCCCCCCGCAGCTCATCCTGGACGGCTGGCGCGCCGGGTTGGTGCGCCTTGTCATCCCCACGTGGGCACAGATGCAAAGGTTGAGCAAGTATTCCTCCGTCCAAGAGGTCCTAGATGATGCGTCCTTTTCGGACCTGCGCCCCGTCATTGGGGATCCACGCGAAGACCCCCGTTACCGCGAATTCTTTTCCACCACCCCTTTAGACCGAATATGAGTTATACCCCCGCAGAAGTCGACTTCCTTGCCGAACATCAAGAGGAAATAGCACACCTCGACCTCACCTTAACCAAGGCTTCTCGGCTCAAAGACACTGAAATCCTCAAAGCTAAGTTTGGTGAGTATGGCCGCGCGGTCATGGAGCTGGTAATCGCCCGCAGTTCCGGCAAGCTCCCGCACGATTGGCTTATGGACGCCGACTCCGCCCAGCAAGCAACCCCCATTGAAGTGGCGGCGTATCGGACGAATTTCCTCGCCGAACAGGGCGTGCGCAGCGTCCACGACGTCACCTGTTCCATCGGCACGGAAGGCTATAAGTCTCCGCTCGACTATTGTGGCTCTGACCTGGATGAATCACGGGTAAGAATGGCGAGGCACAATCTCTCCTCCGCCAAGATTTTCCGCGCGGATGCGCTGACGACTACTACCACTGCCGATGTTCTCCTTGCAGACCCGGCCCGCCGCGCCGGTGGCAGGCGAATCACGCGGCCGGAGGATTTGGTGCCACCGCTCCCGGAGGTCGTCGAAAAGCATCGCGACAAGGAACTGGCCATCAAGTGCGCGCCTGGCCTTGATTTCAGCGAGTGGGACGGCCTCGTCACCGTCGCGAGCGTCGATGGCGGGGTAAAAGAAGCCTGCCTTTATACCCCAGGCCTTGGTAACGGCCGAAGGGCAGTGGTGATTCGCGGAGGCAAGTTAGATGTCCTCGATGACCACGCAGACAACCTACCCGATGCTGGGGACATTGGCAGTTACCTTATCGATCCGGATGGGGCCATCGTTCGAGCGGGGTTGGTCCAGCACTACGCGGCCAGGGAAGGGTTGCATCAAATCGATCCGCGCATCGCATACCTGACAGGAGAGAGGATTCCGGAGGGAACTTCGGGATTTCCTTTCATAGAAGAAGTACCCCTAAAAAGATTAAAATCCGTACTTAAATCCTATGACGCGGGAAGCCTAGAAATCCTTGTACGCGGGGTAGAGGTGGACCCTGACCAGCTACGGAAGAAGATGAAGCTGAAGGGATCGAAACCTTTTGCGGTCATCATTACGCGAATTGGCTCACAGGGAATCGCCTTGCTGTGTCAACCCCGAGTATCATCGTCCGAGGATAATTACGCAACATAAATATATCGGAAAGGTGAGTGCCCAATGCCAACTATTGTGGCTCTGGTCAAACACGTGCCGGATACGTGGTCTACCAAGTCTTTGAACGATGACCACACCCTGGATCGCACCTCCGTGGATAACGTCATTGATGAGGTTAATGAGTACTCCGTGGAACAAGCCCTGCGACTGCGCGACAATAACCCCGATGCGGGCTACAAAGTCGTAGCACTGACGATGGGGCCGGCCCAGGCCGACGAGGCACTGCGTAAGGCTTTGGCTATGGGCGCCGACGATGCCGTGCTCGTCTCCGATGATTCCTTGGCCGGAGCGGACGCGCTATCGACCGCGTGGACCCTCAACGCCGCGCTCAATAAGCTTGACGACGTCCAGCTGATCACCGCCGGCACCGAGGCATCCGATGCCTCCACCGGCCTGCTTGCCGGCCTTCTTGCCGAATACCGCCAGCTGCCGGCCCTTACCGGCTTGCACAAAGTAGAGCTAGCTGACGGCACCGTGCAGGGCACCCGTGATGACGCGCGCGGCACCTGGGAACTCGAGGCGCCACTGCCGGCGATCGTTACGGTGAACGATAAGAGTGACAAGCCACGATTCCCCAATTTCAAGGGCCTGATGGCAGCTAAGAAGGCGGAAATCACCACCTTCACCCTGGCTGACCTGGGCATCGAGGCCATCGCGCCGACGACCTCTGTCTCGGCCGCTGAGAAGCGCCCACCGCGCACCGCCGGCGAAGTTATTTCGGAGCCCAACCCGCAAGATGCAGCGAAGAAGATCGCTGATTTCCTGTCCGCAAAGAACTTGATTTAGGAGTAGATATGTCGCACGTTTACGTACTAGTTGAGCACGACGCGGACAACCTCCTTCCCGTTACCGGCGAGCTGATTACGGCCGCGCGGGAATTGGGTACGGTGTCCGCAGTGGTCGTCGGCAACCAGGCCGATAAGTTCGATGCCGACCTTGCTGCCCTCGGCGCCGCACAGGTAGTTCAGGCAACGGCCGAGGATTATGACCAGCGTTTCCTTACCCCTGAGGTCGATGCCCTGCATGCGCTTGGCGCTGCGAACCCAGCGCCCATCGTGCTGGCCGCAACTCCGGCCAATAACGAGATTGCCGGCCGTCTCGCAGCTCGCCTCGCCTCTGGCGCACTGGTCAATGTCAATGGCATCGCCGCCGATGGCTCCGCCCAGATGAGCATTTTCGGTGGTTCCTATGAGACCACCTCTACCGCCGCTGGTCAGTGCCCGATCTATACCCTTCGCCCGGGTGCGGTTGAGGCTGCGCCACAGCAGGTGGAGGCACAGCCGGCGCCGATGCCGTTGCCGGCCGCCACGGCTAAAGACGTCAAGGTAACTTCCTTTACTCCGGCTCAGAAGTCCGCACGACCGGAAATTACCGAGGCCAAGGCAGTCGTCGCCGGCGGCCGTGGCGTGGGCGACGAGTTCGGCGCCGTCGTCGAGCCGCTTGCCGACGCCCTCGGGGCCGCAGTCGGCGCCACCCGCGACGCCGTCGATGAAGGCTTTTATGACGCCGCCTATCAGATCGGCCAGACCGGTGTTACCGTCTCGCCCGACCTCTACATCGGCTTGGGTATCTCTGGCGCTATCCAGCACACCTCTGGCATGCAGACTTCCGGCACCATTGTGGTAGTCAACCAAGACCAGGATGAGCCGTTCTTCCAGATCGCTGATCTCGGCGTCGTGGGCGACCTGCATGAAATCGCACCAGCCCTGACCGAGGAACTGAAGGCGCGCCAGTAATGCCGCACTACTTTGACTATGCCGCTACCCAGCCGATGCGCCAGAGCGCAATTGACGCGTGGGTGGCGGCGGCCGGCTCCCTCAATTCCGGCGCGCAGTATGGTTCTGGCCGCAAGGCTCGGTCCGTGCTGGATGATGCCCGCGAGAAGGTCGCTTCCCTCCTCGGTTGCGAGCCCATCGAAGTCATCTTTACTTCTTCTGGCACCGAAGCGGACAATATCGCCATCCAGGGGCTCTACGCGGCTGGGCAAACAAACCGCATTATTTCTACCGATATTGAGCACCCGGCCGTGCGCGATACCGTCTCTAAGCTGGAGAAAACCGGAGCAGCCGTCGATATCCTTCCCGTCGACCGTTCTGGGCACATCGCAGATCTGTCTGCCCTAAACACGCTTGCCGACGTCGCTACCTGCATGTGGGCCAACAACGAAACCGGCGCCATTCAGCCCATCGAAGAGATCGCAGCCCGAGCGAATGCGACAGGCACGCCCGTGCACGTCGACGCGGTCCAAGCCGTGGGCAAAGTTCCCATCAACTTTTCCTCGCTAGGGATCACCAGCCTCGCCGCCAGCGCCCACAAGTTCGGCGGCCCCCGCGGCATCGGTCTGCTTTTGGCCAAGCGGAGCCCCGCGCCACAGCCGATTGCCTACGGCGGCGGCCAAGAACGGGGCATCCGCCCTGGCACCGTGGATGTCGCGAGCGCATCCGGTCTTGCTGCGGCGTTGGAGGAATCAGTCTCCGAAATCACTGCCCAGGGTGAGCGAATAGCTGCTCTCCGCAACAAGCTGCGCGACGGAATTCTCGCCACCATCGATGACGTAGTGGTCAATTCCGCCGAGCCGTGCCTGCCTTCCCACCTGCACGTCTCTTTCCCCGGTGCTGACGGCGATAGCCTCATCATGCTTCTGGATTCATTGCAGATCGAGGCCTCTACCGGCAGTGCTTGCAGCGCAGGGGTAAACCGCATGTCTCATGTCCTCGAGGCAATGGGCGTAAGTGAGGCGGAAGGAATCGGTTCCCTGCGCTTTACTCTCGGCAGGCTTACTTCGGAAGAGGACGTTGACTACGTCTTGGCTCATCTTCCGGAGATCATTTCCCGAGCCCGTTCCGTCTAGCTATCATTCCTTTCCTTCGCCGCCGCCCGCCGAGCGGCGATAGCTTGGCCAACCGTTAGCGCCCAGTTCTTGTTCTTGGGCGCTAGCGGTCCTTGGGGCTCGTCGTATTCCCAGCGGCCATCGTCAAAGAGCCACACTATGTCCCCAGTATGCGGATCCATGATGTAGAAGGCACCACCATCGGTCTTGATGTTGTGGTGGTGCTGGCAAAGCGATGCCAAGTTGCTTCCCGCCGTTTTCCCTCCCTGTGCATGGTCAATCCGGTGGTCCTTTTGGCAGTTTTCTGCGGGGCGATTACAACCTGGCCAGCGGCACACGCCATCGCGGCCTTCTACGTAGGCGCCAATGAGCGGGGGAGTAACGTAGCTTTCGCTCTCCATCCTTTTTGCAAGGTCCATATCCCGCGTCTGCGTGGGACGCAGACTGTCAGCGGTCTCAGGGCTTACCCATCCGAATCCCCGGATAAATGCGGGAGCAGCCTCCTGGTCGTGGGCTCGGTACATATGAAGAACCACTTTTGCCCGCGACTCAATTTTGCCCAGAATCAACTTGGCTAGGGCTTCAGCTTTGGTGAGATTATGCTCTTCGGCTGCCTTACTGACGTGTTCATCGATGGCTAGCATGGTAGCTTCATCGAATTCCGCTGCTAGCCCGGCCTTGCCGCCGAAACTGTGGTAGGTGAAATAGGAGTCGTTCCCTGCATCAGGCTCTGTATCTTCATTGGAGTGTGAGTCCTCAACAGCGATGAGGCCATTTAGTTTTCGCCGCAAATTCGTATTCGAAGGCAGTACTTGGCCGGGCTTCGTGGGGGTTAGGTAACGCGCAAGCTCTTGGTCTATCCGCTCGAGAATTTCGGTCGGGATGTCACCCAGCTTGCTAAGCACGGCGTCGATAGTAATAAGCCGAGAGAAATCCAGGAAGTAATAGGTTTCCTGGAGTGCCTTTGTGAGTGGTAGCTCTGTGAGTCGATATAGGGCCATTATTATGTCTCGCGTGCGCCGCTCGCTTAAACCGGTGCGGGTGGAAAGTGTGTGGCAAGATATATCGAAATCTTCTTCTAGTTCTGGCTTCGCCTCATTCCAGAATAGGTATTCTTGTTTTCTTATTTCTGTGGCTTTTACTGCTATCGGATCGTTGGGGTCATTGACTATGTAGTAGGTGTCCAAGATTAAATCCCCCGAATAGTAGAACTAGTGTGCGTAGTTTCATGGTGTTCATTTTAAGCTGTGCCCTGCCGCTCCGCAAGGGTTATGAGCAAATATGTGTTCTAAAAGGTTGTATTCCCAGAAGGGGGAAACGGAAGTAAAGAAAAATATCTCAAGTGGTGCGTGTTAAAGATGTGGTGGGAGTGAAGGCGTTGCTAGACTCACGCGCATGACTTCAAAGAAGGCACTCCGAAAGAGCATTACTGCGGTGGTCACCGTGGCTGCACTAGCTGTAAGTGGAACCGCTGTTGCCCAGGCGGTGAACTTTGGTGCGCCAAAGGGCGTTGACGTGGCGGCGCACCAGCATCCGGGCGGCACGCCCATCGATTGGTCTAAAGTGCGGTCCGACGGCCAGTCCTTTGCATTTGTGAAGGCTACCGAAGGTGGGGATTGGGTAAACCCACACTATGTAGAGGATATTCAGGCGGCTAATGCGGCTGGACTCAAGACTGGTGCGTACCACTATGCACGTCCGGCTGGCGATGCCAAGACTCAAGCGGCCAATTTTGCCGCGCAGATCGCCCTTGCCCCGGATCAGACATTGCCTCCTGCACTTGATATAGAGGTGGCGGAAGGAAAGTCCGCGGCGCAGCTGGAGCAGTGGATTGAAGAATTTACTAGCGAGCTCAAGCGTCTTACCGGCCGCACGCCCATGATCTACACCTACAAGTACTTCTGGATGGGGCAGATGAATAACTCCCAGAAGTTCTCGGATATGCCACTGTGGCTTGCGGCTTATCAGGACCAGGCGCCTGAAGCGGTGGGCGGATGGAAGGAACTTTCCTTCTGGCAGCGTTCTGGTTCTGGCAAGGTAGCAGGCATTTCTACCGACGTCGACATGAACCTGTTTAATGGTTCCAAGCAGCAGTTGCAGTCTTTCAGTGACGGCAACTACGTCGACGTCGGCGGCGCGCTAGAGCAGCTGGTTGTCAGCGATGGGCTTGACTTGAGCTCCGATAGTACGCCGCTCATCGGTGCTATTTTGGCACTGGCGGCGGGGTTGATTGCATTGCCGCAGCTTGCCGACGCCGCCGAAAAGTCCGGCCTCGATCCCCAAGCGGCGGAGGGCCTGGCTGGCTTCGTCAAGACCCTTAAGGACAAGGATGCTCTTCCGGTGGAGGACCTAGGCGATATGGCCAAGGGCAACTTCTCCGTCAGCGACCTAGCTATCCTGCTGGACAATGCCGGTCACGTAAACAACGTGAAATCTGGCAACGTCTCCGAGTCGGAGGTATCGGAAGCTAAGAATGCCGCCAAGAACGCCGGCGCTGACGTTCCCGATTTCGATGCGGGTCAGGTAGCTACGCTGCTTAATCGCGTGCTGCAGTAGCACCGGTGAAAAACGCGCGGGTCCAGGACTCGTCTTTGTAATGGGCGGGCACGGCCCCGCCAAGGAGTGCCTTTGCCAGCTGGGCGGCTTCCATGGAGCCCTCGGCTGGCATTTCTGTATCTGAGGCCACCAGGATGATGTTTCCGTAGCGCCGGCCCTTGAGCATCGGTGGGTCCGCGATGACGGAGAGGTGGTCAAATACTTTATCTAGGCCCGCCAGCTCGCTCTTTGCCAGCTGTAGATCGGAATGGTCGCCGCAGTTGGCTACGTAGAGGCCACCCGGCGCCAGCGACTGCTTAGCAGCCTGAAAGAACTCCACGGTGGTGAGGTTGGCTGGTGTCTTGTCGCCGGCAAAGACATCGCGGATGATGATGTCGCGGCTGGACGGAAGGAACCCCTCGGTTTCTTTGCGGGCCTCGCCGGCACGGATCTTGACGGTGAGGGAACGGGGGACGTCGAAAAGCGTACGCACCAACTCGCCCAACTTGGCGTCCAACTCCACCACTGTGTGGCGGCTGCCCGGAAGCTTGCTGGCAAAATAGCGCGGAAGCGAGCATCCCGCGCCACCTAGGTGGGTGACGCGGAGCTTATTTGAGGGCCGAGTATTGAGGTGCTCAACCGCTGCCGCAATCCAGCGCATGTACTCAAACTCCAGCTCCTCCGGCTCACCTAGCACAATGTGGCTGCTCGGCACGCCATTAACGTTGAGAATATAGGCACCGTCGCGAAACTCATCCGGCACCACCTCGGCCGTGCCGGTAGAAATGTTGTAGGTGCCGGTGATTCCCGGGTCGGTGGAAGCTCGCTTTCTGCCCATGTCACCCAAGCTTAGGGAATGGATTCGATTTAAGCCGCGTTGGGGCTAGGGAGTAGACTTTCGGGCCTGTAGTCAAGGTGAAATGGGGAGCACAATGCGAGTATTGGTTGCCATGTCCGGCGGCGTGGACTCATCGGTTGCCGCCGCCCGCGCAGTAGAAGCCGGCCACGAGGTGATTGGCGTTCACCTCGCGCTGCACAAAGACGCGCAGCAGACTAGGGAAAAGGCACGTGGTTGCTGCTCGTTGGAGGATTCGGCCGACGCCCGTCGCATCTGCGATAAGCTGGGCATTCCATTTTATGTGTGGGACTTTTCGGAAGAATTCAAAGAAGAGGTCATCACGGACTTCGTGGATTCCTACGCCCGCGGCGAGACGCCCAATCCCTGCTTGCGCTGCAACGAGAAGATTAAGTTCCGGGCACTGCTGCAAAAGGGCATGGCGCTTGGCTTCGATGCGGTTGCGACGGGGCACTACGCCACCATCGATGAGGACGGCTATATGCGCCGGTCCTTGGACGAGAATAAGGATCAGTCTTATGTGCTCGGCGTGATCTCGGCCGAAGAGTTGAAGCATTGCTTTTTCCCCATCGGCGACACCCCTAAGCCACAGATCCGCGAAGAGGCAGCGGCGCATGGCTTTTCCACCGCGAAGAAGCCGGATTCCTATGACATCTGCTTTATTCCAGACGGCAATACGCAGGCCTTTTTGGGTGCCCGCATTGGGCTGCGCCCCGGCATGATCGTGGATCAAGAGGGTACGGAGCTCAAGGAGCACGATGGCGCGTGGAACTACACCATCGGCCAGCGCAAGGGCCTGGACATCAAGGCGCCGGCTGCCGACGGCCGCCCTCGCTACGTCACCGATATTGATGCTGCTACCGGCACGGTTACCGTCGGTGCCCGCGAGGACTTGGCCGTAACCTCGATTCAGGCCGATCGCCTGAAGTACCTCCACCCGGGCATGGATGGGGATTTCGAGTGCGAGGTTCAGGTGCGCGCACACGGCTCCGTGGTGCCATGTACCGCCCACGTTGACCGCGAGGCGGACGAGATGCGCCTCGAACTCAAGGAGCCGTTATCTGGTGTCGCCCGCGGCCAAGCGGCGGTGCTGTATTTGCCTTCGCCGGACGAGTTGGGAGACATCGTCATCGGCTCCGGCACCATCTGCGGAACTAAATAAGCACGCAGTTGGCGATGAGCCGATCTAGCGCTCGGACATCGATATTGGGGCCAATGTTGATTTTGAATTCGCCGGCCTTGGTCCACAGCTGCAGTTCGGCATTGACGTCAAGGAGCTTTCCCGCGTTTTCCGTGGACCACATGTTGATGGAGGAATAAGGCAGGGAATACATCTCTACCTTATTGCCTGTCAGGCCTTGCGCATCGCGGATGATGAGGCGCCTATTGGTAAATACGGCGGCATCGCGGACGGTCTTGAAGGCGCAGACAGGATATTCCTGTTCAGCCAAGACAGTGGAGATGTCCTGAGGGATGTCGCACTCGTTGTAGAAGGTCCAGCCGGAGTATTTTTCCACGCCCATAGTAAGGTTCCTTTCCAAGTGATACGTCGCGTATCGAATAGATAATTCTGAGAAATAATACTAGCGCCGAGGTGAATATGGACGCTTTTGGCTTAGGCCCTATGCCGGGATACTCCATGAGTGAGGCGGCAGACATCGTGATGGGTGAGACGGGTGGTCTCCCGCACCTTCCGCAGTTGCCGGACCGCGGGATTCACGCTGGGGCCATTGGGCGAACAGCGGGCTTGTTGGAAGCAGTCTCCATTGACCGCGGACCGCGCTCGTGGGTGCTCAGTGATCGGCCGCAGCTCATCTCGCATCGGATTGGCGACCAGATGAGCCGGGACCTAGACGAGATTCAGGAGGTGTGGGGCGAGTCAGTTCCCCGTATCAAGGTCCAAGCGGTAGGCCCGTGGAGTTTGGCGGCCGCTGTGGAGCTAGGAAACGGGCACCGCGCGATTACTGATTCGGGCGCTTTCCGGGACCTGTGTGGTGCGCTGTTGGCCGGAATTCAGGAACACACGGCGCAGGTGGCACAGCGCTTTGGGGCAAAAGTGCGAGTGCAGCTGGACGAGCCCCTGCTTGCCGACGTCCTTTCGGGCACCCTGCCAGGCACCACCGACTTCGATACGATTAGGGCTGTTCCCGCGGACCAGGTCAATGCGGCGTTGGCGGAATTTAGCGCGGACTACCTACGGCTTCGCGAGCCACTATGGGAAGTAGCAGCGAAGACGGTGTTGCTCGATTTCGCTGGTCTAGCCTCGCCCGAGCATCTCGATGGCTTGGGGCAGTGGATTGATGGCGGCGCTCGCATTGGTCTCGGCGTGGCAGGGCACGATGCTCGCACGGAGGCTATTTCTATTGCGCATCACTTCGACCGCATGGGATTGTCTCGGGAGCGAATTCCAGGGCAGGTTGATATCTTCCCGTGGCCGGTGGAAAAGGCCGCGCACAGCTATTCTTTTGCCGCTGAGGTGGCGGGAATCCTCATCCGCGACGCCGGCGATCTTTAATCGACGCGACCGCGGCTATCCGTGGTGGTGAAGTATTCGCCCATATAGGGGATGACGTAGCGCAGCTTGCCATGTGCGGTGGGTTCGATGAGGTCGGCGTCGATAAGCCGCTGGCGGGTGGCCGATAAGGAGCGCACCGTCCGGTCCATGTGGCCCGCGATGTCTGCGATGGTGGCGATGCCATCGACTTCGACTGCGGCCATCGCTTCCAGGAACTCCCGCTGCGCCGGCGGCAGGGCTAGCGTCGCAGGTTGGTGCACCTGCGCGCCCATGATTGATATTGCATCAGGGGCGATTGTGGCGATTGTCTGCTGGGAAATGCCGTTTTCTTGGTTCCGGCGACTGCGCTCCCATGCCAGTGAGCCGACTAATTGCACGAGGTAGGGGTAGCCGCGGGTGAGCGCGGCGGCGTCCGTAATCGCTTCGTGGCTGAACTCCAGCCCTGAGCCCGAGGCTGTATGCTCGAGCGCCTGCTCTGCATTGGCCGGCGACAAGGGGCCGAGCACGAATTTCTGGGCTCGGCGCAGGAAGGTTACCCCGGGCAGGTCCAGCAAGTGGTTGACCCCCTGCGGCAGGCCAGCGGCCACCAAGGCGATGTCGATTTCATCGCGCACCAAGTCTTGGTAGGCCACGGCGATGGTGGTGAGCTCTTCGACGTCGGCGTCTTGGACCTCATCGATGGTAAGGAGGATGCCGGTGCCGTTCAGCTCGGCGGAAAGCTCGCGTAGACGGGTATTCAACGTGGGGGTGAAGCGGTCTTCCTTCTGGTGGTCGAAGCCAATCGATCCTACGCCGCCGATGCCGATGCGGCTGACCTTCTTCTTATCGCTGGGTGAGAGCCGCTCGAGAAGCCTCGGAATCGTGGTGTTGACCAGTTCCTCCACCATGGTGGAGCGCCCGGAGGCACGTAGCGTTACCCAACCGCGCGCTTCAGCAATGTCTTCCAACTCGTTGATGAGGACCGTTTTGCCGATGCCCCTAGCGCCGCTTAGCACCATGGAGCGGGAGGCATTGCCTGCCGAGCCATCCAGGGCGGTGCGGAAACTATCGAGCACGACGCCGCGGCCGACCCAGAACAGGGGAGGGGCGCCGAATGTCGGGCGGAATGGATTGTCCATGCGGCTAGTGTAACCGGTCTTGTCGGAGATTTGGGAGACTTTCGGCTCGAAGTGGAGATTTGGGAGACTTTGTAAGTTTCCTGGTGTGGAGAGAGCTTAGGCCCCAGGCGATGGCACCGATATGGAGAGAGCCAGCGGCTACAAATGCGTACCACCATCCAAAATCTACTGCTCTGTACCACGGCATTGCAATGCCGACGAGCGTAATGATGGCGATTGTGAAGATTGCGTCTATAACCAGCATAGGGCAGGAAACTGGCTTCCTGAGGGTCTTCCATGCAGACCAAAGCTCGAACGCGGTGATAGCGGCAGGGATTAACGTGAGGAGCATTGTGGTTTCCTAAATCCTCTCGAAAAGCGCTTCTGTGAGGTCTTCAGTTCCCGCCGGCGAGTCATTATTTGCGAAGGCTGCGCGATTTTCCTTCGGGTCAATGATGAGCATTGTGGAGTAGCCGTAGGTGCCGCCGTTGTGCCAAAAGCTCTTGCCGTCATCATTCTTCTGCCATCCATAGCTAGTGTCGCCATGTTCCATAAACCATGTAGCGAAAGCCGCCATGTCATGGGCAGTGGACCGAAGAGCTCCCGCTGCGGCGGAGCAACCTTCCATTTCCCAAGGTTCAGCTTCTCGGCCTGCGGCTGTGAGTCCGCGAGGGGCATTGTCGGGGACGGAACCTGGTGTCATGAGGTAGGTTTCCTTCATTCCGGCGGGCTTTAGGATTCTCTCGTGGAGCAATTGTTCGTATGGCGTATCGGCAGCCGTTTCTAATGCGTGGCCGAGTAGCGCGTATCCCAAATTGGAATAGGATTCTGTGCCACGATCTGCAAGCTTCGATTCGGTTGCTGAATCTACGATATCTTGTGTGGATACACCTGCGTACGGGTTTGAACCGGTGATGCTAGAGACAGCAGAAGAGAAAGTCATGGCTTTTGCCTGTCTGGGCAAACCCGAGGTGTGATCGAGTAGCTCCCGAATTGTTACGTCGGAGACTGGTGAGTCACCGACCTCGAGGACTTCACCCATCGTGGTGTCGAGGCGAATTTTTCCCTCTTCTACTAGTTGGTGGGCAATTTCTCCGGTGAACATCTTGGTGACAGAACCGATCTCTACTTCGGTGTGTTCATTGGCGCCGAGTCCGGCGAAGGTGGCCTTTCCCTGATCAAGTGTGAAGGCTGTGAGGTTGTTGAAACCAGCTACCGAGTGTTCCCGTAGGTGTGTGGAGAGTTCTGGATCTCCGGTTGCGGTATCGGCTATCGAGATTCGCTGGGGTCCAACGATGAGTAAGAAGGCGGCCGATACCACGGCTACGACGGCGGCGAGGGCTATTCTGCGCATTAGTGAGCCTCGCTTGCGGTAATGATGGTCAGGAGGGGAACCACTCGGGCAGGGCGAAGTGCGAATTTTCCGCCTGTTTTGGTGGTCCAACCCGCGCTAGTGAGGGCGCTGAGGTGGTGATAGGCCGTGCCGGTGGAAGTGACGATTTCTTCTTCGACAAGTTCTGTGGCGCTGGCCGGTGCGGTAAGGAGTCGGCGCAGGATCTCGCCACGATTGGGGTGGGCCAGAGCAGCAAGGCGATCGAGGTTTTCGGACCAGTCTCCATTGGCTACTGCCCCAGTTGGTCGCTGCCATTGGTAGGTATAAGAGCTCTCGCCGATAGTGAGGTTGCCGCCAAAGATTACGGACCCCTCGGGAAGCTCTTCAGAAGGCTCGAGGGCGTCCGCAAGCCACATGGTGGAATCGCCTGCGGAAGCTTCTACTGGGGCCGGTATGGGTTGTTCGAGCTTGGCGACGCGCTTCTCGAGGGCTAAAACTCGGGATTCTATAGATTCCATAGTTCTAGAATTCCAAAACTCTAGAACTTTGGCAACGGGTTTAAGAAATCAGCGGCCACGCCGTCGAGACATCCGAGGCATCGCGGCCCTTGCCTTCCAAGTACTTCTTGAAGGCGATACGGTCCTCGTACCACTTGACGGCCTGGAATTCCATGAGTTCGTTCTCATCCATCTGTGCCAGGTTGGGGTAGTGCTGGCGAACCTGCTTCCACGCCACGCGGGCGGCGGCGAGGGCGTCGGCAGTAGCTTCGTGGGCATTGCCAAGCTCAACGCCATAGTGCTCGCAGACGGCGCCGAGGGTGCGCTTGCCCTTGCGCCATTTATCGCTGACACGGTCAATCACGTAGGGGTCATAGACCGGGCCGGTCACCGTAAAATCTCCGGTCAGGCTGCGCAATACGGTGAGATCAAATGCTGCGTTGTAGACGATCAGCGTGAGGCCATCCTCCCAGGCGGCCTTGATTGCGTCGACCGTATCTTTTAGAACCTCCTCGTGCGGGCGACCCTCGGCGCGAGCCTTTTCCGTAGTGATTCCGTGGACATTGGTCGCTTCCTGCGGAATTTCGATTCCGGGATCGGCAAGGTGCTCTACTTTTTGCACATCGCGGCCGTCAATGCGGACTAGGGCAGAGGTAACAATGCGGGCTTCTTTAGGGTTGGCCGAGGTGGTCTCAAGGTCGAAGGCGAGCATGCGGGAGGCGTCGAAATTCATGATCCATACCTTAGTAGCTAGCCCCGACACGAGGGATAGCTACACTTGGGCAGCGTGACTAATCCAGTTGATCTGCACCGTGAATGGAATGACCTCGCGCAGGAAGTCCGCCGCCACCGCAACCTGTACTACAACGGTGAGCCGGCTATTCCCGACGCCGACTTTGATGCCCTCTTCCAGCGCCTTCTTGCGCTAGAAGAAGAGCACCCAGAGCTTGCCGTGCCCGATTCACCCACCCAGCAGGTTGGTGCTGCCCCGAGCGCCGGCGAGGATATTGAGCACCTTGAGCGCATGATGAGCCTGGACAATGTCTTTAGTGCTGGCGAGATGCAGGATTGGCTGGATAGAACCCCGGCTAAGACCTATCTCACCGAGCTGAAGATCGATGGTCTGTCTATCGACTTGGTCTATCGCGATGGGCACTTGACTACCGCTGCTACTCGTGGCGACGGCACGGTGGGCGAGGAAATCACTGCTAATGCTCGTGTTATCGAGGACATTCCGCACGAGTTGACTGGTACTGCTGAATATCCGGTCCCTGAGCTTATTGAGATTCGCGGTGAGGTATACATGCGCCCCAGGGACTTCGCGGAGATCAACGAGGAGCGCGCAGCTGACGGTAAAGCAAAATTTGCTAACCCGCGCAACGCCGCGGCAGGTGGACTGCGTATGAAGGATCCCGCCGAAGTGAAAAAACGCCGCCTGAAAATGGTGTGCCACGGCTTGGGTGCGCGCGAGGGATTTTCGCCGACCTCACAGCACGATGCCTATAAAGCGATTGCGGCGTGGGGCCTGCCCGTGTCCCCGTATACCAAGCAGGTGCACTCGGCCAAGGAAGTCCAAGACGAAGTCGCGTATTGGGCAGAGCATCGCCACGATGCCATTTTTGAGATGGACGGACTGGTGGTCAAGGTCGATGATTTGGCTTCGCAGCGCGCACTTGGTGCGACTTCCCGTGCACCGCGCTGGGCCATTGCCTATAAGTATCCGCCGGAGGAAGTGACCACGAAGCTCAAGAACATTGAGGTGGGGGTAGGTCGTACCGGGCGAGTAACCCCGTACGCAGTGATGGAGCCAGTCTTCGTTTCCGGATCTACGGTGGAAATGGCTACCCTGCACAACCAATCCGAGGTCAAGCGCAAGGGCGTGCTCATTGGGGATACCGTCATTATTCGCAAGGCGGGCGAAATTATCCCGGAGGTCCTTGGGCCGGTGCGCGAGCAGCGCGATGGTAGCGAGCATGAGTGGACCTTCCCAGAGAACTGTCCTGCGTGCGGCACGAAACTGGCCCCACAGAAGGACGGCGATGCCGATTGGCGTTGCCCCAATACGCAGTCCTGCCCGGCGCAGCTCTCGGCGCGATTGGAGTATCTGGCTTCCCGCAAGGCGCTGGATATTGAGGCCTTGGGCGAGAAGGGTGCGATGGATCTGATCGACAACGGCATTCTCGTCGATGAATCGGAGCTTTTTGAGCTCACTGCGGAAAAGCTTTTGTCCTCAGATGTCTATACCGCAAAGAAGGACACCAAAGACAAGCGCTCTAAGAGGGAGGGCAACGTCAAGGTCAACACGGCAGGCCAGAACTTGCTAAACAACTTGGAGGAGGTCAAGGGTCGCGACTTTTGGCGCGTCTTGGTCTCGCTGTCTATACGTCACGTGGGCCCGATTGCGGCTCGGGCGCTTGCTTCCCGCTATGGATCCATGGACAAGCTGCGCGCCGCAAAGACAGACGAGCTCGCTGAGGTCGATGGCGTGGGCATGACCATCGCGCAATCCTTCCACGATTGGTTCGAAGTGGATTGGCATCGCATGATTGTGGACAAATGGGCTGCTGCGGGCGTGGCCATGGAGGTAGCGGCCGAGGACCACAAGGAGCAGACTCTCGAGGGCTTGACCATTGTGGTTACCGGCAGCTTGGAGAACTTCACCAGGGATTCCGCGAAAGAGGCTATTGTTTCTCGCGGCGGCAAGGCCACCGGTTCGGTGTCGAAGAAAACCTCGTACCTCGTTGCCGGCGAAAATGCTGGCTCGAAGGAGGATAAGGCCCGCGAGCTAGAAATCCCGATCCTCAACGAGACGCAATTCCAGCAACTACTAGAAACCGGCGAAGTCTAATTCGCTGCGGCTATTTGAGGAAGCTGCCCAAGATAGTGCCGATGTGGCCCAGGTGCTCGACCTCGGAGGCGAGGTAATCAGGACCGCCGGTTCGCCCCATGGCGATGACCAATCCGGTATCGCCGAGTGGGGCGGCGGCGAGTGCGGAATCGAGAAGCGACCAACTTTCCGGAATCCATGCATCGCGCTCGGGGCTGAGCACGCGCGCGCTTTCAACCTCGATATCGTGCGGCACGGTTCCATCATCTTCGGGGGCGGCGTTGGAGGAGGCAACTCGGTGGATGGGCTCGTTATTGTCGATGACGATTGCCCATGTCGAGGTCAGCGCCCTTGGGATCGCAGCAACTACTTCTTCCATGGCCGCAGTGACATTGGTGGCATGAGCTACGCGCGCGAGCAGCTCAATCTGGCCGCGGCGGTCTACTCGGCCGCTAAACGGGCGGATGGAGTCAATTTCCACGCCGTCCACGGAAGAGGCGGCGGTGATAAGGACATCGGCCATGGCGCCTTGGGGTAGCTCAATGACGATGTCATCCATGACCGTTCCGTCGGGGAAGTTTTCTACGATGTCGACTGACTGGATATTGCCGTCGACGAGTCCAAAGGCGTCGGCAAGCTGGCCCAAGCTGCCAGGGGAATCGGGGAGCAGTACACGGATCAAAAAGGACATGGTCTCGCACGCTTTCGGTTGTTTGTAGTCGCGAACATGATACGTGCGTCACAATGGCGGCTTCAAGCAACGCAAATTTGGGGTGACGCGGCAGCCGTCGCGGTAGGTGCAGTACCATGGGTCGTTAGCAATTCACATAGTACATGCTTAGTGTGAATATTTTTCACGGGCATGTCGATTATGCAGATAAAGGATGGAGTTCGCGTGTCTGAGATTTCGCGTGATGAGGTAGCCCACCTCGCCAAGCTTTCCCGCCTGGCCCTCAGCGAGGAAGAGCTAGCCCAGTTTGCAACGCAGATTGATGAAATTGTTGATTCCGTTTCCGCGGTAGGAAACGTGGATACCGAGGGTGTGGAGCCGATGAGTCACCCGCACTCCGTGGACGCCCCGATGCGCGAGGATGTTATTGTGCGCACCCTTACTGCAGAACAGGCTTTGGATCAGGCGCCGGCCGTAGAGGATGAGCGCTTCGTCGTGCCACAGATTTTGGGAGGAGAATAAATGTCTAACCTGACCGTTCCTGCGGAGGGCTTGACCTCTCTGACTGCCGCCGAGCTGGCGGAAAAGATTCACTCCCGCGAAATTACCTCCCGCGAGGTAACTCAGGCCTTCCTGGACCGCATCGCAGAGACCAATGAGGAGCTAAATTCCTTCCTGCACGTGGGGGCGGAAGAAGCCCTCGCGGCTGCCGACGCCGTGGATAAGGCCCTCGATGCCGGCGAAGAGCCTGCCTCTGGTCTGGCAGGCGTGCCGCTGGCGCTGAAGGACTTGCTCGTTACCACCGATGCGCCAACCACGGCGGCGTCCAAGATGCTGGAAGGCTACGTTTCTCCCTACGACGCCACCGTGACCAAGCGTCTGCGCGAGGCTGGAATTCCCATCCTGGGCAAGACCAACCTGGATGAGTTTGCCATGGGTTCTTCCAATGAAAACTCCGCCTTTGGCCCAGCGCATAACCCTTATGACACGGAGCGCACCCCGGGCGGCTCGGGCGGCGGTACCGCCGCTGCACTTGCTTCCGGCCAGGCACCGCTTGGCATCGGTACCGATACCGGCGGCTCTATCCGCCAGCCAGCCGCGCTGACCAATACTGTGGGTGTTAAGCCAACCTACGGCACCGTGTCCCGCTACGGCCTTATTGCTGCTGCATCTTCCCTGGATCAGGCCGGCCCCTGTGGCCGCACCGTCCTGGATACCGCGCTGCTACACGAGGTCATCGCCGGCCACGATGCCTTCGATGCGACCTCCGTGGATAAGCCGGTAGCACCGGTTGTCGCCGCCGCCCGCGAAGGTGCCAAGGGCGACCTCTCTGGTGTCAAGGTGGGCCTCATCAAGCAGTTTGAGCGCGATGGCTGGCAGGAAGGCGTGATGGAGAATTACCACGCCGCCGTCGATCAGCTGCGCGAGCAGGGTGCCGAAATTGTTGAGGTTGATTGCCCGCACTTCGATGACGCACTGGCGGCGTACTACCTGATCATGCCGTGTGAGGTCTCGTCCAACTTGGCACGTTTCGATGGCATGCGTTATGGCCTTCGTGCGGGCGATGACGGCTCCCACTCTGCGGAGCAGGTCATGTCCCAGTCTCGTGCGGAGGGCTTTGGCCCCGAGGTAAAGCGCCGCATCATGCTGGGCACCTATGCGCTGTCCGTGGGCTACTACGACGCCTACTACCTGCAGGCGCAGCGCGTGCGTACCCTTATTGCGCAGGACTTTGCCCGTGCCTTCGAGCAGGTTGACGTGCTCGTTTCCCCGACTACCCCGACCACCGCATTCAAGCTGGGGGAGAAGGCCGAGGATCCCATGGCAATGTACAACTTTGACCTGTGTACGCTGCCGCTGAACCTGGCCGGCCTGTGCGGCATGTCCGTGCCGTCCGGTTTGGCTAGCGATACCAACCTGCCGACTGGCCTGCAGATCATGGCGCCGGCCTTCGAGGATGACCGCCTCTATAAGGTGGGCGCTGCCTATGAGGCTGGCCGCGATAAGTAAATCGCCGCCTGTGGAGTCCCTGACGATTCCATAAGGGTTTCTTTACCCCCGTTGAATTTAAATTCGGCGGGGGTAAATTATTGGGTATGCATTTCAAAAAGATCGCACTACTTTCGCTGTCCGCCGCTGCGCTGATGGGCGCTGGAGCTGCCAACGCTGCGCAGGTCCCCGACATCGATCCGGGGTTTAGCATGACTGCGCCGACTCAGTCTGACCTGATTTCTCCGCTCCCAGAGGGCGCCGAGAAGCTGGAGCCTCACATTGAAGGACAGACCATCACCGGCGAGCTCCACTCCGTTAAGGAAGATGGCAAGCTGAGCGTCACCTTTGCCAAGGATCGCACCTTGGCGGTCAATGATGGCTGCAATACCTACACCACTACCTACGAGGTGGCCAAGGGCGGCACCATCAGCGTGGGCGAGTTCAATTCCACCCGCGCGGCCTGCGATGAGCATACGCAGCAGCTTTCCGACGCCCTCCGTGGCCTCCTCGAATCCAACCCCTCCTTCTATAACCTCCCCGGCGGCACCGTTGCCTTGGGTAGCGAGAATGCTGCGGTTGAGTTCACGGTAGCCAAGTAGAAACTAGCGACACGCAGGATAAAAGTATGCGCACCATGTCTAGGGACGTGGTGCGCATTTGTGTGGGTGGGGACTATTTGGCGTCGGAAAGCGCATAAGCCGCGCCCGCCGAAGCCGCGGTGACGCTGAGTACTGCCGGCCACGCACCGATCTTCTTGGCCAGCGGGTGGGAGGCGCCGAATGCACCCACGTAGAGCGCGCACAGGCCGGCGGTGGTAGCCGGGGTGGTTTTCTTGGCCCAAGAGCGACCCGCCCATACACCGGCAGCGGCGAGGATCACGCCACCCAGCGGGCGAATGCCGGTCTCGCGGGCCGTGACCCAGCCACCGATGAGGCCGAGGGTGACAGTGGTGGCGGTTGAAACGTCTTGGGGCTTTTTAATATCGATCATGGACATGCAGCCAGTCTAGGTCGACATTTCTCTGCCCGCTAGACTCTAAGGCCATGACTGTGGAGACGCATCTGCCGCCCGAGCGCCAAGCATGGCGCGCCATGTTTGCATTGTCCCTCGGATTCTTTGTATCCCTGCTGGACCAATCCATGGTGGCGGTGGCGCTTCCTGACCTGCAACGCGAATTGAACGCAGGGGTAAACCACACCATGTGGGTATCCGCGGCCTATTTGTTGGCTGTGGTGGTGCCGCTGCTCTTTACCGGACGCTTGGGTGATGTTTTGGGCCAGCGCCGGATGTTCTGTTTAGGCGTGGGCATTTTCGGGCTGGGAGCAGTGGCGTGTGCCGTGGCTCCCACAGTGGAAGTGCTCATTGCGGCGCGTGCCGTGCAAGGCGTGGGTGCGTCCCTCCAGATGCCACAGACCATGTCCGTTATCAATCGCATCTTTGCGCGTGAGCGCCGTGGGCGCGCACTAGGAGTGTGGGGCGTCATTGGCTCGGTAGCGGCACTTGCCGGTCCACTCGCCGGTGGCTTTCTGGTCGGGCACTTTGGGTGGCAGGCCGCCTTTTGGATACACATTCCCTTCGTGGTGCTAGCCATTGTCTTCGCGCTGCTGTGGGTGCCTGAGCTACCCACGACCGTGCAGTCTATCGATGCGCCCTCGGCCATCGTTTCGCTCATCGCCTTGGCGGCAATCGTCTTTGGTATTCAGCAGGGCCCGGTGCTTGGCTGGGGATGGACCATTTGGCTGATCCTGCTCGCCGGAGTTGCCGCTATCATCTGGTTTATTCGATTGCAGGCAACTGCCCAGGCCCGCGGGTCGAGTCCGCTGGTGCCGCTGGCGCTATTTAGTGACCGCAATTATTTGGCGGGCTCGGTAGGCATCATCGCAATGGGGTTTATGGCTGCTGCGGTGATGCTGCCCATCATGCTGTGGCTGCAGACCATGCAGGGAGTGCCTGCGGGCGAAGCCGGCATCATCGTGGCTCCTATGGCGCTGGTGTCTCTCCTGATATCTCCGTTGGCTGGAATTATGGCGGATCACGTCAATCCGCGGATTCTTGGGGTAGTGGGATTTTCTATCCTTATATTCTCGCTCCTTGCGGCATGGTGGGTCATGCAGGTCGACGCCCTTCCGTGGGTACTCGGGCTGCCTATCGCCGGCCTAGGTGTGGGGCAGTCGTTCATTTGGGGTTCCAACGCAGCCACCACCTTGCGCGATATCTCGCCGGAACTCATGGGCGCTGCCTCCGGTGTGTACAACACCTCCCGTCAGGTGGGATCTGTGGTGGGAGTTGCCCTGGTATCCGCAGTTATGCAAACGGGTAGCCCAGAGGCGGCAATTATTAATTCGCTGCTCGTCATCGTGGCTGCGCTGGTGGTGGGCCTGGTTTCTGCCCTAGGTTTTAGGGACACTCTGCAGGCCTAAAAATCGCGCGCTAGATTGGTAGGTATGCGTCTAGGTGTTTTAACGTCCGGCGGCGATTGCCCCGGCCTCAATGCTGTAATCCGTGCGGTAGTGCGTACCGCATCCAATGAATTTGGAGATACCGTTGTAGGTTATGAAGACGGCTGGGTGGGCCTGATGGAAGACCGCCGGCGTGATCTTTATGACGATGCGGAAATCGATCGTATTCTGTTGCGCGGCGGCACCATCCTGGGCACCGGCCGCCTGCATCCGGATAAGTTCAAGGCCGGCCTTGACCAGATTAAGTCCAACATGGCGGATGCCGGGGTGGATGCCCTTGTCGCCATCGGTGGTGAAGGTACCCTCAAGGGCGCAAAGTGGCTTTCTGATAACGGCGTGCCGGTAGTGGGCGTGCCGAAGACCATTGATAATGACGTTAACGCCACCGACTACACCTTTGGTTTCGATACCGCCGTTTCTGTGGCCACCGATGCTATCGACCGTCTGCACACCACCGCAGAGTCCCATAACCGCATCCTGATCGTGGAGGTTATGGGCCGCCACGTGGGATGGATTGCCCTGCACGCGGGCATGGCCGGCGGCGCGCACTACACCGTGGTACCGGAAGAGCCCTTTGATATCGCGGAGATTACGAAGGCGATGGAACGCCGCTTCCAGATGGGCGAGAAGTACGGCATTATCTGCGTGGCAGAAGGCGCCCTCCCGAAGGAGGGGACTATGGACTTCGAGGCCGGCGGCGTCGATCAGTTTGGGCACCAGACTTTCAATGGCATCGGCCAGGTAATCGGCGATGAAATCAAGGCACGCACCGGGTATGACGTGCGTACGACCGTGCTGGGGCATATTCAGCGCGGCGGCACGCCGACTGCCTATGACCGCGTGCTTGCTACTCGCTACGGCGTGCACGCAGCGCGCGCCATCCACGAAGGTGAGTCTGGCATGTGCGTTGCCCTCCATGGCGAGGATATTGACCTCGTCCCGTTGGAAGATGCCGTGGGCACGCTGAAGACGGTGCCGGAATCGCGTTACCGCAACGCCCAGGCGCTCTTTGGCTAGGGGCATTCTGCGTTCCGAATATTAAGATAGCGCTCCCACTGGGTGGGAGCGTATTCTTTTGTCCATGAGTATCGATAGCATGACAGATAATCGGGTGAAGGTGCCCTCTGCGCCTTCCTCAGCGCAAGACCGTCAAGCGCTCATTGCAGCGCTAGGCTTTCCCGTGCTCGTGATTATCGGTGGGGTGATGGGATACCTCGCGCCAGAGACCGCAGCTTCCTTCGCCCCGCAGGTCACCCCGCTGCTGGGTATTGTCATGTTCGGTATGGGCCTAACCCTCAAGCCGGTGGATTTTGCCTTGGTGGCACGCCGTCCGCTGCCCGTTCTCATCGGAGTAGTAGCGCAGTTCGTCATCATGCCGCTGGTGGCGCTGCTGGTGGTCGCTGTGATGGATCTTCCCGATGCTGTAGCGGCCGGCGTTATCTTGGTGGGCTGCGCGCCCGGCGGTACGAGTTCGAATGTGGTGTCTTATCTCGCGCGCGGTGATGTGGCTTTGTCAGTGACCATGACATCCATTTCCACCCTGTTGGCGCCGGTCCTTACCCCATTGCTGACCTTGTGGCTGGCAGGGGAGTACATGCCGGTCTCCGCCTCCGCCATGGCTTGGTCCATTGTGAAGGTTGTGCTCATTCCGGTTGTTGCCGGCATTCTCATCGGCATGCTAGTTCCGCGCGTGGTGGCAAAGATTAACGCGGCATTGCCGTGGATCTCGGTTGCGGCCATTTCGGCCATTGTGTGCATCGTGGTCGGCGGCGCGCACGACACCATCGCTACCGCCGGCGCACTCGTCTTTGCCGCAGTGGTAATCCATAACGCCTGCGGCTACGGCTTGGGATACCTAGCCGGAATGCTGACCAAGCAGCCGGTCGCCGCACGGCGCACCATGGCCGTCGAGGTGGGAATGCAAAACTCCGGCTTGGCCACCTCCCTGGCATCGACCTATATGAACCCATTGGCCGCCCTGCCAGGTGCCGTCTTTTCGGTGTGGCACAACCTCTCTGGTGCGGTGCTGGCAGCCATCTGCCGCTATTCGGATTCCCGGAAGTAGGACCGGGAAACCCGCTAAAAATTAATCGTGACCGCAGGATAGGACTCGTCTACAAACCAGGGCTCTTTCTGCACGGTCAGAGGGGGCTGGTCTTGCTCGAAAGATAGGGTGTCGCCGTCTTTGACGGTGGCGCCTTGCAGAACATGGTCTGCGATATTGGCCAGCTTGTAATAGAGATCGGTGGGATCCATGGATTCGGCGGCCGCCTGGACTTCAGGGTGTCCGGCTTGGACCAGCCCAACGGTATAACCCAAGATTTTGTTTTCTTTTTGGGTAAGCCACACCGGAGCGATGTGCATTGGGGCAAGGTTATCCCGAAAAGCCTCGAGGAAAGTATTCGGCGCGATAGAAACGTTGCCGCGCGGGTTATGGACTATCAGGCAGTCGGGGTGCTCGGCTACCACCGCAGTGGCCTTGGAGAGTAGCTCAAGGTGATCACGGCGGGCCTCGCGGAATTGCTTCGCGCGTTCATGTTCGGTCTCACGGGGAAGCACGGACACGAGGATTTGTGCGGTGGCAGAATCGAGGCCGCGGGCATCCGCGCTCAAAATGGGGTGGAGGCCATAGCTATCGCGGGTGGGAGGAGTATCGACGGCTTGGTAGTGCAATAAGAAGGAATCATCCAGCTCGACCATGATGCTTCCCGGATTCTTGCCCGGCGTGATATCTCCCAAGCGATCACCAAAAGTGGTGGTCAGGCGCTCGCTTACCTCTTCAGGGGTAGGAGCAGTGCGGAAGACTGCGATGTTGATCAACGGGGCATCGATAAGCGCGGCATCAACGCTATGTGGTGTAGTCATAGTATTCAGCTTAGGGGCGTGAGCGCGCGGGCGCATGGACGTATTAAGATGGCACGCATGACTGCTGCGATGTATGACCTGATGGACTTCGATGAGGTCCTAGAAAAGTTCGAACCGGTAATGGGCATGGAAGTCCACGTAGAGCTGGATACGGAAACCAAGATGTTTTCTACCTCTCCTACGAACTTCAACGCAGCGCCTAATTCCAACGTTGACCCGGTCTCCCTGGGCCTGCCCGGTGCGCTGCCGGTAGTTAACTCCAAGGGCGTGGAGGGCGCCATCAAGATTGGCCTGGCGCTTAATTGCTCCATTGCGGAGTCCTCTCGCTTTGCCCGTAAGAATTACTTTTACCCGGACCAGCCGAAGAACTACCAGATTTCTCAGTACGATGAGCCGATTGCCTATGACGGCTACCTGGATGTTGTGCTGGAAGACGGCACCGAGTGGCGCGTGGAAATCGAGCGTGCACACATGGAGGAAGACACTGGCAAGTTGACCCACCTCGGTGGCGCGGACGGCCGTATTCACGGCGCCACGGCATCCCTGGTGGATTGTAACCGTGCGGGTATTCCTCTCATTGAGGTCGTTACCAAGCCGATCATTGGCGCCGGTGAGCGCGCGCCCGAGGTGGCTAAGGCCTACGTTTCCGCCCTGCGCGAGCTCGTTGCAGCCTTGGGCGTTTCCGACGCCCGCATGGATCAAGGCTCCATGCGTGTGGACTCCAACCTGTCCCTGCGCCCGGTGGGCCAGGAAGAGTTTGGTACCCGTACCGAGACCAAGAACATTAACTCTCTGCGTTCCGTGGAGCAGGCGGTTCGCTTCGAGATGCAGCGCCAGGCGCAGGTGCTTGAAGATGGCGGCATCATTGATCAGGAAACCCGCCACTATCAAGAGGCCGATGGCACCACCTCCAAGGGGCGTCCGAAGGAAACCGCGGAAGACTACCGTTACTTCAATGATCCGGACCTGCCGCCGGTCATTGCTCCGCGCGAGTGGGTAGAAGAGCTGCGCCAGACCCTTCCGGAGCTGCCATGGGTTCGCCGTGCGCGCATCCAGGAAGAGTGGGGCATCAAGGATGAGGAGATGCGTGACTTGGTTAATGCCGGCGCCCTCGACCTCATCGTGGATACCGTCGAGGCCGGTGCGAAGCCGGACGAGGCACGCTCCTGGTGGGTTTCTTACCTGGCCGGCAAGGCCAACGAGCAGGATACCGATCTTGCTGGCCTGTCCATTACCCCGCAACACGTGGCGCGCGTTATCGCGCTCGTCAATGAGGGCAAGCTGACCACCAAGCTCGCGCGCAAGGCCGTCGATGGTGTGTTGGCGGGCGAGGGTGACGTCGACGAGGTCGTCGAAAAGCGCGGCTTGGAGGTCGTGCGCGATGACGGCGCCATCGAGAAGGCCGTAGATGACGCGCTGGCCGCCAACCCGGACATTGTGGAAAAGTACCGTGCCGGCAATAAGAAGGTCACCGGTGCCATCGTGGGTGCGGTCATGAAGGCTACCCAGGGCAAGGCCGATCCGGGCCAGGTCAATAAGCTCATCGCAGAGAAGCTGAACTAAGACCCCCAAATAGCCAGCCGCGTCTATCCCTCCTCAACGAGAGGGGCGTGGCTGGCCTTTTTGGTTTTCCTTCCCCGATAGAGTTGGTGATTATTTTCGTTAGGCGAGGTCAGTGGGGTTACGCGTAGGGTCGTGGGCATGACAATTAAGAGCAAAGTATTGCAAAAGGAAAACCCTGAAGCACCATTCAAGGTCGTAGAAATTGAGCGCCGCGATCCGCGCGAAGACGACGTGGTCATTGATATTAAGGCTGCAGGCATCTGCCACTCCGATATTCACACGATCCGCAACGAGTGGGGCCAGGCCCACTTCCCCCTGACGGTGGGCCATGAGATCGCCGGCGTTGTGGAAGCTGTGGGCGATAAGGTCACCAAGTTCAAGGTGGGCGACCGCGTTGGCGTGGGCTGCCTGGTGAACTCCTGTGGCGAGTGCGAACAGTGCCGCAACGGCCAGGAGCAGAACTGCCTGAATGGCAATGTGGGCACCTATAACTCCGAAGATGTAGACGGCACCATTACTCAAGGCGGCTATGCTCAGAAGGTAGTAGTCAACGAAAACTTTGTGTGCACCATCCCGGAGGGCATCGACTTTGACGTCGCAGCCCCGCTGCTGTGCGCCGGAATCACCACCTATTCGCCGCTGGCTCGCTGGCAGGTCAAGGAAGGCGACAAGGTTGCCGTAGTGGGCCTTGGCGGCTTGGGCCACATGGGTGTGCAGATCGCTGCGGCAAAGGGCGCGGAAGTAACCGTGATTTCCCGCTCCCTGCGCAAGGAAAAGGAAGCTTATGAGCTGGGTGCTAAGCACATTTTGGCCACCGGTGAGGACGAAGAGTTCTTTGCCAACCACCGTGGTGAATTCGACGTCGTCTTGTCCACCATTTCTGCCCAGTACTCCCTCAATGACTACCTGCAGCTGCTGAAGCCGCGCGGCATCATGTCCGTTGTGGGACTTCCGCCGGAGGAGCTGGGGATTCATATGAGTAGCCTCGTCGGCGGCGGCAAGGTGCTAACCGGCAATAACATCGGCGGCATTGCAGAGACCCAGGAGATGCTGGACTTCTGTGCCGAGCACGGTATCGGCGCCGTTATTGAAAAGATCGGCGTCAACGATGTTGATGACGCCTATGAGCGCGTGGTGGAAGGCGATGTAAAGTTCCGCTTCGTGATTGATACCGCGACCTTCGACGACTAAAGCGTTAGGTTGATTTCGCTGCATCCCCAAATGTGATTTATCACAACATCGGTATGTGTCAGTAGGTGTTTAACGGGTCACTTACGTACCATTCCTTAAGGAACGCATATCGGTGTTGTGTTGCCCACGTGCTGGGGGAGTGGGGGACAAGGGGCCGCGCGCACCAGTATGCGAGAGATATTCGCTACAAAAGTTAGGCAACTGTGTCTTCTAAAAACATTATCGCCATCGCTATGTCCTTCGTGGGCTTGCTGGTCGGCGCCGGCTTTGCCACAGGCCAAGAGGTGGTGCAGTACTTCACCGCCTTTGGTTCCTGGGGTATTCCCGGCATCATTATCGCCGCACTCATCATGACCCTTGCCGGTACAGTGTTCTTGCAGCTGGGCAGCTACTTCCACGCTTCTGAACACAACACCGTATTCCGCAATGTCACTCACCCGATCGTCTCCAAGTTGCTGGACGTCGCGGTCATCATCACCCTTTTTGCTATTGGCTTTGTGATGTTGGCCGGCGCGGGTTCCAATATGGAGCAGCAGTTTGGCTGGAAGACTTGGATCGGCTCCACGCTCATGCTGGTAATGGTGCTTATCGTGGGCATGCTCGACGTGGATAAGGTATCCAAGGTCATCGGTGCTGTAACACCGACCATCATCATTGCGGTCATTGGCGTAGCCATCTACACCGGCCTCAATATGCCGGATGACATCGGTGCCGCTATGGACGCCTCCAGCCAGATCGACACCCCGATTGGTAACTGGCTCATTTCAGCACTCAACTACAACGGCCTTGCCCTGATGCTCGCCGTGTCCATGTCCCTGGTTATCGGTGGCGATAATATTAGTCCGCGCGAGGCCGGCTGGGGCGGCGTTGTAGGCGGCATCATCTACTCCATCATGATGGGCCTTGCCGGATTCTCCTTGCTGATGAACTCGGACAAGGCACAAGGTTCCGATATCCCGATGCTGTCCTTGGTAGATGACGTTAACCCGACGCTGGGCGCCATTATGGCGGTCATCATTTACTTGATGATCTTCAATACCGCTATCGGTATGTTCTACGCGTTGGGCAAGCGCCTATCTGCCGGCCATGAGAAGCGCTTCCCACTGATCTTTGTCATCGGCTGCTTGGCCGGTTTCGCCGTGTCCTTCGCCGGATTCAAGACCCTGATGAACTACATCTACCCCGTCATCGGCTACATGGGCATTCTGATGGTGGCCATCCTGGTCTTTGCTTGGTTCCGCAGCCAGTCTCAGATCCAGGATGAGGCTGTGCGCCGGGAGCGTGTACGTGCCCTCATGCACCTGAAGCTGCACCCGGACAAGGCATATGATGCTGAGCGCTATGACGATGAAATTGGCCAGCACATCGAGGACTCCAATATGGACAATGAGGCCCTCTACGATGAGCTGGTGGAGGAAGTCACCGAAGAGCTCGATGGTGACGACGACGTGGACTTTGACAAGGAAAAGTACGAAGAAAAGCGCCACGATTACTCCTACTACACCGAGCGTGATGCGGTAGAAACTGACCGCACCCCGGAAGAAATTGAAAAGTGGGTCGAAGAAACCGGCGCATCCGGCGACCCTGAAGAAGATGAGGAGCTGCCAAAGGCTGACAATTCCAAGAATTAAGCGGACAATGGGGGCCATGAGTATCTATGCACCCCCATCTGACCGTTATGATTCGATGGAGTACCGCCGAGTAGGCAACTCTGGGCTGAAGCTGCCGGCCATTTCCCTTGGCCTATGGCAGAACTTCGGCGACGACCGTCCCCTGGCCACGCAGCGCGAAATCCTGCGCGCGGCGTATGACCGGGGGATTACTCATTTCGATTTGGCCAATAACTATGGCCCTGAACCAGGCGCCGCGGAGGACAACTTCGGCAGCATCTTCGCCCGCGATTTCCGCCCCTTCCGCGATGAAATGATCATTTCTTCCAAGGCGGGTTGGGTAATGAATGATTCACCCTACGGTTTCGGCGGCTCTCGCAAGTACTTGGTGAGCTCCTTGGACGCTTCCCTGAAGCGCATGGGCTTGGATTACGTGGACATCTTCTACCACCACCGCCCGGACCCGGACACTCCGCTGGAGGAGACCCTATACGCTCTGCGCGATATCGTAGCTTCCGGCAAAGCCCTGTATGTGGGCATTTCCTCTTATGGTCCGGAGCTCACCGCAGAGGCCGTGGAGTTTATGGAAGATGAAGGCTGCCCGTTGCTGATCCATCAGCCGAGCTATTCCATTTTGAACCGCTGGATTGAGCGCCCGGGCGAAGACGGTGAGTCGCTGCTTGACGTTACGGCGCGCAGCGGCCTGGGCGTTATCGGCTTCGGCCCGTTGGCACAGGGCATGCTGACGGACCGCTATATCGACGGCATCCCTGCAGATTCGCGAGCGGCGAAGAATAAGACCCTGGAAAAGGACTGGCTCAATGAGGAAAACCTTTCCATGATCCGCTCGCTCAACGATATTGCAGGCGAGCGCGGTCAGTCTCTGGCTCAGATGGCCATCTCGTGGGTGCTGCGTGACCAGGGGGATCGCACGCTTACCTCGGCGCTGTTGGGTGCTTCTTCTGTGGAGCAGCTCGAGCACAACCTGGGCGCGCTGGACAAGCTTGACTTCAGTGCGGAGGAGCTGGCTGCGATTGACGACGCCGCCCATGACGCCGGCATCAACCGCTGGGCAGGCGCCACCGCCTCGCGCGTTCGCGGCAACTAGGCGCGGTGGTGCTCGTTCCCTAGAGCAGGAGCAACTTGAGCGTTAGGCCAATCATGATGACGCCGATGCCGAAGTTGATCCAGCGCCACACTGTGGGTCGGGACAGCACGTGGGAGAAGCGCGCCGCGCCAAAGCCGATGAAGGGGAACCAGGTGAAGCTGGCGCAGATTGCACCCACGGCGAAAAGCCAGCGCCCCGATTCGCCATATTGATTAGCAATGCTGCCGAGCATGACCACTACGTCTACGTAGGCGCCTGGGTTGAGCCATGTTAAGGCCAGGGCGGTCAATAGCGGCTTAACCCATGAAGGGGAGCGCTTGATCTCGACGCGAGTTGCAGTCTTGGTCGTGCTGCGCGCCCTAGAGCCATCGAAGGAAGCGACTTCCTGCGGTGCCTTCGGCTGCGTGGATTCCACCTCGATGGCCTCGCCTTTGGTCTTGAACGCATCGCGGAAGCAGGTAAAGGTGAAATACGCCAGGTAAGCGGCGCCAACATATTTCAGAACCTGCAGGGCGTTGGGGAATTTTTCTACCAAGTAGCCCACGCCGGCCGTGCCGGAGGTGATCAGGATGACGTCGGAAAGCGCGCAGACGACAATGATGAGGCCGATGTGGTCGCGGCGGATGCCGTATTTGAGCAGCATGGCATTTTGCGGACCGACGGCCACGATGAGCGATAATCCCAGGAAGAAACCAGCAAGCACGATGGACATGCCTTCCAGTGTGAATTCCTGGCCTGAATTAGTCCAGTTAATGAATCTACAGTTGGTTTAGAATAGCTTCATGAACCCGGTGCACTTAGAAACTTTGCTTGCCATCGTGGACGAAGGCAGCTTCGATGTTGCCGCTGCCGTACTCGGTATATCGCCGTCTGCGGTAAGCCAAAGAATTAAGGCCCTAGAGTCGAGCACCGGTCGAGTGCTCCTTCGCCGTGCTACCCCGGTAACCGCGACAGAAGCGGGGGAGATCTTGGTGCAATCCGCACGCCGCATGGCGTTGGTACAGGCAGAGACGGATGCCCGCCTAGGCCACCGCCTGGCCCGGGTCCCGCTCTCTGTTGCAGTGAACTCGGATTCCCTAGCGACATGGTTTCGTAGGGTCCTTAGCGATACCGCGCGGCGGGGCGATGTTGCCCTGCGCATTCGGATTGAGGATGAGGCCCGTACCTTAGCCATGCTGCGGCGTGGAGATGTGCTTGGCGCGGTAACGAGGGAAGCCACACCGGTCTCAGGGTGTGAGTCTAGCTTTTTGGGTACGATGCGTTACTTCCCAGTCGCGGCGCCGCATATTGCAGAAAGCTTTCATAGTGGCCGCTTGACCTGGGAAACCATGCCGCTGGTGGGATATGGGCCTAACGACCAGGTTTTGGACGATGCGATGCGGGAGCGCTTCATTGATTCGTCCGTGGTGCGTGCCCGGGTGTCACAGATCCCTTCGTCCGAGGGCTACCTCGAGGCCGTTCGCGTTGGCCTGGGGTGGGGATTGCTGCCCCAAGCTCAAGCGCTGCCCCTACTGGCGGCAAAAGAGCTGGTGCTTCTCGACGACTCCCCGCTCGATATCGACCTTTACTGGCAGCGTTGGCGATTGGAATCGGAGGTATTGGGTGAACTTACGCGTTCGGTCATCGAAGCTGCGAGCGGCTTGGTGGCCACATAGCGCGCAAGCTCGTGCGGCGCGCCGTGGTGGGTACCACAAAAGTGCAGGCACGTGCCCTAAGTTGGAGCTATGAGCGATAAGCAGCAACCGGATAAAGCCACCCCGTTTGATGAGGATATGGACGTGCCTACATACAACGCGAAGCCCGCTAGCAAGGATTCTGTCTCCGGCCAGAAAAAGTCGAAGCCCGGGCTTTTCGAGCGCGCCGGCCGCGCCGAGCCACAGGAGATCAAGCCTTCTCAGGCGCAGCAGAACCACCCTGAAACCGAGGTACTGTCCTATTCCAGTGCAAATGAAGCCGCACGTCAGGACAGCAGCGCCGGCGAGGAGACCGTAGCCTTCACACAACCGGAGTCCACCACGCCGGCTAGCGTAGAGGAGGAGACGGAACTTGCTACTGCCGACGCCCCCGTGGACAGCACCCTCAGCACCGAAACCGCAGAGGAGCGCGAGGCACGCCTACAGGCGGAACAAGAAGAAAAGGAAGGCTATCAGCGCTATGGTCGCCGCGGCACCATCGACTTCGGCCTTCTATTCATCCGCTTGGCGCTGAGCGCTTACCTTATCGTCGCGGGAGCAAAGACCTTCTTTACCCTTGGCGATAGCGAAGGCTTGTCCGGCCTGGAAGGCGATTTTGCTAACTATGCATGGGATACCGCACTGTCTATCGCGGTGCCGACCATGCAGCTTATCGCTGGTGTGTTCTTGCTGCTCGGCCTCATTACGCCGCTGGCTGCCATGCTTGGTCTGGTGGTGACCGGCTTTACCGCCGTCCACGAGCTCGCCCAGACCGATGCCGGCCTGGATGTCTTTAGCTGGCCGGAATCCGTATGGCTTTCCTTGGTCCTCTTTGTCATAGCAGTGGGCCTGCAGTTTACTGGCCCAGGCTTTATCTCCCTAGACTTCAAGCGTTCCTGGGCACGCCGCCCGCTGGGTACTTCCTGGGCCTTTGTTCTCATCGGCATCGCCATCCTCGCCGCACTCTGGTTCTTCGGCGCAGGCGTTAATCCGTTGAACTAGGCGCTAATAGATTGTCCGTCGCAATAGCGGCGGATTTTCTTTTGCTCTTGCTTTCCATGGCGGAAAGTATGATACTTTCTAAAGTGGAAAACAACGAAAAGTCGAAGGTGAAAGGAACGGCGAGAATGGATGAAAGCGTGCACGAGGCACTGTCCTTCAACGAGGAAGTGGAGAAGGAGCAAAGCGACGGACGGAAGACTGCGCTTAATGCCTTGTTTGCTGCAGCGTTGGCGGTACTTTGGTTTATCTTGAGCCAATGGGGGAATGGCATACCGTGGTGGTTGTCCCTTGGTTTAGTGGTGGTCTGCGTGGGAGTGGCTCTCTGGGTTGGCGCTCAGAAGCGCAACGTGCGCGCAGGTTATAGGCAAGATCCCTTCGCCCAGCCGCAGCCGGATAAGAAATACTATTTCGGAATCATTCTGATATTTTGCCCTACGTTCCCCCAGATCTTCCTCGAAGGACACCTGGCCACTGCGGCTGTAGTATTCACGCTGTGGGGCATCGCTGTATTTTGGGTTTTCAATTCCGGTGCGATGGATCTGTCCACGCGGGACAGTGCAAGTGGCAAGCGGGCAAGCGGCGATGAATGAGCTCGATCCAGTAATCCACCCGCTTAATCGCTTTAAAATTTGTGCGGTGCTCAACGCGGCTGGAGCAGTGGAAGGCGCCATCAACAAAGAGATGCGCTTTGCCGCGATTCGAGACAAGGTGAATCAATCCGATGCCACGCTGTCTAAGCAGCTAAGCGCACTGGAAAAAGAGGGGTATATCAGTCGCTTTCGCGAGTACGGGTCCTCGCGTGGCAAGGACACGGTATGGGTGATGCTCACGGCAAAAGGTAAGGCCGCATTCGATTCGCACCTTGCAGCGCTTAAGACACTAGCGGGGCAGGAGTAGCGGTACTCGTGTTCCGGTTATTGCGCCGGGAGGCATAGAAAGCGGCTGCGAAAAGTGCGACGGTAAGCACGGTGAGCCAGACAAAGTCATCCACCCAGAACTTTTGGTAGCGCTCCATGGCGTGGACATCGACTTGATCGCCCCACCACCATTTAGGAGGGACGGTCAGCAGCATGGCTGCCCAAGCGATAAGGACGGTCAGGAGGCTGCCCGCAGCCCATCCAGACGGCAGCCAGGTCCACGCGCGGTAGACAAAGACCGGGATGATGAGCGTGAGCCAGACCCAGTGGTGCGACCAGGAAACAGGGGAGATGAGGAGGAGGGTGAGGGCGGTGACCAATTGGGCGTCGACAAGCAGATGCTCCTCGCACAGTCGCTTGATGAGCCACGCAGCAAAGGCAATAACCACTAGGCAAGCTGCGAGCCACGCGAGGTTGATGGTCAATCCATTGGCGTCCATGGCTTCCGAAGAAGAATACATGCGCTGAATGGCTCCCTTGATGGAACTATTGGACTGGTAGTCGGTTGCCACGCCGAAGTTGCCGCCAGATCCCATATCTAGCAATTTAGAGCTGAAGAACTCCACGAACGCGTCCCAGCGGAAGGCCGCGGAAAGCAGCGTGGCAGCGACTGCGGAAAGGAAGGCCGTGGCAATCTGCTTCCATTCCTTGCGCACGAGGAAGTAGAGCAGCATCGCCAGCGGGGTAATTTTGATAGCGGCGGCCAAGCCAATCAAGACACCTTGCGGCAAGAAGCGCTTGCGCGGAACGAGGTCGAGGATAACCAGCGCCATCACCACGATGTTGATCTGCGCAAAACCATTGTTGAGATCAACCGGTTCGAAGCGCAAGGCAATGGCCCAGGCAATGGCGGTAACTGGCAGGAGAAAATCCGGCTTCTTCAGCACCGCCCTGAAAACGAAGTAGAGGCAGACGAGCAGGAGTAGATCGGAGAGGACGACCATGATGTCGCCCGCCATATCGTGGTCAATGCCGTCAAAGGCCGTGAGTGGAACCATGACGAGCGCGCCAAAGGGTGGATAAATGAAGGGAAGTTCAATATCCCCGGCGAGCATGGGCTCGCTATAGACGGAGCGGTGATCAAGGAAGGCTTTGACGCCCTCGCGGTAGATCACCATGTCAATGGGAAAGTCCGTGATGCGGGTGTCTTGAACAATCTTCCAGGCGCCAAAAATGAGGCCCAGCAGAGCTAAGGCATAACGAAAAAGTGGGGTGCGCGCGAGTTTCATCGCAGTACACTTTATGCGATCTGCAGGTAAACGGGCGTGCACCCCACCGAGGCTCACAGGGATTTAGCAGTTAATACTGGCTAATTTACATGGCCATCGACCACACGCACCGCGCCGCGATCGGCAGAGGTGGCCATGGCTGCATACGCACGCAGCGCCTTGGTGATGGGGCGGTTGCGGTTCACTGGAGTCCACGGTTGCTCGCGCTGTTCCTGGGCGGCTCTGCGGCGCTCCAGCACGTCCTCGTCCACATCCAGGGTGAGTTGGCGCTCGTGGATGTCGATGGTGATGGTGTCGCCGTTTTCGATGAGTCCGATAAGGCCCTGGTGGGCCGCCTCGGGGGAGATGTGGCCGATGGAAAGGCCGGAGGTGCCGCCGGAAAAACGGCCGTCGGTAATCAAGGCGCATGCCTTGCCCAAACCGGCGCCTTTCAGGAAGGAGGTGGGGTGGAGCATCTCCTGCATGCCAGGGCCGCCGGACGGGCCTTCATAGCGAATGACCACCACGTCGCCCGGCTGAACTTCCTTGTTCAGGATTATCGATACGGCCTCCTCCTGGGATTCGACCACACGGGCGGGTCCAGAGAAGGTCCACAGCTCTTCTTCCACACCCGCTGCCTTCACGATGGCCCCGTCGGGGGCCAGGTTTCCGCGTAGGACAACCAGGCCGCCGTCGGAAGAAAAGGCATGATCGGCGTCGTGAATGCAGCCATTAGCGGCGTCAGTATCGAGCTCGTCCCAGCGGTTGGATTGGGAAAATGGTTCGGTAGTGCGCACGCCGCCCGGCGCGGCGTAGTACAGTTCGCGGGCCTCATCGGTGGCATGTGGGTTGCGGATATCCCAGTCATCGAGCCACTGCTCGGCGTTGTCATATAGCGCCGTATGCACCTTCAAGTTCAGGTGCCCGGCGCGGCGAAGCTCTCCTAAGATAGCGGGGATACCGCCGGCGCGGTGGACATCCTCAATGTGGTAGGTGCCATTGGGCGCGACCTTGGACAGGCAGGGCACGCGGTAGGAGATGTCATTTATGTCATCGAGGGTGAAATCCACCTCGCCCTCCTGCGCGGCTGCGAGCGTGTGCAGGATGGTGTTGGTGGATCCGCCCATGGCCATGTCTAGCGCCATGGCGTTGGTGAAGGCTTCCTTGGTGGCGATTTTGCGGGGGAGAACGGATTCGTCCTCCTCGCCGTAATAGCGGCGGCACATATCGACGATGGTGGAGCCGGCCTTTTCAAATAGGCTACGGCGAGCCGTGTGGGTGGCCAAGGTGGTGCCGTTGCCAGGCAGTGCCAAGCCGAGTGCCTCGGTCAGGCAGTTCATGGAATTGGCGGTAAACATGCCAGAACAGGAGCCGCAGGTGGGGCAGGCGGATTCCTCCACCTGGGTCAAGCCTTCATCGGATACCGCGTCATTGGCCGAGGCGGTAATGGCGGTGATGAGGTCGGTGGGGGCGTGGGCAACGCCATCAACTACGACGGCTTTGCCGGCTTCCATCGGTCCGCCGGAGACGAAGATGGTGGGAATGTTAAGGCGCAGCGCCGCATTGAGCATGCCCGGGGTGATTTTATCGCAGTTGGAGATGCACACCAGGGCGTCGGCAGTGTGGGCATTGGCCATGTACTCGATGGAATCGGAGATGATTTCGCGTGAAGGCAGCGAGTAGAGCATGCCGCTATGACCCATGGCGATGCCATCATCGACGGCGATGGTATTGAATTCCTTGGGTACGCCTCCGGCCTCGCGCACGGCGTCGGCGACGATATCGCCAGCGTTTTTAAGGTGTACGTGGCCGGGGACGAATTGGGTGAAGGAGTTGGCTATGGCGACAATCGGTTTGCCAAAGTCATTTTCCTTGGTGCCGGTGGCCCGCCAAAGGGCGCGGGCACCAGAGGCTTGGCGGCCGACGGTAGTTACTTTTGAGCGCAGCGGGAACATGGTTTTCAGTCACCATTCCTTCAAGGGATGTGGGGGAGAGCGTAGGCGGCGTATTTAGTTTTCGGCCGAAGGCTTGAGCTCGGGGTGGCGCTCAAGGTAGTCCTCATACTCTTCCTTGCTGAGGAGGACTTGTTGGCCGTCACGGTGGACAATGACCACCTTGTCATCTGCCGCTTCACGGCCCTGGGTAAGGGCGTCAGGGATGCGGCCGCGGGAGGCCTCCGAAAGTCGCGGGAGCGAGTTAAAGGTAACGCCGGGCAGGCTGTGCTCCGCACCAGCCTTGGTGCGGGCGAAGGCGCGGGCGCGTTGGAAGCCGATTCCGGCAAAATCGTCCCATGCGATCTGGATATTCTTCCGGAAGGCGTAGGAGATAGCGATTCCGGATTCGGAGACTTTGGTGCGGGATTTTATGACCCACCACAATCCGAGGATGGGGATAATGAACAGCCATGCGAGGTATTTGGGGGCCCATCCGATGCTCAGCAGAGCAATGGCGGACAGGATGAGGATGCCCAGGATATGGTCGCGGGATGGCTTGAAAACCTCTGCCTGGGTGGTGGACTGACGAGGTTTATTGTCCTTAGGTGGTGGAGTCATAGTGTGCAAGCCTAATTCACTTAGGCGGGCAAGGGCGAACCTATTTTTCAGGCGTGTCCCATCACATGGGAATGTGATCCCAAAAGGGGGTAATCGGCACGTGCGCAATACCTATCAGTGTATAGTCATGCCCATGATCATTATTCGACTTCAGGTAGTACCAACGCGGTGGTGACCGCGACGACCGATGACGTCGACGCATTTCGCCCCCGCAGACAGACAAGCCCGCGGGGGCTTTGTTCATATCTGGGGCCGGTATCGATGATGATCAGGACCTGTAAAAGACCAATTCAAGGAGCACATTAACCGTGGTTACGACAACTTCGCCCACGCCCGCTTCGGTGGCTGCGGCCTCACGCGCCCACGCTCCGGAGCGGATGAGTGGTGCCCACGCCATTGTCCGCACTCTCGAAGACTTGGGAACCGATCTCGTCTTCGGCATTCCAGGCGGTGCCGTGCTTCCTCTTTACGATGCTTTGCACACCTCGACCAAGCTGCGGCACGTGCTCACCCGCCATGAACAGGGTGCCGGCCACGCTGCCGAAGGCTATGCCCAAGCTTCCGGCAAGGTAGGCGTATGCATTGCCACCTCCGGGCCGGGTGCGACCAACTTAGTGACAGCGCTTGCCGACGCAAACCTGGACTCCGTTCCCATCGTCGCCATCACCGGCCAGGTGGGCAGCAACCTATTGGGAACCGATGCCTTCCAAGAGGCCGATATCCGCGGCGTGACGATGCCGATTACCAAGCACAACTACATCGTGACAGAACCCAGCCAGATTCCAGCTGCCATTGCAGCCGCATTCCATCTGGCTTCTACGGGCCGTCCGGGGCCGGTCTTGGTGGATATCCCAAAGGACGTGCAAAACGATGAATTGGAATATTCCTTCCCGGCTACGTTTGATCTGCCTGGATATAAACCGACGACCAAGCCGCATCATCGCCAGATCGTGCAAGCGGTTGAGCTCATTGCACAGGCAGAAAAGCCGGTCATCTATGCCGGTGGCGGTGTCATCAAGGCTGAGGCGGCCAAGGAGCTGCGCGAGTTTGCGGAATTTTCCGGAATCCCCGTCGTGACTACGCTCATGGCCTTAGGTGCCTTTCCGGAATCTCATCCGCTGCACATGGGGATGCCGGGCATGCATGGCACCGTCCCTGCAGTTGCGGCCATGCAGCGAGCTGACCTGTTGATTACTATCGGCGCGCGATTTGATGATCGAGTAACCGGTGATACCTCCACTTTTGCCCCTGGGGCCCAGGTAATTCATGCTGATATTGACCCGGCTGAAATTGGGAAAATCCGCGACGTTGCCGTGCCAATCGTGGGTGATGCCCGCAACGTGTTGGCAGGTCTCTTAAAGGAGTACCGCAAAAACTCCGCGGTGAATTCTCCGCAGGTAGGCCCATGGCGAGATTACCTCGATAGGCTCAAGAAACGGTTCCCCCGTGGCTATGATCCCACTCCGGATGGGCAGCTCAATCCCCAATTTGTGTTGGAAAAGCTGAGTGAAACCGTAGGTCCTGAGGCTATCTACTGTGCCGGTGTGGGGCAGCACCAGATGTGGTCGGCACAGTTCATTGACTTTGAACACCCACGCTCCTGGATCAACTCCGGCGGTGCCGGAACTATGGGCTATGCCGTGCCGGCGGCCCTCGGTGCCAAGGCAGCATGCCCGGATAAGGAGGTGTGGGCGATTGACGGTGACGGTTGCTTCCAAATGACCAACCAGGAGCTCACCACCGCGGCATTGGAGGGCTTTCCGTTTAAGGTTGCCGTCATTAATAACGGCAACCTCGGCATGGTCCGTCAGTGGCAGACACTGTTTTTTAATGAGAACTACTCCAATACCAAGCTGCGAGAACGGGATGTCTATACCCCAGACTTCGTACGACTAGCAGAGGCGCTGGGGTGCGAGGCCATCCGCGTCACCTGTGAGGAAGAAGTGGTGCCGGCCATTGAACGGGCCCGCGCAATCAATGACCGCCCCGTGGTCATTGACTTCATCGTTGGTGAGGATGCCCAAGTCTGGCCAATGATCGGTGGTGGGGCGTCTAACGAGGAAATTCAGTATGCCCGCGGCTTGCGCCCGCTGTTTGATGAAAATGAATCGGCAGCAGAAACTCCTGCCGATATCGACGAGACTATCCAGGAGGTATAGGCATGGCCCCCAGTGACGTTTCCCGGCATACCCTGTCGGTCCTGGTAGAAGACGTAGAGGGAATTTTGTCGCGCGTGACGGGCATGTTTTCCCGACGTGGATACAGCATCATTTCGCTGGTTTCTGCCCAAACGGAAAATCCAGGGATTAACCGGCTGACCATCGTGGTCGATGCTTCCGAAAGGATTATGGAACAGGTGACCAAGCAGCTCAACAAGATTGTGCCGGTCATCAAGGTGGTGGAGCTCGAAACGGACTCGACCGTGGCGCGAGCCCTGATGCTGGTCAAGGTGGCTGCGAATAATGCCAACCGGCCGCAGGTGGTCGATGCCGTTAATATCTTCCGTGCCCGCGTGGTAGACGTGGCACAAGAATCGGTGGTCGTGGAGGCTACCGGCACCCCTGGAAAGCTGGCGGCGCTTCTCGATGTCCTGGAGCCATTCGGTGTGCTCGAGCTGGTGCAGTCTGGTGACGTGGCCTTGGGGCGTGGTCCCAAGGCGATGGCACCCCCGCGAAATTAAATCCCATCATATGGGCATAGCGTCTCATGCAGTGGTACAGTGCTAGGTGGGACGTTGATTCATTGAACTTACAATCACTACAGAATTGAGGACTACAACATGGCTATTGAAACCTTTTACGACGATGATGCGGATCTGTCTATCATTCAGGGTCGTAAGGTAGCCGTTATCGGATACGGCTCCCAGGGGCACGCGCACTCGCAGAACCTGCGCGATTCCGGCGTGGAGGTTGTTATTGGTCTGCGTGAAGGCTCCAAGTCGGCCGAAAAGGCTGAGGAGGCAGGCTTTGCGGTCAAGACCGTTGCAGAGGCTGCCAAGTGGGCGGATGTAATCATGCTGCTGGCACCAGATACCTCTCAGAAGCAGATCTTTGAAGATGAAATTGCCCCCAATCTGGAAGATGGCAATGCGCTGCTGTTCGGACACGGCTTGAATATTCACTTCAAGCTGATTGAACCACAGGCCAATGTCACTGTCGGCATGGTTGCCCCTAAGGGCCCTGGACATCTGGTTCGCCGCCAGTTCGTTGACGGCAAGGGCGTTCCGTGCCTGATTGCTACCGAACAGGATCCTAAGGGCGAAGGCCATGATCTGACCCTGTCTTATGCAGCAGCTATCGGTGGTGCGCGTGCCGGCGTTATCCCGACTACCTTCGAAGCAGAGACGGTTACTGACCTCTTTGGCGAGCAGGCCGTCCTGTGCGGTGGCGTAGAGTTCCTGATTCGTACCGGCTTCGAGGTTCTGACTGAGGCTGGCTACGAGCCGGAAATGGCCTACTTTGAGGTACTGCACGAGATGAAGCTCATCGTGGACCTGATGTTTGAGGGCGGCATCGCCAACATGAACTACTCGGTATCTGATACCGCCGAGTTTGGCGGCTACATTTCTGGCCCTCGTGTTATTGATGCCGATGCCAAGCAGCGCATGAAGGATATCTTGTCCGATATCCAGGACGGCACCTTCACCAAGCGCCTGCTGGCCAATATTGAGGGCGGCAACAAGGAGCTGGAGAGTCTGCGTGAGGAATTTGCGCAGCACGAAATTGAAAAGACCGGCACCAAGCTGCGCGATTTGATGAGCTGGGTCAAGAACCCGCTGGATGCTACTGCCTAGGAATAACAGGCGGCGTCTGTGGCGCACACCCACGGTGAACAGGCATGTTTACCGTGGGTTTTGCTTTATTTGTGTCAGGTAAAACTCCGGTGCGGGGAGTAGGATGAGGGCCATGGGTTTTACGACGCCAAGCTATGATCTCAAAGACCTTTTTGCACGAATTGATCGCGGGGATATCCAGCTACCTGACTTCCAGCGCAGCTATGCCTGGGATGAAGATCGTATTCGATCTCTTATTGTTTCCGTGCTGCGCGGCTATCCCATCGGCGCGCTCATGGCTCTTGACACCCGAAACGAAAAGATGCGCTTTCGTCCCCGTGCCCTTGCGGGCGCACCTGACACTGGCGTCGACCCCGGCTTGCTCCTGTTGGACGGGCAACAACGCCTGACCACCCTGTATCACTGCTTCAACGGCGAAGGCTTCGTAGACACCACTGACTTCCGCAAGAAGAAGATTCACCGCCGCTTTTTCATCGATATTCGCGCGGCCGTGCGCGGTGATCTCATGCCGGATGACGCCATCTTCGCGGTCAATCAAGACGGTAAGATTCGTTCGCACTTCGCACCGGCAATTGAGGGCGACATCCTATCGCGTGAAGATGCACTAGAGAATATGTGCATTCCCGTAGCTTCGTTGTTGAGCGAAAACGGCGTCAGCATGCTCTTTGAACTTGCAGCAACCAAGCAGGAATACAGTGCAGAACTGGCGGCTTTTAATAATCGCATCATTCGGCCATTGTCCGGTTATGACCTGCCAATGATTCGACTTTCCCGCGAGACGGAGCGAGCCGGCATCGGCTCGATTTTTGCCCAAGCAAACTCGGCTGGTCTGCAGATGGACGTATTTGACCTTCTTACTGCCGTTTTCGCCTCTGAGGACCCCAGCTTTCACTTGGCCGCTGATTGGCAGGAAGTGGAAAAGGACCTGCGTAAGTCCCCAGCCTTGGACGGAATTGGGCGCACCGAGTTTCTTTCCGCAGTATCGCTTCTGGTCTCCGGCGAAAAGGGCTGTGCCGGTGGCCAGCGCGAGGATATTTTGAAGTTGTCTTTGGCGGAGTACAAGTCGGCGGCCAACGATCTGCGCATTACTTTCCGCGAAGTCTCCGAGTTCCTCGCGCAGCGCTGCATCCTTAGCATGGACCAAGTTCCGTTTAATGAGCAGATCGTTCCCCTGGCAGTCATCATCGCCCGGTTGGCTAAGCGCGGGGGAGCGCTGTCTACCCAGCAGTCGTGGGACCGCATCAACCAGTGGTTCTGGTGTGGTGTCTTTGGCGAGCTCTACGGTTCTTCTGCGGTGCAGCTGCGCGCTGCTCGCGACGTCGATGAGGTCACCGAATGGGTAGCCGGTGCTACGGATGAGGCTCCGAAAACTGTCACCGATGCCGCCTTCCGTGAATCTCGTCTGCTTTCCGTAGATGACAAAGACGGTGTCTGGCATGGCCTTTACGCCCTTCTCATGGCGCGCGGCGCGAAGGACTGGCGCACCGGAAAGGCCTTCAATCGCCATACGTTTGAAGAGCTGAAGCCAGGATTCTTCCCCGTGTTTCCTCTGAACTGGTGCAAGCGCCACGGAGTTGATCCCGTTTTGGCAGAGTCAGTCATGAACTACACCCCGATGGGCAAGCGTACCGAGGTGGTGCTCGACGGTTTCGCTCCTAACCGCTACCTTCCCCGCGTTCAGTCCAAGTCCATCATGGAAGATGTGCAATTTGATGAGGTGCTAGCATCTCACGAAATGAATCTGGATTATCTGCGCGCATCACAGCCGCGTGAATTCCTTGCGGATCGCCGCCATAGGTTCTTGGACATCGTGGAATATGCTTTAGGTAAACCCGTTATTCGTGATGTGGATGAAACAAACCTTTGTGGTGGAGAGGAAGGTCCGCAAGCTTTTGATCGCTAAATCTGTGCGCTTGGCAGCCACAGTGCTGGTTGCTGCACTAGCGCTATCAGCCTGTGGCACTTCGGTCACAGAATCCAGGCTGGTCAAACGTGGTTTGTCCGATTTGGACGAGTCTGAAATTGACCTCAACAAGGCCAAGGCGGAAAACCAAAATCGGCTCATTGATCCGAAATTTGATCAAAGGTTTGTCATTGTCGATGACACCATTGGGATTGAAGCCAGCCGCCTATTTTTTGAAGACTCGGATTCCCTGGTCCTTTTCGCAGGGGATGATAAATCAACCCTTCGAGCAGCGACTTTGGCGGTAAACCAGCATTTGCCGGCGGTGCAGTATGACGATGATAGGCGTTTGGAAATCCATAAGCTGCTCACGGACTTAGGGGTAAGTCGCTTGGTGGTTATTGGAGACGTGCCGTGGACGGAAACATCTGGGGACTTCAACGTGATCAAGGATCCGGGAACGCATAAAGCATTGGGGGAGTTCACGGCATTCCAGTACGGCTCCAAGGTGGTTGCTTCCCCAGAACAGATGGTGAAGGATATCGCGCGTTTGGATAAGACTCCCCAAGTGGAGCTGCGCCCTGCGTGGGTGCCGTATGAAGGCGAGGCGCGCACTGATGAGAAAAAGAAGAACCCCATACCAGCGCAGTCCCGCAGGGACGGCCAAATGGCGCCGAATATCGTCGCAACTAAAGATAGCCCCATCGCAAACGTCATTACGGCGGCGGCCTACGGTGGAAGGGTTTTGGTGATGCCGACTGCCGATCCGTTGCAGGATAAACACAGTATGGCCGCTGTTGCCGGCCTAGAGGATGGCGCCCTAGTGGCCCTGGGGCCGGAATTCGGTCGAGTGAAAGAATTTAAGGCAAAAATCAAGCAGGGCAACCCCGACTGAACTACACTTCCTTGACACGCGGACATCCCGCGTGCACCGCATTTCACTTAAGCGAAGGAAGATATGTCGAAGCCGGTAGTTCTCATTGCCGATAAATTAGCTCAATCTACAGTTGCGGCCCTGGGGGATTCCGTTGAGGTTCGTTGGGTAGATGGGCCGAACCGTGCGGAGCTCCTCGCTGCGGTTCCGGATGCAGAGGCTTTGCTGGTGCGCTCTGCCACAACCGTTGATGCAGAGGTATTGGAAGCGGCCACAAAGCTCAAGATTGTGGGCCGTGCCGGGGTAGGACTGGACAATGTCGATATTCCGACGGCCACAGACAAGGGCGTCATGGTGGTCAATGCGCCAACATCGAATATTCACTCTGCGTGTGAACAGGCAGTTGCACTGCTCTTAGCGACGGCGCGCCAGATACCAGCGGCCGACCAGTCCCTGCGCGAAGGGGAGTGGAAGCGCTCTTCTTTCAAGGGCGTAGAGGTCTACGGAAAGACCATCGGCATTGTCGGCTTCGGACACATTGGCCAGCTCTTTGCCCAGCGTCTGAAGTCCTTTGAGACGACCATTGTCGCGCACGATCCCTATGCCAACCCGGCTCGCGCGGCGGCGCTGGGCGTGGAATTGGTTGAGCTGGAAGAACTGATGTCGCGTTCCGATTTCGTGACCATTCACCTGCCAAAGACTCCCGAGACTGCCGGAATGTTTGATAGAGAACTTTTGGCCAAGGCGAAGCGAGGACAGATTCTCATTAACGCAGCGCGAGGCGGTTTGGTAGACGAGGCGGCCCTGGCTGAGTCTATCGAGTCGGGACATCATCGAGGTGCGGGCTTTGACGTTTATTCCACGGAACCGTGCACTGATTCTCCGCTCTTTAAGCTGCCGCAAGTCACCGTGTCCCCGCACCTAGGCGCATCCACTGTAGAAGCTCAGGACCGTGCGGGAACAGATGTAGCGGAGTCGGTCTTGAAGGCTCTCGAAGGAGAGTTTGTGCCGGATGCGGTCAACGTCTCTGGCGGGGCAGTGGGAGAAGAGGTTGCTGGTTGGTTGGACCTCGCCCGCAAGCTAGGACTTACTGCTGGCCGCCTTTTGGGTCAGGCTCCCGTTGCCGTTGAGGTGGAGGCCTGCGGCGAGTTGTCTACCGAAGACGTAGAAGTGCTAGGACTTTCTGCTGTCCGAGGACTGTTTAGCGGCGTTACTTCGGAGCCGGTGACCTTTGTCAATGCAATGCAGATCGCAAAAAGTCGCGGGGTAGAGGTGGAGGTAACTACTAATACGGAGTCCAAGGGGCATCGTTCTTCCCTGCAGGTGAAGGTTATTGGCGCCGATGGCGAGAGCTCCTCGCTCACCGGCGCACTTATCGGCATCGATGGAACCGAAAAGTTTATTCGCATCAACGGCCGCGGCGTAGATATGCGTGCGACCGGCCGCAACCTCTTCTTCCGCTACGCGGACGCCCCAGGTGCATTGGGGACGGTAGGAACCAAGTTGGGTGCTGCGGGAATCAACATCGTGGCAGCCGCTCTTACGCACGGTAAACAGGAATCTGATGCTGTGCTGATTCTGCGCGTGGAGGCCGAGGTGCCAGAGCATCTCATCGCCGACATTAATGCGGCCTTGGGAGCTGAATGCGAACAGCTAGACATGGAAGCATAAGGCTGCGGACTGCAACAGAGTCTGAACCCGCGTGGTGTTAGGTAATTTACTGCGCCGCGCGGGTTTCTTTTGGTAGGGTAAGTCCATATCCACTCTGTGAGAAAGGAATCCTACATAATGAAACTTGCGGTGATTGGCGGCGACGGAATTGGGCCAGAAGTGACGGCCGAGGCGCTCAAGGTGCTGCGAGCCGTTCGCTCCGATATCGAGACCACTGATTATGATCTCGGCGCGCGCCGTTATCTGCGCAATGGGGAGCTTCTCACGGACGCTGACTTGAAGAGCCTGCGCGAACACGATGCGATCCTGTTGGGGGCGATCGGCGCCCCCGGTGAGGTGCCACCAGGCGTGCTGGAGCGAGGGCTGTTGCTTAAGATGCGGTTTGCGCTGGATCATCACGTGAACCTGCGCCCGTCCAAGCTCTATCCCACCGCTTCCTCGCCGCTCGCTGAACCGGGTGATATCGATTTCGTTGTGGTGCGCGAAGGTACCGAGGGGTTGTACTGCGGAAACGGCGGTACCTTGCGAGAGGGAACTGAGCACGAGGTGGCCAGCGAGGTATCGCAAAATACTCGTTTCGGTGTGGAGCGTGTGGTGCGCGATGCGTTTGCGCGGGCAGCGCAGCGCAGTAAGCATCTGACCTTGGTGCATAAGACAAATGTCTTGGTCAATGCTGGTGGGTTGTGGCAGCGCACCGTTGATGAAGTCGCCGCCGAGTTTCCAGAGGTTCGGGTGGATTACCAGCATATTGATGCTGCAACCATTTATATGGTGACCGATCCGGCGCGCTATGACGTCATTGTCACCGATAACCTTTTTGGAGACATTCTCACCGATTTGGCGGGCGCGGTAACTGGCGGTATTGGCCTTGCTGCATCCGGAAACATCGATGCCTCAGGCGCGAATCCTTCCATGTTCGAGCCGGTGCATGGTTCTGCGCCAGATATTGCAGGTAAGGGGATAGCAGACCCAACGGCGGCAATCTTGTCCGCCGCCATGCTTCTTCGTCACCTGGGCGATGAGTCCAATGCGCGGCGTATTGAGGATGCGGTGGCACAGGATGTGGCGGACCGCGGTGCCGAACCAATAAACACCGTCGAAGTCGGTGACCGAATCGCCAAGCTGCTCGTCGAATAGAAGCGGGCTTTTTGCGCTGGGCGCTTGCCGACGTCCCCAACCCCCGCGTCCTGGCGTAGTCCGCACTGGGGTTAGCAACGGTGATTAAAGGACAATGGGAATTTACTCAAATTAACTAATTAACACCATATCCTTTGCACACATGTGAAGGTGGCTATTGAGTAGGATTACCGCTATGCGTTTAGGACGAATTGCACACCCAGAAGGAATCTGTTTCGCCATTATCGATGGGCCAAAAGATGCCCCAATGGAAGAGCTAGTAGCAAAGGAAATTGCCGGCACGCCCTTTACTCCACCGGAGCCGACCGGCCGCGAGTGGAAACTTAACGAGGTTCGCCTCTTGGCACCGACCCTTCCCACCAAGGTGGTAGCGCTTGGACGCAACTATGCGGACCACGTTGCCGAGGTTTTCAAAAAGTCTGCAGATAGCCTTCCTCCCACCATCTTCATCAAGCCATCTACCGCGGTGATTGGCCCGGACGCCGCGATCAAGATCCCGGACTACGCCACCAATGTCGAATTTGAGGGCGAGCTAGCCGTGGTCGTTTCTAAGCCATCGAAGAACATCAAGGCCGAGAACTGGAAAGACCACGTGTTGGGATACACCATCTGTAACGACGTTTCCTCCCGCGACCTGCAGTTCAAAGACGGTCAATGGGCCCGCGCCAAGGGTATTGACACCTTCTGCCCGCTCGGCCCGTGGATCGAAACCGATTTGGATAGCTTGAATCTGGACGATCAGAAGATTAATGCCTACCTGACGCACGAGGGTTCTCGCGAGCAAAAGCAAGATTCCAATACGGACCAGATGATTGTGAAGATGGGCGGCATTTTGGAGGAGATCTCCGCTGCCTACACTTTGCTGCCCGGCGATGTCATCACCACCGGCTCCCCAGCTGGTACCGCTCCTATGGTCCCAGGTGACACCATCGAAATCGAGATCCCAGGCCTCGGCACCCTGCGCAATTCCATCCATCGTGCATAACCCAAGCCACCAGGAGCACCGCGCCTACGTACCCACTTCCGCGGAAATGGAGGAACGCTACCAGAGTTCTGAGCGGGTGTGGTCGGGCAATCCCAACGAGACCCTTGTCGATTATGCTGCGAAGCTGACCCCTGGCACTGCCCTTGATATCGGGTGTGGAGAAGGCGCGGATGCGCTCTGGCTAAAGAACCACGGCTGGGATGTGTTGGGCATTGATTTCGCGCCGACTGCTGTGGCGCGCACTAAAGCCCACGGCGTCGCGGCGCAGGTCGCAACGTTTAGTGACTTTAGCCATGAACCTTTTGACTTGGTCAGCGTCCACTATGGCGGGGTACGCGCCACGCCAGAAGAGGTGGAAAAGCTAGAGCGATTGGTGGCGCCAGGCGGAACACTGCTCTATGTCCATCACGATATGGAGTCGGAAGAGATAGCGATGCCGGAATGGCTAGCGGAAAACCTGCGCGAGCTGGAGACGGTCGAGCTAACTCGTCGTGAACGCCACTTGACTGAAGGCGCGGGGGCGCACCACCGCAGCGACGTCGTACTCGTCGCCAAGCGTGCAGCTTAGAGGCTAAGCGCCTTCAAAATGGTGCGCAGCTTGGCCGTGGTTTCTTCCAACTCGGCGTGGGCATCGGAATCGCCCACAATGCCACCGCCGGCCCAAGCACGCGCCGATAGCCCATCGCCGGCCACTTCTGCGCAGCGGATGGCGACCATGTACTCGCCGTCGCCGGAGCTATCACACCAACCGACCGCTCCGGCGTAGAATCCACGGTCCGTTTCTGCAGTCTCAATGAGGGCTTGGGCGGCCTCTGCAGGGGTGCCACAGATGGCCGGTGTGGGGTGTGTCGCCAGGGCAAGCTCAAGAGCGGTCAAGCCTTTATCCTTGAGTGTTCCGGAAATTGGCGTGCCAAGGTGCCACATCTCATTGGTGCTAATGAGATGCGGGGCGTCCGGAATGTCTAGCTGCTCGCATAGCGGGCTAAGCACTCGGCGCAGGTGTTCCACTACGAAGGAATGCTCGTGGAGATCCTTGGCGGAATGCAAGAGATCTTGACCTGCGATGTGGTCCTCAGCCGCTGCGGTGCGGCGCGGTGACGATCCGGCCAAGGGGAAAGCAGAAACGGTCGAGCCCTGACGCTTGACCAAAACTTCTGGAGAAGAACCAACCAGCATCGCGCCCGGCCGCCCGGCGGGGGAGAGATCGGCAATGAAGCCATCGCGGTTGGCGGAAAGGTCGATAAGGCGAGCCGCCACGAGGCGCGGATCAATAGCCTCAGGGAATTCGATATCTACGGCGCGTGCCAAAACCACCTTTTCCAGTTTGGAGGTCTCGATCGTGCCGATGGCCGCTTCAACTCGGCGCAGGTGCTCCTCGGGCTCTGGATCGAAGCCAACCACGCGGGAGCTCAAACTCTTATTGCGGTAGTAGGCGTGCGGTTCCAGCGGACCCTCTTCGCGGATGATGGCCTCCGGCACCGTTAGCGCGGCGGGCGTGTCAGAGTCGAACGGAATCGCACCGACGACCATGTCAACATCTTTGCTGCGCAGGGCGGAAATCGCCGCGTCGGTGTCATTAAAAGTGTGGCGCGCACCTTGGGTACGGACAGACCCCGTTGCTCGCGAAAGCAAAAAATCGGGGGCGGTGTTTGGTCTGTCTTCGTGCATGGGGATCTAGCTTAGTGCCTTGGGCTTTTCTTACAGAATTGAGTGTGCACTGGGCGTGTAAACAGTGAATCAAGTGAATGATGTGGTTAATTTTAACCTTGTGGCTAATGTTACTAAGTTTCTTTATCGTTCCCTTTACCTAATCCTCGCTGCTGCGCTGGCTAGCGCTGCGCTTGTGTGTGCTGCGCCTGCCCATGCACAAGAAGGGCCAACCCCCGCTCCTGCACCGGCCCCAGCTCCAGTACCTGCTCCCGAAAACGCAAAGCCGGTTACCCCGCAGCCCGATGGGTCCCACCTGGTTCCAGAAGGTGTTAAGGAATCCACCCCGGCACCAGTAGAAGGCGGCAGCAGCGATGACAATGCAGCCCCTGTTCCGGAGGGATCATCCCTTCCCGAGCCAGCGCCGCGGCCGGCAATGGTTGATACCAGCATCAATCCGAACCCGCCGTTTGCGCCGGGTTCCATTCAGTCCCTAGAGATGGAGCACGAGGGTAAGACTCGCAGGTACTTGTTGCGTATTCCAAACCACTATTCGCCGGAAAAGGCGGCGCCCGTTCTCTTCGGCTTTGGTGGGTGGGGAGATTCCCCGGAGAACTACTCCAGCTATGCACGCATGCAGACCACTGAGGCCAATAACGAGGCCATCATCGTCTATCCAGAGGGATTTGAGCGAGCTTGGGAGGCGGCGCCTTATGCTAAGACGCGCGATGGGGAGGATATCCGCTTTATCAAGCGCATTCTTGATTCGGTAGACAAGGACTACCACGTTGATCGAAACCGCGTCTATGCCATGGGCATGTCTAATGGTGGCGGCTTTACCTCGGTGCTTGGCTGCCACGCACAGGACACCTTTGCTGCCGTAGCTATGGTTTCGGGTGCCTTCTACAATCCAGTTGAGGTCAACTGTGCCGATGCGCCGATGAATACCCTCATCATGCACGGCGTTAACGACAAGATGATGACCTATGAGGGCGGTGACCGGCACGAGGCTGGATACCTTCCCGTGCGCACGGTCCTCGGCGGCTACCTGAAGCGCAATCGCTGCGATATGACCTTCCAATCCACTCCGGAAGCCGGCGGCTCGGAACGCCTGAGCTTTAACGGCTGCCAAAAGGATGTGCAACTGGTAAAGGTTCCGCAAGACCACACCTGGTTCTGGCAGCCAGATACGCCGAACGTGGTCTGGGACTTCCTATCGTCCAAGACCCGGGTATAAAAGCAGTAGCTCTTAGCCACCGCTAAAGCCCAGAGGAGAAATCCTCTGGGCTTTGTGCTTTCTTAAGCCGGACCTGCGCTAATCGACGCCCGGTAAGTTCGCCGTGGCATCACTGGCCTGGTGCTGGTGTGGTGTCTTCTTTTTGCGGAAGAACTGGACATAGACCAACAACCCGATGCCGAGTGCTAAGGCGAATGCGCCCAGTCCGGCCAGGATCCCCGCCCAGAAGCTGCTTTTTGCGAGGGTAGAGGTATAGGCAGCGGCATCGGTCAGCACATTTTTGCTGTCCTTATTCTCTGTGTCGGTTGCATCTGGAACATGCTGTGCACTGCGGGCGTCGGCGGACTTTGCTTTCGTACGGGAGGAGGATTTTGTGTCCTTCCTACTGGCGGACTTCTTGGCAGTCGAGCGGGAAGAACCGCTGGTGGAAGCCGAGGAGTGCGAGCCAGATGACGTGCTCTTGCCTGATTTTGCGGTGGAGGCAGAGTCGTTGACACGGCTAGCCGAGTGGTGGGTCGTAGTTCGTGAACCAGAACTGGACTTTTGCGCAGGGGCAGTGGATCGGGTTGATGTCGGAGCGTGGGACTTTTGTGGCGCTCCAGACTTTTCAGTATTCGCCGGCTTCTTGGGTGTTGAGTGCTTGCCCTTTTCTGCATCGTCAGGTGCGCCGCCGTCAAGGAATTTTTGGCCTTCCTGCAGGGTCTTCTCCAGTTCCTTGTCCAACCCGGCAATGGATTTGTCTACATCTTTGATGTCCTTTTCCAGTTGCTTGGGGCGACTATCCGCGCCGTTGCCAGAACCAGTGGCCGCATCCGCTTCGGAATAGTCCACGCCGCATAGATCCTTCGCCTCAGCCTGCTTTCCTACGAGGAAGCCGGCATGGAGGTGGTGGCGGGAGCCATCGGGAAGCTCAAAGGTAAAGCTCACCGCGTAGGTTCCGGGCTTGGTAAACGCAAATGCCGGGTGGGAATGCGAATTGCCTGGGTAATCCCAGGCGGATCCATCTTCAGTGTCCATGAGCACCGTGGGTTCGCCTAGCTCCGCCTGGTAGGCCACAATGCGCCCATCTTCCGGGCCCTGTGCGATCGCCATGCTTAAGGTTGCGGTGTCATCAGCAGCGAGTAGGTCTTGGGATAGCTCCTGGGTGTTAAAGCCCAGCCAGGGAGCGGTGGGGTCTTGGGTTTGAGGCAGCACCCAGCCTTCTTCAGGAAGGGAACTATCGCCGAGCCCAGATAGTGGCTGTTTCAAGCCATCGGACACCTCAATAGCAAAGGTCCCAGAGTCATGCTTGATGCCTTTGTCATCGTCTTTGACCGTGAAGCTGAGGTCGCCGGAATCGCCGCTAAGCGCCATGTCTTGGTGGCCCTTGGTAATGAGATCGAAGTCGCTGGCGGAGCAGGCCGTGGCGGACTCTTCTGCGTGGGCGGAGGTGGAGGCTATGCCGGCTACGCCCGTCCCTGAAAGTGAGCCGAGGCCGATGAGACTGGCAGCGCCTAGGGCCACCGTGGTGCGGCAGACTGGTTTCATGAGGTAACGGATTCCTTTCGCGGGGTGTCGGGACGTGGGGCGTCGGAAAGCGAGGCACCGGCGTGCTTGCGGGCGCCGAGGAGTGGATGTACGGCCCAAACGCTTAAGAAAATAACGGTGAGCGTGAGCACGATGGTGGCGCCGGCCGGAAGATCAATGGCCCATGCCAGGTAGATGCCGAGGAAGCTGGACAGCGCGCCGATGAGGGCGGAAAGCCACATCATGGTCGCAAGATGCGTGGTAAGCAGGCGTGCCGTCGCGGCCGGGGTGATGAGAAGCGCGAGGACCAAGATATTGCCAATGGTGCTCACAGAGATGACCACGGCGGCGGTGACACACAGGTACAACATGATGTCGAGCACAACAACGGGAAGCCCCATGGCGCGGGCTGTTTCCCGGTCCAGGCAGGTGGCGTTGAGCTGGGGGCCAAAAGCTACGACGACGGCGATAACCAGTGCGCACACGCTGGCCGCGACGATGATATCGCTGCGGGATACGCCGGTGAGCGAGCCGAAGAGAAAGCTGGTCAGCGAAGCACTATAGCCATCGGTGCGCGAGATGATCACCATGCCTAAGGCAAAGGCAGCGGCGAAGAAAATGCCGATGATGGAATCTGCCCGTACGTGGCGGCGCTGCGAAAAGGCGGCGATGAGCAACGCCACAACCGCTCCGGCCACCGCGCCACCAACGAGCACAGAGGCCTGTAGGGCGAAGGCAATGGCTAGTCCAGGAAAGACCGCGTGGGAGACGGCGTCGCCGATAAAGGCCATGCCGCGCAGCACCACGTAGCAGCCGACGACGCCGCAGACGATGGCCGCAAGCACAGAAATACCTACCGCGCGGGCGAGGAAGTCGAGAAGGGGGTTGGCGAGGTCACGCAGGAAATCGAGGAAGGAAATTTCTATCATGCGGAGACTCCAATGGCAGAAAGCAGGGGAGAGCCGGCGCGTACGCCAAAGGTTTGCGTCCACGGAGCGGTCTGGTGAAGAAGGCGCGGAGCGGAGTCATCGGCCACCACGGTGCCGTTAAAGAGCACCAAGCGGTGGCAGGAGTGCGCTGCTTCAGACAGGTTGTGGGTGGACATGAGGATGGCTTTGCCGCGCTGGGAAAGCTCTTCGAATAGCTCGAGTAGTGATTCGGTATTGGGGGCGTCGAGGCCGGTGAAGGGCTCGTCGAGCAGCAGCACGTCTGGTTGCGTGGCGAGCGCTCGGGCGATGAGGACGCGTTGGCGCTGACCACCGGAGAGCTCTTCGATAGGGCGCGTGGAAAAATCCTCCATGTTTACCAGGCGAAGAGCTTCTGCCGCCGCGGCGTGGTCTGCGGCACGCGGCCGCTTGAACCAGCCGATGATGCCGGTGCGCCCGCTGAGTACGGTGCGGTAGACATTGATGGGAAAGCCCCATTCCACCTCGTGCCGCTGGGGCACGTAGCCTACGATTCCCCCGATCTCTCGGGTACCGGAGGAGGGGATGAGACCTAAAATGGCACGCATAAGTGTGGTCTTGCCCGCGCCATTGGGGCCTAAGAGCCCAATGAATTCGCCCGGGTGGACCTCTAGGTTCGCACCGGTGATTACGCGCCGGTGGGATAGCGATACTTCCAGGTCGGCAACGGAAATGAGCGGTTTAGCCACGGCTATCGCCTCGCTTGGAAGCGCGCAGTACTAGGCCAAGGGCCAGCAGGAGTACGACAGCACCCACGCCGGCGAGGATAAAGACCCAAGTGGGGATGGAAGAGCCTGCGGTCTGGGCATCGTCTGGATTCCAAGCAGTATCTTGGGCCGCCTGGATGTCAGCATCATCGCCCACAGCAAAGGTGAGCACGCCATCGGTGCTGAAATCGGCGCCATCCTTGGTCTTACCTTTGACTCTGATGCCTACCTGATGGGTGCCTGGCTCTGTAAACGTCCAATTGGCATGGGTGTGGGTATTGAGGTCTACCCAGAATTCTTCGTCGCTCTTTTGCGCGGTAGACCACAGCAGCTGTGGTGCTTCAAAGCCGCCGTTTTGCAGGAATAGGGAGAAATCGCCAGGACCGGAGTGGCCGAGAAATTCCATGGTGACTCCGCGATCGGCGGCGTCGACAAGCGAGGGCGCCTGGGTATTCCAACCCAGCCAGGGAACCCCGACCTGCTCGGTTTGGGGCACCACCCAGACCTTTTCGCCGGAATCGGCGCCAACAAAGCCAAAGTCATCGGTCTCCGGCAGGGTTTGCTGCGCCTTATCGCCCACGGCAAAGACAAGATCATCTAGGTGGCGCCAGATGGGTGTGTCTCCGGCATCATCGCGGGCCATGAGTTCGGAATCGGTGCCGTCGAGCAAAGCGCCAACGTCAACGTGGCCGGTGTCGATGACCTTGTCCTCGCCCTGCGGGGCTATCTGTTCCTCGGCGCCAACCACTTGTGCGAGGTCGCCGGCCCAGGCAGGGCTCGTAGAAAAAGCAAGGCCGGCAGTAAGGGCGCAGGCGGCGGTGCGAATAGCGGTACGGGTAGCTAATTTATGCATTGTTTTCTCCATCAGTGGAATTGGGGTTCAGGCAACGCTGGAGGGAATCAGCGTTGAACTTCATGAGGTCGATATAGGAGCCGACGGTGCCGTCCAGCGTGTCGCCATAAATGGGGCACAGCGCCACGCCTTGTTCCGCGGCGGCCTGGGTAAGGGTCTCGGCGCTGGCCTGTTGCACGGGCTCGACAAAGACGGCCGGCAGATGCAGGTTCTCCAGCGTGCGACGCAAGGCTATGACCTCCCGCGGGGAAGGCTCGATGGCCGGGTTGGGCGTGACAAAGCCTGCCACCGAAATGTCGTAGCCCTGCTCGAGGTAGGCGTAGCCATGGTGGGTAGTTACTAGGTGCCGGTTTTCGGCAGGGATAGAGGCAATGGCGCGGTCCACATAGGAATCCGTGTCCCGCAGGCGCTTGGTATAGGCCGCTGCCCGCCGCCGGTAGGCGGCGCCGTGGGAGGGATCTGCTTGCGCCATCTCCTCCGCAATGACATCGACATAGGCGATAGCGTTGTCCACGTTGTGCCACAAGTGCGGATCCACCTCGCCGTGGATGTGCTTGCCCAGAACGGCCTGCGGCAAGAGGTAAGTATCCGAGCCCGGCGCGCCGAGGAAGCGGTAGGCCGGATCCGGCGGGATGGGCTGCAGTACTGACGAGGGGATAGATACTGCGGTGGTGGCGGGGTCAAAGCGCTTGTCTTGGTCGCGCAGGTCGATGCGGTGCTGGGCCAGGTTTGCCTCAATGTCCAAGTGCCCGGAATCAATGGCCCGCATTCCAGCGGGTGGGTTGACGCCCACGGCCACGGTGAGGTGCTGGACTTCGGTCCCGTCGGCCTGAAACCCAAGGCGGTAGATCCCTGGCTGGGAAAAACCCCAAGAGACGTGGGTGTGGGCGTTGGCAGGAAGGGCTACTGCATCCTCTTTGCTATCGACGCCATCGGCCGAGTTGAAGAGGACCTCCGGGGTACCGAAGGCGGAGACCACGTAGGCTGCCACGTCGCCCGGTCCGTCGGCCGAGACCATGCGAAAGTCCACCCCGGAGGAGTGTGGCGCGGCGCCGCTGATGCGCAGGCCCAGCCAAATGGCATCCAAGGAGACATCTTCGACCAGCGGCACCAGGGTGGCACCGCGGGTAGAGGCAGCGTCGGCGACCTCCACCACGGGAGCGTCGGTGGACTCGTGCAGCGTATCGATAAGTGCTTGCGGCTCCAGCAGGTAGCCGTTGCTTAGCGCCAGGTTGGCGTTGGCAATATCGCGCACCGTGCGCAGCGTTGGCTCGAAGGTATGCGGATCCTTGCCGCTGGGGATGAGGCTTTTGACCTGGGCATCTTCTCCTGCTACGTTGCGCGCTAGGTCTGCCAGGATTGGGGTGGTAGCCACCACGCTGAATCCTTCTCTGGTCCCAGCATCATGTGCGGCCGAGGACGCACAACCGGCGCTGAGCAGGCAACAACCCAGAACTGCCCCTACGGTAAGGCGCCGGCGATTGAGGGAAAATGAACGCCCCATTAGTCCGCTGCCTTAGCTACGGCCAGCCGCGCAATGCCCAGGCCGAGGAAGAGCATGCCTAGGCCCAACACCCCGATGCCGAGGGGCACGATAGGGGTCCCAGTATTGGCTAAAGAACCGCCCGTGCCTTGTGCCTGCGCCGACTGCCCGTTGCTGGATCCGGTGTGTGCGGCAGAGTTGCTTGCGCTTGCCGACGCCCCACCTGCCGCCGCGCCATTCCCACAGTCGCCGCCGTCTGGATTCACGGCAGCTCCCAAGTCGAAGTGTCCGTTGTCAAACGCCTTGGCCGGTTCATCGCCGCCGACGACGAAATGGAGAGTCGCCTCACCGGCAACCTGCTTTCCCTCGCCGGTCTTAGCCACCTGCCGGATGGTGACGTCATAGGTTCCCTGGGCGCCAAAGACCCAATTGGGGTGCACGTGGGTATTCGGGGCGATGGAATGGGTGCCTTCTGCTGCATCTGCGTTGCCACGGAACCATTCCTCGCCGACGACCTTGCCCAGCCCGCCCTGGGAGTAGACCATCATCGGGCCGGGGCCCTTGAAACCCACCAGCTCCCAGGTGACATCGCCGGGGATATTCTCGCGCATCGACGGGCTATGGGTATTCGCACCTAACCACGGAACACCCTCGACCTGGGTAGAACCAATCATCCAGGCCTTTCCTGCTGGCACTGGTCCTACTTCTTGGGGGAGATCCACGCTGGATTTATCGGAGAGGTAGAAGGTGGCACCATCGGCATCGCGCCACTCGGAGGGCGAGACCGTATCGTCTTTGATTTGCGGGGTCATGCCCGGGGTGCATTCTTCGCCTGTTGCGGCGCCGGACGTGCCCGAGCCTGTCGCGTCGCTCTTGCCTGCAGGTCGCTTTGTGCTTGCAGCTTCCTGGTCAGTGGTGGCGTCGCCGGAGTCAGCCGCGCGATCCGCGGTGGAGGCATCGCCGCCGTCGCCCACCTCCCAGGTGTAGGTCACCGCATTGCTGGATTCACCATTGGAATGGGCGCGCACCGTCATGGTGTAGGTGCCGGCCTCACTAAAAGCCCAATTGACGTGCCGGTGGGCAGGATTGGGCTGGTTGATGACCTCACCGCTGGTGAGCTCCATGGAACCAGAATCGGTCACAGCCTTGACGTCGCCAAAGCCGCTGGTTTCAAAGACATACACAGAACCGGGGCCGGAGACCTCAGCAAACTCCAAATCAACGCTTTCGAAACCGCCATCGCGGGCGGGTTGAGTATCCCAGCCCGGCCAGATGATGCGCTGGTCTTGGGTCTGTGGCAGGAAATAGGTGGGTTGGCCGATTTCTGGCACAGCTTCGGTGGCATCGGACCAGGCATCTTCAACGACCTTGAGCGCTACATCATCGCCAGAGCGCGGAACTGCTGACCCAGTGATGTCTTCTTTCATCGAAAGGTGCAGCGTGCCATCAGGGGCCGTGACATAGAAGGCGTCGACGTGCCCGGAATCAAAGACCTCATCGAAGGCCAACGCTGCGCCGGGGGAGAAGAACGCTAAGACTGCGGCAAAGACGGCAGCAAGTACCGACATGAACCGGCGCCTCTGTGGGGCGCGCCGGGTGGCAGGAGAGTGGGATTGATGCATTGTGGTGTCCCGTCTAGTTAGGTGGGCTGGTGTGGGTTAGAAATTGAGGCCGAAGCGCCGGCGGATGAGGTCTTCGTTATCGCGGAAGAAGTTATAGAAGGCCTTGAAGACCACCACGAGGACCGCTGGGAGGACTAAGCTCCACGGGCTAAACGAGGAGCCCGTTGGCTCTTCTGGCCTAGGGGCATCGTCCGGCTTCTCGTCCGGCGTCTCGGTCGGCCTCTCGCTGGGGGTCTCGCCCTCGGAGTCGCTCGGCTTGCGGGAGGAACAAGAATCTAGGGTTTTATCGCCCACGGCAAAGGTCAGTGTTTGCGGCTCGGACTCAAGTTCCTTGCCGTCTTTCCCCGTGGCCGTATAGGTGGCCTCGAACGTATAGAGGCCAGGCTTGGAAAAGGCCCAGTGCGTGTGGGTATGGGCCGCAAAGTTGGTCTCGATGGTGTAGTCCTCGGCTGCGGAGTTCGCCAAGACCGAAAAGCCCTTGCCATGGGAGGCGTCGATAAAGGCGCCCCACTCGGCCCCGTCTGGGGTGGAGGTGGGCTTCAGGTTGAGGTTGACGGCATTGTCTTTGGTCGCGGAATAATCCAAGTCCTGAGTGTTATAACCGGGCCAGATAATGTGTTGATTCTGTGTCTGCGGTAGGTGATAGAAGCGCTCACCGGGTTTTCCGAGGAAGTCGAACTCCTTGCCCGCAAGCTTGTCGTTGCGTCGGGTGAGCGCATTATCGTGTACGCCGAGCACCACGTCATCGAGTTTGCGGTCGACGGACTTCTTATCCACCTGTGCCGTGTCATCGCGCAGAACGGTAGTAAAGCCGCCTTCGGCAGGCTGAGCCTTGATGTCCACGTGCCCACGGTCCAGTAGGTATTTCTCGCTGCACTGGTGAGTGTCGGCTTCCGCTTCATTTGCGCCAGGCTGCGGCGCTTGCGATGGCGAGTCTTCCTTGCCAGGAGTGGTGTCCGGTTCCTCATTGGAAGTGGAGAACCGCCCCGTGGTTTCGTAGTTTTCGCCGAAGGCAAAGGACTCGGTAATTACGCTGCTTGCGTGCCCAGCTTTCACGGTGGAATGAGGAAAGAGATTGACCTTTGCATAAGAGCCCGTGAAGTATTCGCCCTCGTCAAAGGAAACCTCGCCGTGCCCGTTGGTAATAGGGGTTTCCAGATCCACGGTGGGGTATTTGGAATCCTTGGCATCATAAAGACCGCCGGTGAGAAGGCCGTTGAAGTTTTTATCCTCGGTATCGACCACGATCTTGGTGCCACCCTTGCCCTGCTTGCGCATCCGGATGGTATAGCCCAGTTCCTGCAGCTCGGTTTCCTGGGTGGGGGCAAGCTGGCGCGGGTGGGAGGCTTCCTGCCACGTCTCGGCGGCAGAAGAAGAATCTGTCTGAACGGACGCGCCGGGCTGGACATCAAGGGGATTAGAAATCCAGCGCGGGGCATCACCCTCTGGGGTAAACACAGCCTGTACCTGGGAAGGCTCTGGCCCCATGTACTCGTCCCACTGCGCGCGGCCATTCTTAACGGGGAGGTCGGTGAGGAAGTAGCCGTCGATAAGCAGCGTCAGGGTACCCTGTGCCTTATTTTTAGCGTCGAAGGAAATAGTGGTGAGCTTGTCATCGCCGTCTTTTTCGGGATTGTGCTTTGGGGCCATGCGTAGGCTGTAGCCGGCAGCGGCGGCGTCGCCAGTCGCGGACTGGGCAAAGCGTTCCTGGAGGCTTGGAGTCTTCTCATTCTTGGGCTTGTGGCCGCCTACTTGAATCGTTGTGGTCTGTGGTTCATTGGCAATGAGCTGGCCGTCCTTGCCGCGCGCACTGGTGCGGTAGGTCAGGCGGTAACGGCCGGGCTTGGTAAACAGCGTGGAGTTGTGGGTGTGCGTGCCGGCAACGAGATAGGCCGAATGTGGTGAATCAGGGAAGGAGCCGAGCATACGGTGCAGCTGGGTTCCGTCCGCATCATCTTTATTGGTGAAAAGCTCGACCTCGCCGGGTCCATCGACGCTGAGCAAGTCAAGGAAGGCTATGCCATCCCGGAATTTGTCAGTGGGCAGGGAGGTATCGGCGCCAAAGCCTAACCAGATGGGTGAAGTATTGCCGGACACTTGGTGCGGCGCGGTGTAGTACGTGGTTCCGGGCGCCCCAATATAGTCCTGAGTGCCGTTTTCCGGCAGCGTATAGAGGTACTGGTTGTGGCCGTCCATAGCGCTGTAGCCTCTGCCTACCCAGGCGACGGTGTCTGCGATCGGTGGTTCCTGGCCGCCAAATTCAGACTTCAGCACGAAGTCGTTGTTCTCCCAGAAAGACTTAGGGGAGTCAACATGGGTATCGGTGGCAATGTGCTTGCCATCATCGGGGCCGGCGACGGCCGTGGCGGGCGTGATAAGCGCTAGCGTGCTGAGCGCGGCAAGGAAGCGGATACGTGGGGAAGCCACTGTTGGGGAGGCCTTTCTACAGTTCTCATAAGTCCACCAGAAACTATAGAAAATGAATTTCATAAACTGTTAGTGGTAATGGAAGCGGTTTTCACTGACCTGTGTATTTCTGCTGAAAGCTATTTCCAATTACCCCTATTTGTGTGTAGGGCACACGGTAAGTGGCCCCGCGCGCCGGGGTGGTGTGGGGCCGCTTTGGGCTGGTGCGGACTGAGATTGCGACCTCCACTACGATGGTGGGCATGACTGAAGTACGCGTTAGATTCTGTCCGTCCCCAACCGGTACGCCGCACGTAGGCATGGTGCGCACCGCGTTGTTCAACTGGGCCTACGCCCGCCATACCGGCGGCAAGCTGGTATTCCGCATCGAAGACACCGATGCCGCCCGTGACTCCGAGGAGTCCTACCAGGCCATCATTGATTCCCTGACCTGGCTTGGCCTGGGCTGGGATGAAGGCATCAATGTTGGCGGCCCGCACGAGCCTTACCGTCAGTCCCAGCGCATGGACATCTACAAGGAGGTTCTGGACAAGCTTATCGACGGCGGATTCGTCTACCCGGCATACTCCACCGCCGAAGAGGTGGAGGAGCGCCACAAGGCTGCTGGCCGTGACCCGAAGCTGGGCTATGACAACTTTGACCGCGATCTCACCCAGGAGCAGGTCGACGCTTTCGAGGCTGAGGGCCGCAAGCCGGTCTGGCGCCTGCGCATGCCGGAGGAGGACTGGACCTGGACCGACCTGGTGCGTGGCGAGATGACCTTCAAGTCTGAGACCCAGCCGGACTATGTGGTGGCTCGCTCCAATGGTGCGCCCCTCTACACCCTGGTTAACCCGGTCGATGACGCCCTGATGCGCATCACCCACGTGTTGCGTGGTGAGGACCTGCTTTCTTCTACTCCGCGTCAGCTCGCACTTTACGACGCCCTTAAGAAGATCGGCGTTGCCGAGTTCACCCCAGAGTTTGGCCACCTACCCTTCGTGATGGGCGAGGGTAATAAGAAGCTGTCTAAGCGCGATCCGCAGTCCAACTTGTTTAATCACCGCGATAACGGCATCATCCCTGAGGGCATGCTCAACTACCTGTCCCTGCTGGGCTGGTCGCTGTCCGCGGACCAGGACATCTTCAGCATGGATGACTTGGTAGAAAACTTCGACGTCCACGACGTGCTGGGTAACCCCGCACGTTTTGACCAGAAGAAGCTCGAGGCTATCAACGCGGACCACATCCGCCAGCTGGACCCGGAAGAGTTTGCCTTCCGTCTGCGCAACTACTTGACCGAGTACACGGATTTCCCGGCCGACTATGACGGCGAGAAGTTCGCCTTCGCAGCGGACCTTGTACAAACCCGTATCAAGACTCTGTCTGATGCCTATGGCCTCATGAGCTTTTTGGTGACCCCGGATGCTGACCTAAAGCTCGATGAGAAGGCAGCGAAGAAGAATCTCAAGGAAGAGGCCATTCAGCCGCTCGAGGTGGGCATCGAAACTCTCGAGGGCATTGCGGAGTGGAAGACCGAGAATATCGAGGCGGCGCTATCCAAGGCCCTTATTGAAGACCTTGAACTGAAGCCCCGTAAGGCCTATGGCGCACTGCGCGTAGCCATTTCCGGCGCCCAGGTTTCCCCTCCGCTCTTTGAGTCCATGGAGCTGCTGGGCAAGGAGTCCACCCTGGCCCGCCTTCGTGCGGCGCGCGAAGTGACTCCCTACGTGCCGGCAGCACAGTAGGAGGAGTGCCTCCAGCAAGGCGGTGATAGATATCTAACCCCGCCCTTCGATGCGGCGAATGACAGCTGAACTACAGCGCTGTCATTCGCCGCATTTTTATTAACCATTCTACTGGCCTGAAAATGCGTTGTGTGCTGGCGATTTGGCAGTTTACGCGATGATCATTATAGTTATTACACGTTGCAGCGAGCAAGGGAGAACAGCCGGAAGGCGTTGAGCTTCCAACGCAAGTTAGCAAATGGCCTATGGTGTAATTGGCAACACAGCGGTTTCTGGTACCGCCATTCTAGGTTCGAGTCCTGGTAGGCCAGCAGTGAAAATGCATTAAACGGCAGGCTCACTAGTTCTATGCCCCGTTCGTCTAGCGGCCTAGGACGCCGGCCTCTCACGCCGGTAACACGGGTTCAAATCCCGTACGGGGTACAAAGACCTCCAGCCCAAGGGCTGGAGGATTTTTCATATCCGGGGCAATTCTTTTCTTGGCGTCGTCATTTCCTGGCGCCATACGGGGGGCGAGTAGCGGGCGGCTACAACTGGTTATAACCTACCCCCAGACCATTGGCCTCGTCCGCGCAGGCAGCTGCCTGCTGCCAATGAGACCAGGGTTAAGACCACTGCGAAGTTGTGCAAAACCCTTCCTGTCCTGCACATGCAGGCATAGACTGCAAGTACAGCAAAAACAAACAGAAAGGAGAGCGGGTGACAGAAAGCGAAACGCACCACAGCCAAGGCGCACAGCCCGAAAGCACAGCCAGGTAGTAACGCTATAATCCACAACTTCCTTCCCATCAACGTTTGTACGAAGTATAGGAGCCTGCAGCATATGCACTTCGACGCACAGCGCCATCCCGAGTCCTACTAGCACAGCGTTCTCGGCCACGGACTATCCACAGATTGCTTGCGGAATAACCACTGATTCGATCCGCACCTCGGCCACGAAGAACCCTCACTGCAGTACTGGACTCGGGAGTTTCTGCGTTTTCGTTCGACTGCCCTCAAAACCGGCCTTGACCGCGCGATTTGTGCTGAATTAACCCATCGTTTACTCTTAACGAGTCCGCAACGCACAGTGTGCGATTGCTGCGAACGCGCCCCGTTCGTCTAGCGGCCTAGGACGCCGGCCTCTCACGCCGGTAACACGGGTTCAAATCCCGTACGGGGTACCAACGAAAGCTGCGAGCCACACGGCTCGCAGCTTTTGCTTTACCCAAAGCCAGCGTGGTCTGGCGGTACGGGTTAAGCATCAATCAACGCCGACGCAAGCAGCTACTCTGAATATTCCTAAAGAATGTCCGCATCCACTTCTGCCCCTTAGCCCACAGATGAGTTCGTCAGCGATGCCGCTGTGCATAAAGTGGTGAATCCGTGTGGCTCGCAGGCGGGCGGACTTCGGGGCTAGACCTTTCGAGTGATACGTCGTAGAGATATGGGACGCGACGTTGCTTCGGTCTGCCTTGGCGCTGGCAGGAGCTAGGACAAACTGATGGGGGTGGAGCTGGTCTTTGCCATGGGCCAACGGAGCGACGTAGCGGCAGCGCACGGATACGCCGCGCCCTGCCACATCGAGCAGCATCACACCTGCTTCATCCACGTAGACCTGTTGCCGCGTGAGGTAAGAAGCTTCCTTGCCCCTCATACTCTCGCGCCAAGGCACAGAGAGACCACCAGCTGTTTGTTGAGTACGTCGGTCGCAGCATTCGCCGCGTAGTTCATCCTGACTCGATTTGCTCGAACTCTGTTGGCGTATACAGCTTCGGAGTGGAGTCAGGTTCGGCAGGGGCGAATGCGTGCGGTTCGACGTAGCTGGGATTGACGATGCGGGCGATGGCTCGCAGTCCAGAGCGGCGGCGTTGCGCGGTTCCCGGGGCGTAGGCGGAGATGAGGGATTCGGCGTAGGCGTTAATGGTGTCCCAGTCGAGTACGTACTCCGTCTACGATGCGTAGCCTTGCTTCTCAACAGCCCACGTCACGAGAGCAGTCTGGACGAGACTGTCCTGCGAGTCAGGGGACAGGTCTGGATGGGAGAGCAGCTGGGCTACGAAGTCGGGGATAGGGGTGGTGGACATGACTATTCTAGATCCAGGGTGGCTTGCGTCCTCGGTTGCTCTTTCGGCTTGGAGCTTTCAGACTTGCTTGGGGCTCCAAATAGTCGTGGCGGGATCTTGGGCTCTGTAATCAATCGTTCCAACAAGTGCCCAGCTCGGGCTTCTGCATTAACGAAAAATTCCAGCTGCCAAAGAAGTTGTAAGAGCTCGCCATCCCCCGACCATTCGTGGGCTTGAATCTTGTCTAACCAGGAATCGGAAAGTCCACGTGCATCTTTCATTCTGTACCCGAGCCAAGAGTCAACTACGCGCATGCCGGAGACTTCGAACTCCATAACTTTGGGTGAAACATTGATAATCTGAAGTTCGCCCACGCTCAGAACCCGGGTAGTACGGTCGTAGCTCCAGGATTCAGGGTAAGAACCCGCAGGGGTCACCTGTTTGATTGATGCTGAGCCGCGAGACATAGTCTTGGTCTGGACACCAAATTGATTGATGTGGCCGCCGCGCTCGCCCCATGTAGCCTCGAAAATTAGCTCGGCTCCGAGTTCAGCCACTTCCTTAAAAAGGGAATGGTTGGTAGGGAAAATCACCGTTGGGGTTGATTCTGTTAGCTCATCTCCGAATCGTTGAGAATACGCAGATGTGCCCAATTGACCTACAACAAATTGTGCCACTTCCAGTCCCGTTATGGCTTGCTGGTACATATCTGTTAGCACGGGGAGAATTGAGTGCAGGAGATTGAAAGACTCGTCGCTGACGTCACGGTACAGAGGACGGACATCTTTGGCCCCACGATTACTGAAGAAGTCGAAATCGACCGGGTAAGGGCTCATCGTGAGTGCTGGGCCTTGTCCGATTGCTGTGGACGACAGAGACACGAAAAATATTTGTTTCGTGCTTCCTTGGTCGCGCCACACAGAGCCGGGACGATCGATCAGTCTGTGATCTGCAAAGCAAAACTGACGATCGAAACTCCTGTATCCATAGCGCTCAATTGAAATCGTGTCTAGTGATGGATCCTCAGAGATCGCTGTCGATTTATCCGCTGACGAGGGGATCATCGAAGATCTAGAAGGCTTATTGAATTTTTGACCCGATGGAGAATTGTCAAAAATCTCTTCGCCTACGGAGTCCTTTTGGTGCTCAATGAGTGCGCCCATCCGTCGCGTCAACGCTTCAGCGGTTGGCGCGATCGGCCATTTGCGTCCAGCCTTTGAACCGGAGAAATACCACGGGAAAACCGACTCAAGTGGAATGCCATCGCTAAGTGAAGCTGCTGTGGATGGAACAAACTTATCCGACCAGTCGGCGTCTTCGAGCCTTATCCATTCATGGGACGTATCCGGCGCGCTGACGTTGTTGAGTGCGTCAAGTTTTTCCTTGCGAGTTCCGTGAATTCGGCGATAGAAGATCTCCGCCTTTTGCTTCATGCGATTGTCCTGGCGTTTCTTGACGAACTCCCCTGTCTGTTTGTTGAGTGTGTTTTGATGTTGTACGCCCACAAAGATTGCAACTGGTGTCTCAATCGTGAAGACATTTTCATCCTTGCGCGCTCCTCGGTTATCTCCACCGAGATCGATTATCCAAATCTCGTCAAAGACTTTTCGCATATAGGAGCGCACCCCAGCGAAACCTGGTCCGCGCAGGTACGAGGACGAAGTAATGAACGACACCACGCCAGGTTCCTGAGGATTTTGTTGGCACGCTTTCCACAGTGCCCAGCGGATGAAGTACACGTACAAGTTGTAGAGGTTCTTAGCCTGTCCGCCCGCACCAAGTGCCCTCAACGGAGCAATGAAGTCATTGATAAGCGGTTCATTGCCGTCAAAGTCTTGGAGAACCACGTTGGGAATTTCTGCTGTACCAAGAGAATCTTTGCGTTTTCCGCGCTTATATGGCGGGTTGCCGATAATAACACGAACGGGAGTTTGCTTGTCTTTGATAATGCCGGCTCGCTTTGACTCTTCGCTAAGGTCGGCCTCGACATGCCACAGCGCATATTGGGAAGAGTCTTGAGACAAGTCTCCGGCGGCGAGCAGCGTGTTAGTGAACAGAACCTGCACGCCGTCCTTGGCGAGTTCGAGACCAGTTGCTTCGAGCGTCTGGGTCATGCGCAGGTGTGCCACTGAGTAAGGGCCCATTAGTAGTTCAAAGGCACTCAGTCGCTTCGACAGTGAGCGGGCCGCGTCCTGAGGTGCTGCGGAATCTTTGAGGACATGCTCGGTGATAGCCAACGGGTAAGTTGCGGTGCCGGCGGCGGGGTCGAGGATGTTGACCGAATCATCACCGAGGCCCTTAGGGCGACCAATTCGGGTCCTGATTGCATGATCAACAAGGCGGACCTGCGCGCGGACAATCTCGACTGGCGTGTAGTAGACACCGGACTCTTTGCGCATTTTCGGGTCGTAAGCGGCCAGGAAGTCCTCGTAGAAGTAGAGCCACGGGTCCGTTTCTTTGGTGAACTTCGCTGAGTCAACGGCACCGAGGGTGGCTTCTAGGAGGTTAATCGGATCTTCGACAAGCTCGCGGAACTGTTCTTGACCCATCAGTTCCAGCACAGAACCCAAGAGTTTGTGTCCGTTGCGCCGCAGCCCTCGGGTAAGTGTGTTCACGCTGAACTCGTCGGCGGGGATATCAGTCTCTACGCGAGCAAGCAACAAAGCGTAAGTGAACGTCTGCGCGAACGAGTCAGCGAACTGAGCCTTGGTCGCACCAGGCATGAAGTCGATCTTCCAACGGGCATACAGACCATCAAGGGCATCATCCTCGTTGTCCCCAATAACTTCCTTGACACTGTCACGTAGGAAAGCCGTTAGCGGAGCAAGCAGATCGGCCAGAGCGCGGGGAGATGAGGGAGTAGTTGGTTTCCACGTCAGGAACGCTGTGAGAAGCTCAGCCAGGATTTCCAGCTGATTGTCGGGCACGTTACCTTTCGAGTCGGCGTCGAGGATTACGTGATAGAGCGGAGCCTTGAGCCCCTGACGGACTAGGGACCACTCCCAGCCATTTGTGTAGATGAGGTTGGCGTGGTTCTTGAGTTTCCTCCACTGGGCTTTGTCGTGCTTGGACCAGCCTTGAGCCTTGTATGGGTTTGCGCCCTTTAGCGAGGATTTGAGCTCAACATGTCCGATGAGTGGACCTGTGGTCCGCTTGATAGCCATATCGAGTCGAACACCCTGAATATCATCAGCTGCGGTCTGCCGATGCTCTGTGACAACACGGATCTTGCGTACCATAAGCTCAGCCGCGCCCATGAGGAAGTTGTGGATCGGTGTCTTGAGCTGATCCTCGGGACTGGTTCGGCGGTCCTTTCCGAGTTCGTCATCGATTACCGCAAGTTCACGAATGAGCGTAGAAACAAGCACGACGAAGTCAGCCGAGCTGGGAGATAGGGCAACCACATTGATCCTTCTGGTCGGGGATAGCTGGGTTTAGCTTATCGATTCAGGACTGGGGCGGAAATGTTTACGGCAGCGTGTTTGGTCAATTCGGCTGCTCTGGTGCTTCTACGCACCTACGATCAGTCACAGCTGCCGTTGCCTTACAGGGGAGGTCGTATGCCCGCTCAGAAGCGTCTCGTGGACATGTATCCCGACTGGCCCAAAACCGATCCTGCAGATGCGCGCAACGAGGTTCATCGTCGCTTGGTCCTGATGGCGAAGAACGTACAGATGCAGGCTGGTAAACATGGCTCTGTTCGCTATGTGGCGGAGTGCTCGCAAATCTCGCGCACGATGACGACTCGCTTCGTGCGCGGCGAGTCGATCCCATCATGGCGATTGAACAATTCGTCGAGACTAGCGTGTGGCCGGTACGAGAGACCTCAGCTGCGCCCGTCGAGTTGCCTAAGGGATCCTGGACCCGGTAGACCGGCAGGTCATACTTACTACCTCGAAACTAAAGAGAGAAATGGCCAGCGAACATGGCCTTCGAAACCTACCAACCCTCCACCATCCCCAACGAGCGCTGGGAAGCGATTCGCGATTTCACAGTGACCCTTGGGCAGCAATACCGCGACCTCCACCTCGAGACTGCCTACAACCGCTACATGCCTGTCCTAACGTGTCTGGTCGATGTGGTGTGCAACAGGGACGGCTATGAGCAAGACATTGAGGTCGTGCTTGACGTTGAGACGATCGAGATGATGATCTGCGATGAGCTAGACGCTCTCTCCGCTCATTCACGGGGCGTGTGCAAGACCACGCTGCGTAGGTTCGGGGAAGCGCTCAACCCGAGCTGGATTGGGCAGACGATCTAAAAGAAGCACGCTCGTACGACCTCACAACCGCCGTACACCCAGCTGAGATCACAGACGTACTCGATTGGTGTGTAGACACGGACGAGATCATCAGCTGCGAGCGGCGCAAGATTGTGGGGCTGGGGTTAGTTGCAGGGTTGACGAGCCGACAAATGAGTGGGCTGAAGTGGTCAAGTGCCGAGGCTGATGAGCGGGAAGTGCTCATCCAACTGCCCGACCGCACGATCCCCGTCACGGCTCGCTGGGTCTACCTTCTCGACCTAGACAAGGCGGGGCGAGATGGGTACATATTGCGCCCCAAAGTGACGAGCCGAGAGCCTGATGATGTGACGGGCAGGACGGCACGCAACAAGGTCGAGTCAGCAATGCGGCCTGATATTCGCAGACTCAAAGCGACATGGAACGTGGACTTGGTGAACCGCTATGTGCTCGATGCGTTTATTTGTCAAGCGGCGAGGATCAGGACGTTGAGGCGCAACGAGCAGTACCGCCCAGACCTCGGAGATAAGGATTTAGTGGCGGTGCGGGGGCTGTTTCATGGAGACAGACGTGGCGAGGGCCTGCGGGTGGTTTAAGGCGCGGGAGCGACGTTGTTTTCGGTCATCCAAGCTACGAACTCATCACGGATGGATTTGCGTATGCCTAGCAACATGTCGAGGTTAGAGTACGCAGTAGCAGTCATTGTCGTATCTCGATAGTTGAAGAAGGAGCGTGCAGCGTAGTCAGCTGCTGCTAACGCGTCTAAGACGAAGCGAATCGTTCGGAGCTCTAACGGCAAAGGGTTATACATGACGTAATTGCTGTGCTTGTAGGCTGTCCAAGCATGCTGGTGCGTATATGCGCTCGTCTCCTTGTACATCCGGTAGCCGCCCAAGACTTTAAGCGTTTCACGTACTAGGGCGGTATTGCTAGGGAACTCAAATTTCGTCCCACGGTGCCGGGCCGTGTGGACCTTTGTTGCTTCTTTGAGTCGGGGGAATACACCTGGAACGAGGTCACGCTCCTTTTCATAATGAATCTTGTCTGTGACCGCTCGCATGGCCCAGAAGCATCGCTCGGTCGGTTCAAATGCATTTAGGTATGCGATCTGCGCACTGGTCTCGATTGCTGCACGAGTAATGGGCGCGATGGTCACGGGGCTGACGAAAGGACCATCGAGAAGGTTATTGACTGTGTAGAGCCACCCTCCAACGAGGTCTGCAGACCCACCGGTTATCTCTTCGCCGATGAGAGCAACGTTGTAATCCTCGGCTTGGAAATACTCGTTGATTCCTTGCTTTTCTTCCGCTGTGAGACTGAAGTTGGCTTGGCCTATCGTCTGTATATTTTGAGCTGTTTCTCGACACAGCCTTGCTAATGCCGGAAACCAATAGTCAGGGAAGGGGCGAGAATAATTGGCGTGGGTTTGCATCATGTCGAATAGGATAGTTGGAGGAGTGGACTCCGAACTTGGGGGTTCATGGCGCAGAACCTCAACATTCCTGGCCTGAATTTCCAATACCGCTTTTGACACCAACCCCGTTCTGTTGACTCGCCTGAGCGGGGTTCGCTGATCCTGCTCCCATTCGTCATACTTGTTCCTGTCCCTACGACGCAGGAGAGCAACAACTGACTCCCTATTCACATCAGATTGCTACTGGATCATTGGAGCCGAGACCAAAGCCGCAATCCCACAATCAGAGCTCCCGCCCGACGTCGTTGCGATGATCGACCTTGTGGCAGCTCGCAGGTACTGGCCTTACCTCCCTTAGGTGGATCTTGACGCTATGGATCAACACCACCCAGGAGCCAAGCTACTTATCACTGACCTGAATAGCGCTTTGCACAACGAGTGGGACATGCTCGGCGGCTGGACGGGGCTTTACGAGTTAGGTCATGTCCTGCTGATCGTTGAGGGTGTCACGGCTGAGGTTGAACATTGAGAGTTGGTTTCCTTTTGCAGCGGCATCATCGAGGATCTGTTCCTGTGGGCCATGAACGATGAGCGGTCGGCGATGGAAGTCCGCAAGGTGCTCAAGGAGCATGGGGTGCAGGATCCCGAGGCCCTGTTAGCGTTCCCGTATGACCCAGCTGGTCTTGCTGACGGCGAACTGGAGATGTGGCACTCGGAGCTGCGGCGGAACTACTTGCATTGGCTTATTCAGAATGCCGTGGCAGCGGAGATGGAAGGGAATAAGTTACCGGCGTGGCAGGTGACGGGGTACGCGGCGGTAAGGGAGTGGCTGATGGGCGTGATTGATCATGAATAGTTGTGCGTACAGCTCGTTCCAAGCGTGTACCCGTTAGTATATTTCCATGTCTGAAGAGTCTTTCCTGCTGAAGTACGATGGCGCACGTTTGCAGTTCGAGCCGATGTCGGTCGCAGAGATCGGTCCCGTCTTCTTGGCGTTGGACGAACTCGTTAAGGCTATCTACCGCAACGTCGATCCACTGTCCGCTGAAGTACCTGAGCTGGAGATCGTTGGAGTCGAGCAAGGCTCGTATTCGGTCTACTTTGATATTGGAAGTCAGGCTCTTGATGGGGTTCTGAACTGGGCCTCGGATCCGAAAGCCAACACTGCAATCACCCTTGCGGGTGGTATTGTGACTGTCAAAGAGATCATCGGCTGGGTCATGAAGGCTCTGTCAAACAAAGCCGCAATGCAGGAGCAAACAGAAGTTCCATATCCAGATCTTCGTGAGAACTTGCAACTTGAAAGGCTAGCTGATGCACTCTTAGCAAAGTCTCGAGGGCGCAAGAATGTTGCAGCGATCGTAAAGCCGACTCTTGAACCAGGGATTGAAACAGTAGAACTCGCCGGCTCTCGCAGCGTTGAAGTGCACATCAACGAAGAAGAGGCACGGAGAATGGTCAAATACGCGGAGACGCTTCCAGAGCCAACAGCTCAAGTTGTGACCGTCTCGGCTCGCTTTGCCACGGCGAATCTCATTGAGCCTCTTAAGCGCAAATGGCGAATTGAGACCGCAGAGTTTGGAACGATATCCATTCGTATGCTTGACGAAGAGTTTGCAGCTCTCGTTAGCTCGGGCGAAGCGAACCTTGCGAAGACGTACGACATGCGGATCCGCATAGAGACTCAGGTCGGACCGGACGATGAAGAGAAGACGAGCTATGAGCTGTTGACCGTATGTACAGACGATGGCGAAACTACTGAACAGATGGAGTTGGAACTCTAGACTGTGAGCGAAGTGACTCGTGGATTAGTGAGCATCCTCGCTGGGTGAGAACGCCGAGGTAGTTCTCTTGCCGTGGTGCAAGCTCTGAAATTCTGTGGTGCAGGGGTATTAGCAGGTCAGACGTTCTGGCTGGTGGGGGAGTTTCGTGAAACCGCCCAACGGAAAGCTGCGAGCCACATGGCTCGCAGCTTTTTCTTTACCTAAGACCTGTGCGGTCTAGCGGCTTGTAGGACAGGTCTCGATGTCCAAGGGCTAACCATCCTGCCCACGGGACGGTATGGGAGCTGGGGTAAAGCGGGGCGCAGACTCCCGTAGCGGTGCTTCAGTAGGGACTCAGGTATGCCGTAAGTGGCTACGCGTACGCAGGCTGCGTTCGAGGGAATCCCTTAAGGAGGAATCTAGACCTAGCGATAGGAAAGGTATCCGAGTCCTTGTTAGCGGATGGATATGCGGCTTTCTCAGCCGCTTCTAGGTCTTTCGGGCACTAGCGTGGGACCCGACCATGAAAGAAGCCCACCAAGCCGTGAAAAAGGGCTTGGTGGGCGGTGTAGGAAGGGCGGAAGGGGAGACGTCGCCAAGCGAGGCTACGCCATTACCTTTGTCTTCTTAATCGCCTTCTTGAGGCGCTTGTGATAGGCATCCATAGCGCGGCGGAGAATGAGGCCGACGATGAGTGCGGGGATGGTAAATAACAGTAGCATGCCCAACTCGCGCCATATATCGCCGTGGTAGATGCCCGCAATGGCGCTGCGGAAAGCATCAATAGCGTACGTCGCTGGCAGCCACGGGCTCACGTTCTGGAACCACTCAGGCAGCAGGGGCAGCGGGTACGCGCCGCCGGAGCCAGAGACTTGTATCACGAGCAACAACACCGCCAAGGCCTTGCCGGCACTATCGAGTGTGATGACAAGTGAATAGATGATCAACATAAACACCAGGGAGACTATCCATGCAGCGAACATGAGCATGAATGGGTGCGCGGGCTCGATCTGGACGAAGAAGATAAGGCTGAGAACCACCAAGGTGGCCTGCGCGAGGCCAACTAGGCCGAGTGTGGCAAAGCGACCGAAGAACGCTTGACCACGGGTGAATTCGCTCTCGTCGTAATTGCCGTTCTCGTCCTTGCGCAAGTATTTACGCTCGGCGTTGGTATGCACCAGCACGCATGCCAGAAGGGCCCCTACCCACAGCGACAAAGCGAGGTAGAACGGCGTCATACCCACGCCAAAGGCAGCGACAGGGTAGACCGGCTGGCGGTCTACAGCCACGGGAGCGGCAATGCGGGAGGCGAGCAGTTCTGGATCGTTGCCGACGATATCCGCTAGCTTGTCTAAATCGCCGCCACGGCGCACCTCGTCGATTTTTCGGCCCATGTCAGCAAAACGGCCGCTTTGCTCCCGCAGGGTGCTGGCAAGGCTGGCGGTGGTATCGCGGGCGCGCGCCAGGCTTTGCTGTGGCGACCCCTCCTTCTGGGAGACCGAAGAGCGAATGCCTGCGATGTCCTGCTTGACAGCATCAATATCGTCCGCGACCACCGAGACGCTCTGGTTGAGCTGGTCTAGCTGCGGCTTGAGGTTCTCGTTATAGGAATTGCGTGCCTTTTCAGCAGCCTGCTTGGCATTGGCGATGGCACCCTTGGTGCGCTGTCGGGAGTCTTGGGACGTGCCACGGCCTTGCTCAAGGTCATCGGCGGTAGATACCAGCGAATCATGCAGCGCGTTGCTCTGCGCAATGGAGGCATCAATCTGGCCCATCATCGCCTTATATCCACCCGCGACTGGAGCTGGTAGAGCTACCTTATCGGCTTGGTCCTTGAGGGAAGCGCGAACTCCCTCAAAGGCCTTTGTCTGCTCGTCTACACGCTCAGCTGCGGTGCGGTAGGTCTGCGCCGTTTGTGCGCTGGTGGTGCTTGCATTATCGAGCAACTCATCAACCTGGGCAGAGAGCGCATCGTAGCTTTGCGTTGTAGCCGCCAAGGAAGCGTCGAGTGAGCCAGCCGAGTCATTGAGGGTAGAGCGCAGAACGTCGATGGGGTTTTCGCCTTGGTCATTGTCGGTCTCCGTAGCCTGGCGGCCAGCCTCGGCGAGGATATTGTCCGCAGCCTGCGTAAGCGGCAGGGTGGAGTCGACCAGATTGCTTAGTGCACCTACGGTGCCAGCCGCAGCATCGAGGCGAGTGCTGACGTTATTGACGCGGTTGTGCAGGTTATTGAGTGCAGTCTGGGTATCGTCCTCATTAAGGTATTTATCAAAATCCGAGACGACGCCAAGGCCGACATTGGATACCACGCGGGTGAAGGACTCGTTGATTTTCTGGATGACGCCGTCCGCACTCTTTTGCGTGATGATGGTAGACAGCGCATTCTTCTTCTCATTGGTATAGAGGTTGAGCTTGCTTGGCTCGGTTCCTTCTACATAAAACGTGAGCAAATCCGCGCTGAAGTCCTTGGGCAGAACAATGCCGGCATAGTATTCGCCAGACTTCGTTCCTTCGACGGCATCGGCGCTATCAGTAATGACCCAATCGATATCTTGATTGCGGCTGAGCTGTGAGAGCACCTTATCGCCCAAATTCAGTTTCAGGGAGGCGAGGTCGCTTTCGTGGCCTTCATCCTCGCTGGCCACAGCGATCTTGAGTTGGTCGGTATTAGAAAAGGGATCCCAGCTGGCCAACACGTTGAAGGAGGTGAAAAGCAACGGGATGATGGCAAGGCCAAAGATGATGACCGCGGTCATTACATTGGTGCGAATGGCGTGGAGGTCATCGCGGAGAATGGTCAGGATGTTTTTCATGACTTACTCGCCTCCCTTTCCGGAGCCATCGCCATCAACGGCGGGCATTTCCTTGGTCTCGCTGGCATTAGAAAATGTGGATTCCTCGTCTAAGTCCTCTAGGAGGTAGCGGTTTGGGTGTTCCTGTCGGTGCTCGAGGTGCTCCTGGATTTCCTCATCACTGAGATCCGCCAGGCGGCTATCGTGCGCGATGCTCTGCTTGACGTACTCAAGGGAGCAGATAACGCCCACCGCAATGAGCGTCACCAGGCAGGCCAGGCCGAAGATGATGGCCTTTTCTTCAGGGTTAATGCGTGAGTAGATGCCCAAAGCGACGACTAACGCTAGGCCTACCGCGACGGTAATCTTCATCAGCTGGGAGTAATTCCTGCGGGCCATGCTCCACTTATCCTCCAAGCTTTGTTGGTACGCCTCGCGGTCATTCAAGGCATAGAGGAGGTCGGTAAAGCGGTACCGGCTGCCGACCAGGTGGACCTGCTCATTGATAACGAGACCGCCCTTATGCAGTTCGTCATTGACCAGCATGTTGACGTTGGACAGGCCGCGGCGCATCACAGTACCGATGAGGTAAGCGATCGCGGCCATGCCGATGAGCGCGGCAAGGTCGCGCGCATAGTGGTTGCCGTAGAAACCACCGACGGTCTCGCGCATGGCATCGATGCCGTAGGTAAAGGGCAGGAATGGATGCACCGCGCGGAAGAAGTCCGGCGTCATCTCAATGGGGTAGAGGCCGGATGCGCCCGGAATCTGGATGAAGGCGAAGACCACCGCGATGCCGCGGCCTACGTGTCCAAACGTAGAAACCAAGCTATAGGTAATGCTCAGGTAGCACAGGCCCACGATGACCGCGGTAGCGACGTAGGCCAATGCATTGGCATGTTCAACACCAATGGCCAGGTTGCCGATGGACACGATGAGTGCCTGGGCAATGGCAAAGAAGGAAAGCAAAAGGAAGCGGGCAAGGTAAGCCTTGGTAATGGTGAGGTCCTTGCGGCCCTGCGGGTCTACCTCAGCACGGAAGATGATGAGCAGCATGAACGCGCCGATCCACAGCGTGAGGTTGATAAAGAGCGAGGACATGCCGGAACCATAGTGCTTTACAGGGAATACGGCGTGGCTTTCCATCTCCGCAGGGGAGGCAAGGAAGGAAGACACCTCATCGGTGTTAAGGCCCTTGACAGACTGCAAAATGGAATTGTTATTGGCAGTATTGCTCAGCGCAATCACGTCGCTGCGGGAGGCACGAAGCCCCTCCTCAATACCGTCGAGGTCCACAGAAAAACGCTCAACTACTTGCTGGGCCTGGCTTAGCTGCTCGTCGACGCCGCCCAAGAGCCCATCGGTTTGCCCGACCAGTGCCTGCTGGCTTTCGAGTGAGGCGGATAGCTTTCCGGTGGTAGCGGTGACGGCGGAAAGCGCAGCGTTGAGCTTGGGTAGGCCTTCGGCTACATTATCGCGCAGCGCGTGGGAATCATCGCGCGTTTGGGCGGCCATCTTTTCCAACATGCCCGTGGTCTTATTGAGCGAATCGATGGTGTCGTTCGTATCGCCGTTGAGAGTATCTAAGTCACCGAGAACGGCCTTATTTTGGTCATTGCGTTCGCGGAGTTCTCCTACCTGATCCTTAATCTGTTGGGAAACCTGCGGGGGCAGGGCCGGTGAAGCCGCAAGCTTATCGAGCTGATCGATAGCCCGATCAGCTTCACCGACGATTCCAGACGCGCCAGCGGATGCGGCAGCAACGCGGTTGAGGGCGCCGCGCAGTTTGCCGGAGACCGAGCCCACGGTGGCATTGGCGGAGGCGGTGCCGTCCGCCATAGCGGTCGTGCCTTCTACGTAGGCAGCGGTGGCATCGTCCGAGAAAGAAGTGACTTCCCGCTGGACCTCTGCGGTTATAGCGTTCAGCTCATCCAAGGCGGTCTGGGCATCGTCGAGGGTCTTTTGCACCGTGCCCAAAGACTCGCGGGCTTGCGCGATAGTTGGGCGCGCATCCTCGATGGTGGAATGCACGTCAGCAAGTTGGCTGCGGGAGTTAGCTACCGTATCTGCGGTCTCTGAAAAAGAATCCGCGGTCTTGCTTGCGGTACTGTTAATCTTCTGGCTCAAATCGCCACCGGAGTTCTTTAGCTCCGTAGCCACCGAATCCGCTACCTGCTCCTTGAAGGTCGAGCTGATGGTGGTGTCTAGTGTCGAAGCGCCAGTATCAGTAATCTTCGGTGCAATGGCGTTGAGCTTCTCATTGACGTGATATTCCAGCGTGGGCTGAGAATAGGTACCTTTAAAAAGGTTCACGAAATCGGCCGAGAAGTCTTCGGGGACAATCACCGAGGCGAAGACGTCACCCTTCTTAACGGCGTCTTCGGCTTCCTGCCTGTCCATGAACTGCCAGCCCAGCTCGTCATTGTCATGCAGCTTGTCAATCATCTGCCCGCCAACGTCTAAGTGGCCAGTCATCTCCGAGGATGCGCCTTTGTCCTCATTAACTACGGCGACCTTGAGGTGTTCTGTGTTTCCGTATGGGTCCCAGAAACCGGAGATGTTTACCCAAGAATACAGGGCTGGGGTGATCATCAAACCAATGAGGATCACCCAGACCTGCGGGGTCCGCCACAAGCGGACAAAATCTTGAAGAAAAATCTTCCAACTAGTAATCACTCGAAAAACCGTAGCACCCAACCGGAAAGAACTAATAGTCTGACTGTCATTTTAAACAGAAATGAGAGAGCGCGTCCCGCCGAGCTTGCAGATATGTTTCTGGTGTGAATTTCGGGGAGGATTTCAGCAGTAGGGGGTGGGCATAGAGAAGGCCGCCTGGGCCCATAGTTGAAGGGGTCCAGGCGGCAAGCGGTATGGGGCTATGCCTCGATAAGCGCTTAGTGCTCGTCGTAGTGATCGCCGTGGGCGGCGTGGCGGTGGCCGTCGTGCAGGTAGTCCACGTGGTCGCCGTGCGGGATCGCTACGTGGCCGCAGCCTTCACCATGGGTGTGGTCGGCGTGCGCCTCGGCTTCAACGTGCTCGGTGGTCTCGCACTCGTCCCAGTGGCCATCATGCTCACGGTGAATGTGGCCTTCGTGGAGGTAGTCGGTGTGGTCGCCGTGTGGGAAGGAAACGTGGCCGCAATCGGCGCCATGGGTGTGGGTATGGTCTTCGTGGGTGGTGTGGGTCATGATGCCTGATCCTCTCTGGTGGGGGGAAGCCCCGTTGTTTTCAGTGTGTTTTCATTAAACCGCATTTTCATTTCGGTTTCAATAGGCGTGGGCGCGTTTCTCTGATTTTTCTGGTTTGGGAAATAAATCGGCCCGCCTCCTTGGGGTTAGGTGGAGGCGGGCGTCGTAAAGCTAGGGAGGGCCTTAAAGGAGATTGCTCAATTCGCGTGCGGCGGAAGTGAGAATGTCGGCGTATTTCTGGGCCGGGGAAGGTTGGAAGCGCTCGGCAGATCCGGAAATCGACAATACTGCGAGGAAGGTGCCGGAACCATCGAAAACCGGCGCGGAGATGGAGGCTAAGCCGGCTTCGCGTTCCTCAATAGACTCGGAATAACCTTGGTTTCTGGCCGCCTCAATGTCTGCTTGGGTAAACGAGGCGTTATCGGTATTAATGTCTACAAATGCGGCAATGATGCGCGCGGCAGAGCCGGAGCTAAGCGGTAGCTGGCGCCCGACTGGTACGACGTTGTGGAGGCCGGATTCCGGCTCCTTAGTGGCAATGCAGGTGCGGGTATTTCCAGTGACTTCGTAGAGCTGGATGGATTCTCCGGTGTGTTCGCGCAGTTTCTCCATGATTGGTCCCGCTGCCTCGAGGAGGTGGTCGCGGTTGCCGGGAAGGGCAGGGCCGGCCTTCCACTTTCCATCGGGGGTGCGAACGAGGATGCGGTGTGCCTCGAGCGCGGTGGCCAATCTATGTGCCGTCGCCCGAGGTAGCCCCGTGGTTTCGCATAATTCATTGAGGGTGGAGGGGTGGTTGGCGGCGGCCATCATAATGGCCATTGCTCGATCCAACACCTTAATTCCGGAAACTGCGCTATACTCTCCCATACAATGAAATCTACGTCCCAACTCATGAGATTTCAAGTGTGGAGAGATGTTTATGAACCAGAAGCTGACATTGGCAGAAAAAGTGTGGCGCGATCACGTCGTCCAACACGGCGATGCTGGGGCACCAGACCTCATCTTTATTGACTTTCAGCTACTACATGAAGTTACCAGTCCGCAGGCATTTGATGGCCTGCGGCTGGCCGGCCGCACGTTGCGTCACCCTGAGCTGCACTTGGCCACCGAAGACCATAACGTTCCCACGCAAGGCATCAAGACCGGAAACCTCTTGGAAATCAAGGATGAGGTTTCACGCACCCAGGTATCGACCCTGCGCAAGAACTGCGAGGAATTTGGAGTGCGCTTGCACTCGATGGGTGATGCCCAGCAGGGCATCGTGCACACGGTTGGCCCGCAGCTGGGCATCACCCAGCCAGGTATGACAATCGTGTGTGGCGACTCGCATACTTCCACGCACGGCGCCTTTGGATCTATCGCCATGGGTATTGGCACCTCTGAGGTAGAACACGTCATGGCTACGCAGACGCTTTCTTTAAAGCCATTCAAGACCATGGCTATTGAGGTGACTGGAGAGCTGCAAGAGGGCGTATCTGCCAAGGACCTCATTTTGGCCATTATCGCCAAAATCGGTACCGGTGGCGGGCAAGGCCACATCATTGAATACCGCGGTGAGGCCATTCGCAAGATGTCCATGGAAGCGCGTATGACGATGTGCAATATGTCTATTGAGGCAGGGGCCCGCGCTGGGATGGTCGCTCCCGATGAGACGACTTTCGAGTATGTCAAGGGGCGCGAGTTCGCTCCCACAGGAGCAGACTGGGATGCTGCAGTTGAGTATTGGAAGACGCTTCCCACGGACGAAGGCGCAGAATTCGATACCGTCGTGGAAATTGATGGCTCCTCGCTGACCCCATTCGTTACCTGGGGAACCAATCCTGGGCAGGGCCTTCCGTTAGGGGAGAAGGTCCCAGATCCGGAAGACTGTGGTGACGACAATGAAAAGGCCACTGTGGAAAAGGCCTTGCAGTATATGGACCTGCAGCCAGGTACTCCACTGCGTGATATCAAGATCGATACCGTCTTCGTCGGGTCCTGTACCAATGCCCGCATCGAAGACCTGCGCGCTGCGGCCGACGTGGTGAAGGGACGCACCATCGCTGCCGATACGCGGATGATGGTCGTGCCGTCCTCCGCCGTGGTCAAAGCCCAAGCGGAGGAGGAAGGCCTCGACGAAGTCTTCCGAGAGTTCGGCGCGGAGTGGCGTACCGCCGGCTGCTCGATGTGCTTGGGTATGAACCCAGATCAATTGGCTCCGGGCGAGCGATCCGCCTCCACCTCCAACCGCAACTTCGAGGGCCGTCAAGGTCCTGGTGGGCGCACGCACCTTGTCTCCCCGCAGGTGGCTGCCGCAACTGCCGTGACCGGCTACCTGTCTAGCCCTGCAGACCTGGATTAAGGGCTTAGAAAGGCATTGACAATGGAGAAATTTATTACCCATACGGGAACGGGCGTGCCCCTGCGCGCTTCCAATGTGGATACTGATCAGATCATCCCCGCGCGCTACTTGAAGTCGGTTAAGCGGACCGGTTTTTCTGAAGGCCTATTTTCCAATTGGCGCTCCGATGACAATTTTGTGCTCAACCAGGCGCAATTCAAGGATGGCTCGGTGCTTTTTGCGGGTAGTGATTTTGGCACCGGCTCCTCCCGGGAGCACGCAGTGTGGGCGTTGAGTGAATACGGCTTCCGCGCCGTGTTTTCTTCCCGCTTTGCAGATATTTTCCGCGGTAACGCTGGAAAGTCTGGACTGCTTACTGGGTTGATGGAGCAAGAAGATATCGAGCTCATCTGGAAGCAGCTCGAATCTGGAGAAACTCAGGTCACCGTGGACCTGGAGGCTCGAACAGTCACAGTGGGTGAAAATACCTACCGCTTCGATATTGATGACTACACCCGTTGGCGGTTGATGGAAGGGCTGGATGATATCGGCATTACGCTCCGCAACGAGGATGCAATCGCTACGTACGAATCGCGTCGCCCCAGCTTCAAGCCTGCTGTTCACGCCCAATAACAGAAGAATCGATGGCGATCGGCGGGCCGGCGGTGCCCCTACAGTCCTAAAGGCGAAAGGGCTGTAGGGGTGCCGTGCGTTCATACGTGAACCTTAAGCTTTCGCCTTGGGGTAGAGGTGGGGGTACAACTCGGTAACGTATAGGTAACAATTGCTTTCTCCAGTTTCCCGCAACACAGTAGCACCCTAGCTTTAGACTTATGAGCAATCCCTATTCGAATAATGATTCCTTCAATTCAGGAAACAACGGTGCAGAGCACCCTGGAGCCGGCAATGAGTCTGCATCTCGTGGGCACGACGCGAATGGCCAGTCTGGCTACGGGCAACAGCACTATGGTCAACAGCAGTTCGGCCAGCAACAGTATGGACAGCAGCAATACGGCCAACCCGGATATGCCGGAAGCCCGTATCCGGGAGACGATTCCCTGTTTGGCCGAGACGTAGATGCCATTCAGGTAATCGGCGATAGCTTCCGCTATTTCGGCCGCAATTGGGCGCAGTGGATTTTTGGTCCACTGATCCAGGGCGTAGTGATGTTCATCCTCTATTTAGTGTTGATTGCGGTCCTAGCGGGCAGCGGATCATCCATTGATGCCCTAGCCAACAGTAGCTCGGGGTCTGATGCTGCTCTTACTGGCGGGCTGGTCGCGGTGATGGTTCTTGTCTTTATTGCGATGTTCCTCGTGATGATTTGGGCATATAGCACCTGGTACCAGGCCGCCAATAAGCAGGTGGATACCGGCACTCTGCAGATAACGGACTTCCTTAGCTTTAAGAATATCGCCGGACTCATGGCGGTCTATGTGCTGTCGTTCGTGGTTGTTATTCTAGGCTTTTTCCTCCTGATTATCCCGGGCCTCTTTGCTGCCTTCTTCTTCACGTGGATGCCGGCCGTCAAGGCCGCACGCCCAGAGCTATCCGTGGGCGAAACCTTTGGTGCATCCATCGAGGTAGCAAAGAAGAATGTTGGAGTGACCATCTTGGTGCTCGTCCTAATTGCCGTCCTGTACGCCGTGCTGAGCTTTACCATCGTCGGCATCATTTTGTTCCCGGCGCTGAATACACTCATTACGGTCCTCTTTGTCCGCCGCACCCTTGGACTGCGCGGCTAGAAAGCTGCGTAGTCGCACAATAGGAGTGCACAGAAGGCCCTGCCGGTCCACCGAATCAGGTGGCAGGCAGGGCCTTAGTAGTAGCGTGCGGAAGAGCCGAGCAGCTAGCGCACGGGCAGCGGGCTAGCCAGGTAGTCGGCACCGGTGAGCTCGCCGTCGTTAAAGGACAAGACCCATACAGAGGCCTTCTTAAACTTCAGCTTGTCCACGGGCTTCTTGAGGAACTTTGGTGCGAGGTCTTCAATGATGCCAGGAATGGTGGCGCCCTGGCTTACGATGACGGGAACGCCGCCTTCGTTGACCACGCGGCGGAAAGCTTTCTTGGCTGCTTCTGGGTCGTTCTCCCAGGCCTCGTCGCCAAAGTTTTTGTTGATGGAAATGTCCTTGCCTAGTTCGTCGGCGAGCGGGGCAGCCGTCTGCTGGCAGCGCTGGGGCAAGGCTGAGTAAATCGCGGTGGGGTGGAAAGCACTCAGCATCGGCACCAGCATCTCTGCTTGGCGGCGGCCCTTCTTATCCAGTGGCCGCAGGTTGTCATCGCCTTGCCAGCTCACCCTCTCATGCGCGCGTGCGTGGCGCACATAGAGCACGCGGGTAGCGGGCGCGATGCGTAGGCGCTTAGCCGCCTTGGCCACTACCGCGGTATCAACGTCGTAGGACAGGAGGTCTTGCGCTTCATCGATGGGCAGCCACCGTAGCTCATCGGTTTCACTATTGGCGGAATAGGTTCCGCCCAGGTACTTGGCCACCCAGTAGTAGACCACCTTAGTGCGGCCTTGGACTGGGTACGTTACCTTGCCGATGAGCTTGCCTAGACGCACGCTAAAGCCGGTCTCCTCCAGGATTTCCCGGGCCGCGGTAGTGGGCAGGGATTCGCCGGGATCGACCTTGCCCTTGGGCAGGGACCAATCATCGTAATGGGGGCGGTGAATGAGCGCGATTTCTGGGTCCTGCGGGGAGCCGCGCCAGATTACGGCGCCGGCGGCAAGGGTAGTGCGGTGGAATTCCTTGGCGGGGTCCACCGGGATTTCCTGGTGGCGGCCGGAAATAAACTCCTCGTGCTGCTGATCCTTGTCGGTTTCGTGCATCTTTTTAATATTGGGCATCGTCTGCCTCCACGGGGCCTTTCCACAGTAATTGGGTTTATAAGAACAACGTCTAAGGGCCCATTGTCCCACGGGTTAGGCGCGTTGTGCATCCTTGCCCCACGGGGGACGGGCATGCTTTAAGGTTGGGGTTATAGATTTGCACGTTTGGAGGAGACACCATGGTTAATGTTGCCGTGATGGGTGCTGGTTCTTGGGGCACTACCTTGGCCAAGGTCTTTGCGGACGCCGGAAATGACGTTCGCCTGTGGGCGCGCCGCGCGGAATTGGCGCAAGCCATCAACGAGACCCACACCAATCCGGACTATTTGCCGGATACCCGGCTCCCAGCCGCAGTGAGGGCCACCCACAATGATGCGGAAGCTCTGGCGCTTGCCGACGTCGTCGTGTTCGGCGTTCCCTCCCAAACCTTGCGCGCCAACGTGGAAAAGTGGGCGCCGCACTTGCCGGAAGATGCCACCTTGGTCTCCATTTCTAAGGGTGTAGAGACCGCCACGCTCAAGCGCATGAGCGAGGTCATTATGGATGCGGCGGGCGTGCCAGAAGACCGCGTGGCGGTACTGTCTGGCCCGAACCTGGCCAAGGAGATTGCTGCCGGCCAAGTGGCCGCAACGGTGATTGCCTGCTCCGATGAAGACCGCGCTCAGCGCGTGCAAGCAGCGGTCGCCGCGCCGTACCTGCGGCCCTACACCAATACCGACGTCATCGGCGCAGAAATCGGTGGCGCCTGTAAAAATGTCATCGCCTTAGCCTGTGGTATCGCCTCCGGCAAAGGGCTGGGCAATAACACCATGGCCACCATCATCACCCGCGGTTTGGCGGAAATTACCCGCCTGGGCGTGGAGTTGGGGGCGGATCCATTTACTTTCTCCGGCCTCGCAGGCATGGGCGACTTGGTGGCAACATGCACCTCGACACTCTCGCGCAACCGCACCTTTGGCTACCGCTTGGGTCAAGGCGGCACGATTGAAGAGGCCAAGGCTGCGACCAATGGCCAGGTCGCGGAGGGCGTCTACTCCTGTGACTCCATCTATCGCCTCGCCCAGCAGGCCGGAGTTGAGATGCCTATCACGCACGCGGTTTATGGCGTGTGCTACGAGGGTATGGCGGTGGAAGATATGATCATCGCTTTGATGGGTCGGTCCAAGAAGTCGGAGTAGGTCGAGGGTAAAATCTGCGGGCATGACTGAAAAGACCCGCGTGGCCGTTATCTATGGCGGCCGTAGCACCGAGCACTCCGTATCCTGCGTATCCGCAGGCGCGATCATGAACCACCTCGACCCAGAGAAATTCGAGGTGGTGCCCATCGGCATTACCCGTGAGGGCACGTGGACGCCCGGCACCACTGAGGGGTTAGAAATTGTCGATGGTGTCATGCCGGAGGTCAGCCCAGGTGTAGAACTGACCCTTTCTCTTGATCCCAATGCCAGGGGACAGTTCCACAACGTCACCGATGGCACGCTCTTCGCAGAGGTCGACGTGGTATTTCCCATTCTGCATGGCCCCTTTGGTGAGGACGGCACGGTCCAAGGACTCTTTGAGCTTTCCGGCTTGCCCTATGTAGGCCCAGGGGTATTGGCTTCCTCGGTGGGTATGGACAAGGAATTTACCAAGAAGGTGCTGGCGGCCGCAGACCTGCCAGTAGCACCCGAGGTTATCCTCAAAGGCCGCACCGAGCTAAGCGAGGACGAAAAGCAGCGACTAGGCCTGCCCGTCTTTGTAAAACCCGCACGCGGTGGATCCTCCATCGGCGTATCCAAGGTCACTACTTGGGAGGAGTTTCCCGCAGCCGTTGACCTCGCCCTGGAAGATGACGAAAAGATCCTGGTGGAGCCGGAAATCGTAGGCAAAGAGGTAGAAATCGGCGTACTTCACTATGCCGATGGCACCTTGCTGGCCTCCGTCCCAGCGCTGCTCGCCGGTATCGATGATTCCGATGAGGGCTTTTATGGCTTCGACACCAAGTACCTCGACAATGTGGTCACCGCCGAAATCCCTGCACCTTTCGCACCTGAGCTGACCGAGAAATTACGAGGCATGGCAATCCGCGCCTTCGAGGCCCTCAACTGTGAGGGTCTGTCCCGAGTCGACTTCTTCGTCACCGAGGACTCCGTGTACATCAACGAGATCAATACCCTGCCGGGCTTTACCCCGATCTCCATGTACCCGCAGGTGCTCGCGGCTTCCGGGGTGGAATACTCGGCGCTGCTCGAGGCGCTTATCGAGCAGGCCCTAGCCAAGTAGGCCCGAGCGCTGCCTACTTTTCGGTCGTGTGCTCTGCGAGCACATCGCCGAGTTCCACGAGTGCCGCTTGTGCGGCATCTTGTGGGGCGTGTAGCGCAAGGTAGTCTTCGCGGCCGAGGGCAAACCACGTGCCTGCGGTCGTGCCATGGGCCAAGGTGGTGTCCTCGAACCACGGAATATCGTTAACCTGCTGGAGCTTGACTCCGGCGCGATAGTTCTCCGGCTTGGCTACGCCGCATCGCGCAACGATGTCTTCGCGGCCATCGGCGCTCCACACATAGGTATTCTCTTCTTCTACCTCGCGGCGGCTGTATCCCTCAGCCACCGAATCGGGCAGGGCCTTGTCCACCTCGGCGCACATCTGGTCATCGCCCGCCTTGAGCGCCTTGAGTGGCGCCTCGTGCGCGGTGGCTGGCCTTTTCTCGAGGGACGAAAGGGCGTCGTTCAGCTCGCCCGGCTCTGCATCAGTGGAGGCGGTCACCGCGACAATAGGGAAACGCTGCGGCGCATACCAGGTGGTGAGGTTGGAGCCAGGGGTGGCATCGCGCACCTGGAACCACTGTTCGCCCTCTACGTCCTGGGTCTGGGAGTACTCGGTGTACTGGAAAGGCATATCCACGCCACAGCGCACGGTGACCTTATCGTCTGAAGTAGCGGCCCAAGCTGCGACACCGGAAGGCACGGGTTCGGCAATATCTGCACGTTGCTTATCCATGACCTCATCCGGAAGGGCGTCGATAAAGCTGCGGCAGGCTTGCGAGTCTGCTTCCTTAGACTCCACGGGGGAGACCGCCACGGGTGCTTTGGCGACGTTATTGAATACGTATTTTGCGCCGAAAAGGACCGCCAGAACCATCACTATGGACAACCCAAGTGAAATGAAGATCGCGGTGCGGTTAAATTGGGATGTCATAAGGGCTCATAGTATCGAAAGGAAGCTGGTGAACTTAACTCAGACTCTCGCAGATGTGGGAGAACGCGCCGCTATCCGCGAAATTACCTCCGTGGCCTCCAGTGGGCTCAATGGAGACGATGCCGCGGTTCTGCCCAGTGCGCCGCCGAATTCCCGCACCGTGGCGGCCACCGATTTGATGGTGGAGGGACGTCATTTCCTGCGCGAGTGGTCTACCCCGCGCGAGATTGGCAAGAAGGCCATCTTGCGCAATTTTGCCGATGTGGAAGCTATGGGTGCCCGCCCGGTTGCCGCCCTCCTTGCAATCGCCGCGCCAGGCGATACCCCGGTGCCCTTCGTGCGCGGCATTGCCGAGGGAATTGCGGAGCATAGCTCTTTCTATAACGCCGAGTTGGTAGGCGGCGACCTTACGAAGTCCGATCTCTTGGTCATCAATATCACGGCCGTAGGCTTCCTCGGCGGCAGCCTTCCTGCCTTGACCTTGGACGGGGCGCGGGCAGGCCAGCAGGTAGTAGCGCACGGCAAGATCGGCCACTCGGCCGCCGGCTTGGCCTTGTTGGAGCGCTTTGGCCGGAACCTTCCTGCAGGGCATGAGCACCTGCAGCCGCTTATCGACGCCCACTGTGCCCCCTGGCTCAACCCCGGCCGCGGCGTCATTGCCCGTGCCGCGGGGGTGACCGCAATGACCGATAACTCAGACGGTCTGATTCAAGACTGCACGACGATGGCCGAGCACTCCTGCGTGCACATGGACTTGGATCCGCAGGCCTTGCAACCGGAAGAATTGCTGTGCCAGGCCGCGGATCTACTCGGCTGCGATCCCTGGGAATGGGTACTCAGCGGCGGCGAAGACCACACTCTCATCGGCACGACCGCAAAGGAAGCACCCTCGGGATTCCGAAAGATTGGCACCGTAACCCGCGGCTTCGGGGTTACGCTGGGAGGCACTACACCGAGCTATCAGAAAGGCTGGCTGAGTTTTTAACCATGCATCCCACTTACCACCCTTCCTGGGAACCGGTGTTGGCGCCGGTAGTAGAAAGCCAATGGCCACAGATTTCTCACGCTCTTGAGGGACAGGACTATTTGCCCCCGGCGGAGGACGTCTGCCGTGCGTTGCAGATGCCGCTGGACGAGGTCCGAGTGCTCATCGTGGGCCAAGACCCTTATCCCACCCCAGGACACGCTATGGGCATGGCCTTTTCCACCCGCCCAGGTGTGAAACCGCCGCGTTCCTTGGTCAATATTTACCGCGAACTGCACGATGATCTGGGTATCAACGGCCGAGAGGATGGTGACCTGAGCGCCTGGGCGGACCAGGGAGTGCTGCTGCTTAACAGAGTGCTTACCGTAGCCCCAGGCCAAGCCGGTTCGCACCGCCGCATCGGTTGGGAAGAGATCACAGAGGCTGCCATTCGCGCGCTCAACCGCAGCCCCATGGTAGCGATTCTCTGGGGCCGGGATGCGCAAGCGTGTGAGCGCTTTCTTCCCGACGTCCCCTGTATCAAGTCCCCACACCCCTCACCGCTTTCTGCCAGCCGCGGCTTCTTTGGTTCTCAGCCCTTTTCCCGGGCAAACGCCCTTTTGCGGGACCAAGGCGCACAGGAAATAGATTGGCGCTTGTAAACTATTGCGCATGTCCTACCCCAGCACGCTGGATTCCCACGGAATGCGCAATTGGGCCACCCGCGCCGTGGGGGAATTAGCCCATCGCCGCGATGAGATCAACGCGCTCAATGTCTTTCCCGTACCGGATTCCGATACGGGCTCGAATATGGCGCACACTATGGAGGCAGCGGTAGCGGAGCTCGACAATGGTGGCGATGTCGCCGATTCACTCGCGCTCGGGGCGGTGCGTGGTGCCCGCGGGAACTCGGGAATGGTGCTGTCTCAGGTTCTGCGCGGCATTGCCGAGTCAACTGTGGACTCAGTTATCGACGGTGCTGTCTTTGCCCGCTCCCTGCAGCATGCCGTGGAGCTGGTGGACCAGGCTATCGCCGAGCCGGTGGAAGGCACAGTTATTACGGTCTTGAAGGCAGCAGCCGAGGCTGCCGACGACGCTGCAGCGCAATCAGGCGCAACCTTGCACAGTATTGTCAGCGCCGCAATCGCTGCCGCGGAAACGGCCCTCGAGCGCACTCCTTCGCAATTGCCAGCCCTGCGCGAGGCAGGAGTGGTGGATGCTGGCGGCGCTGGTCTCGTTATCCTCTTAGAGTCTCTGCTCGCAGAAATCGAAGGATCCACCGGGCACACAGGCCTGCCCGAAACGGAGCCGGAAACTGAACTGGAAGTGGTCTTTTTCTTCGAGGGAGATTTAGACACGCTGCAGGTAGCAATTGAACCGTTGGGAGACAGCCTCGTTATCGCTCGGGCCACCGAGGACAGCGCTAATGTACATATCCACTCCTGGCGGGCAGGCAGGGTCATTGAAACCGCCTTTGGTATAGGAAAGGTATCCAACCTGCACCTTGAGGTGTTGCCTGCTCACACCGAATCTGCCTCCGAAGCACCGATCGCTCGCCGGGTAATTGCTGCCGCACCGGCCGGGCCTATCAGCGATCTTCTGGCATCTGCGGGGGTGAGCGTTGTGTCACCGGATGATCCCATTGCGGCGGAAGAGGAGGACATCGTCCTTGCTACCGGTTTGAGTTCGGAGACCAGCGCCGGGCGAGTAGTGCCCGCGCAGTCTTTGGCTGCAGCTCTGGCTGCGATTTCCGTCTATGAACCGGATAACCCAGATACTGGTGCCGTCGTTGCTGCCATGCGTGATGCTGCCAAGTCCATGCGAGTGGCTTACCCAAGCCAGGAAACCCCGCAGTCAATCATTACCACCTGCCGCGATCTCTTAGCAGAAGGCGGTGAGCAGGTCACAGTCTTAAGCGCCCTTGACCTGGACCAGGAGGACCTAGCTCAACAGCTTCGCGTGGACGTTATGGCACTGAAAGTACCGGATATCGCAACCGAAATCGGAGTGGAATAGCAATGCTCGGCTGGCAGGACAACCGCCCTTTGACAGAGGTGCTTGCGGCGAAGGACGCCGCGAAGATTACCAAAGCGCTGGGGTATGAGACCTGCGGCGAGCTCTTAGCTCACTATCCCCGAGACTATATCCGCCACAACAAGGACGTCGGCCTAGGAGACGCTGCGGAGGGCGATATCGTCACGGTTACCGGAACCATTACCGGATTCACCCGCCATGACTCGGGCAAGACCACCATCATCAATGTGCAGCTCGATGGCAGCATCGTTGCGACTTTTTTCAATGCCAATTACGTGATGCGGATGTTGCACCGCGGACAGCGCGTCATGATGAGCGGCAAGCTTAAGTTCTTTCGCAACCAGCCGCAGTTGCAGCAGCCGGACTTTGTAGAGATCGATGCGTTTGGCCGCCCCGATGGCGAACTGGATGATTACCGCCAGCCAGCGGCCGAATCCGGCAAGAAGCAACGCCCAAAAGCCACCGGCTCGCTGCGGAACCTGTCGCAGTTTGGCAGGCTCGACCAGCTCCTCTTGGAACGTGAATGGATACCGGTGTACCCGGCCACGTCCAAGGTGACCTCGTGGTACATCATGGGCGCCATCCACTACGTCCTATCTAAGACTCCGCCGATTGCGGAACCGCTGGATTATCAGATGATCATCAGCCTCGATAAGGCAGTGCGGGAAATCCACGAGCCCGGGAAAGCGGGCCCGTACCGTGCGATTCAGCGGCTAAAATACAACGAGGCGCTGTCCATAGGTTTGGTGATGGCATTGCGCCAGCGAGATGCCGAAGCCCGGACCGCTTCTACCATGCCGGCCACCCTAGGCGGCTATCGCGAAGAATTGCTGAGCCATCTGCCCTTTGATCTGACCGAAGGGCAGCGTCGCGTCATTAGCGAGATCGAAGACGATCTGGCTCGTCCGCTGCCCATGATGAGGTTGCTGCAAGGCGAGGTTGGCTCAGGCAAAACCATGGTGGCTACCTGCGCTATGCTGCAGGCTGTCGACGCAGGAACGCAGGCAGCACTGCTGGCGCCGACGGAAGTACTCGCCTCCCAACACGCTGCCTCCATCGGGACCTCGGTTCCCGAAGGCGTCAAGGTCGTACTCCTGACCGGCTCCATGCGAACGGCGGACAAGCGGCAGGCTTTATTGGATATTGTCTCAGGTGACGCGGACATCATCATTGGAACCCATGCGATTATCCAAGACACCGTGGAGTTCTTTAACTTGGGATTGGTCGTCGTAGATGAGCAACACCGGTTCGGTGTAGAGCAGCGCGATAGCCTGCGGTTAAAAGCACGTGAAGGCCTCAGCCCCCACGTGCTGGTGATGACAGCAACACCGATTCCGCGCACCATTGCGATGACCGTCTTTGGTGACCTCGCCGTATCAACGCTGACAGAGCTGCCCGGTGGTCGCAAACCTATTCAGTCAGCAGTGGTGGCCGAGTGGCGGCCGACCTGGGTGCTGCGCGCACTCGAGCGGATACGCGAGGAGGTTGCCCACGGCCATCAGGCTTATATCGTTTGCCCGCGCATTGAAGGCAAAGGCGGAGTTCTAGAGCTTGCACAGCAGTTAGAAAACGGTCCCTTCAAGGGACTACGGATTGCCATTTTGCATGGGAAGATGCCCAATAAAGACGAGGTAATGACGTCATTTGCTAGGGGAGAGATCGATATCCTGGTCTCTACCACGGTCATTGAGGTGGGCGTGGATGTTCCCAATGCCACGGTGATGCTCATTCGCGAGTCCGAGCATTTCGGCGTTTCCCAGTTGCACCAGTTGCGTGGGCGTGTGGGACGAAGTGGCAATGCCTCCGTCTGCCTTTTGCACACGACGGCAGCCGATAACACTCCGTCCTTCCGTCGTATCACTCAGATCGCCCAAACGTCCTCGGGTTTTGAACTAGCCGAGCTTGATTTGCGCCAGCGCCAGGAGGGAGACATTTTGGGCACCATGCAGTCCGGAACGCACCGCACATTGCGGCTACTGAACTTGGCGGATGACCAAGACATTGTGGAGCGCACCCACACGGATGCGCGTGCCATGGTGATGCGCAATCCCGAGTTGGCTGAGGAACTCACGCGCAATTTGAGCGAAAGCGAACAGGAATACTTGGAGAAGAACTAAGACGGGTTAACCTAGAAGCATGAAAATTTACGCCCCCTTCGCGGGCATCGTCCGCTGCCATGTGAATGTGGGAGACACTGTTGATACCGGAGTCCCGCTTGCGACTGTCGAAGCCACGAAGCTCGAGGCTCCCGTAGAAAGCCCGGGACCAGGAAAGGTCCACCGTATTGTGGTCTCTGACTTTAGTGATGTGGTGGGCGGAGACCTTTTGATGGAGATTGGAGAAGCATAAATGACGCGCATTATTGCCGGCGAAGCCCGCGGCCGCACCATTAAAGTGCCCGCAGAAGGAACTCGGCCTACCGCAGATCGCGCCCGCGAAGGGCTGTTTTCATCCCTCACTGCACGGTGGGGCTTTGCTGGATCTTCGGTGCTCGACCTTTTTGCCGGCTCTGGTGCCCTAGGCCTAGAGGCGGCGAGCCGAGGGGCAGAGGAAGCAGTACTGGTGGAATCTTCGGCCGATGCGGTAAAGATCATCCGGCACAATATGGGCGTCGTCAAGCATCCCGGCGTGCGTGTGCAAGAGATGAAGGTAGGCACTTACCTCGCTAGTGCCCCGCGCAAACACTTCGATCTGGTCCTGGCGGACCCGCCGTACGCATTCGACGAGGTGGATGCACTCATTGCTGCCATCGAACCAGTGCTTACCGACCGCGCAATGGTAGTAATTGAGCGCCACGTTGATTCCGCGGATACTGTGTGGCCTGCTGGTTTTGAGCCCACCGGCCAAAAGCTTAAGAAGCGCACCTTTGGCATCGCACGCATGGATATGGCGGTTTATACCCGTCCCGGCAGCGAAGACGCCGAAGACTAAACCCCTGAAAAGAAAGCGAAAGTAGCATGACTAAGGCCGTCTGCCCTGGATCCTTCGACCCCGTCACCTTAGGTCACGTCGATATCATCAATCGCGCTAACCAGATGTTCGATGAGGTCACTGTGTTGGTTACCGGTAATCCCGACAAGCCCTCTGGGCTTTTTAGCGTGGAGGAGCGTATGGAACTTATCCGCCAGAGCGTGGATTCTTCCATCAAGGTGGATTATTGTTCCGGGCTGTTGGTGGACTACACCACGGAGCATGGGGCAGACGTCCTAGTGAAGGGACTGCGTAGCTCTCTGGATTATGAATATGAGCTGCCCATGGCGCAGATGAACCGGCGCCTTTCTGGAATCGATACTGTCTTCCTGCTCACGGACGAGAAGTACGGCTATATCAGTTCCTCGCTGTGTAAGCAGGTAGCTAAGTTTGGCGGCGACGTAACGGGTATGTTCCCCGAGCCTGTAGGTCGTGCGGTAAAGGAGAAATACCGGCAGTGAGCCTCGCACTGGTTATTTTCCTCGTCGTTGTCGTTGGTTCGACTCTGCAACGGGTATCCGGAATGGGGCTCGGCCTCATCGGCGGCCCCATCCTCATGCTCATTATGGGGCCGGTCGAAGGCATCCTGGTGATCAACGTTCTGGCCTGCATAAATGCGATACTGACCACCTATTCCGTGCGTGAAAATGTGAGCTGGAAAAAGTTCGGCCTGATCGCCCCAGTTATGGTGATTGGCTCCTTGGCCGCGGCGTTGCTCATTAGGCGCATGGACACGGCAGGGCTCATGATCGTGGTGGGCGCTGCGCTTCTGGCTGCATTAGCCGTAGTGACATTTGGAAAGAAGTTTGTCCCGCCGATGGAGGGCAAAGGCCCTGCCATCTCCGCGGGTATTCTCGGCGGCTTTACCAATACCTTGGCGGGCGTGGCCGGCCCGGTTATTACCGTCTACGCCCAGGCGGCAAAGTGGCCCCAACATGTTTACGCAGCTACGCTGCAGCCGATTTTTGTCGTAGGCGGATTCTTTTCCGTGATGACCAAGACGCTAACTGGTGCGGCCCACTTTGATGGTCTGCCTTGGGTGATGTGGCCCGCCGGAGTCTTAGGTATGTTCGTCGGCATTTGGGCCGGCACCCGCATTGCTCGGCGTGTTCCACGAGAAAAGGCCCGCGTGCTCTCGCTCAGCGTTGCCGGGTTGGGCGCGGCCAGCGCACTGATTCGGGGCATTTTGACGCTTTCGTAGGCGAGTGAGCGACGGCAAAGCCCGCCGGTCCTCTTCGCGGAAGACGGGCGGGCTGAAGGTACTCTTTGGAGTGTAGTGGGGGTTATAGCAACGAAGCCAAAAAGTCCTTGGTGCGTGGTTGTTGCGGGTTATCCAAAACTTCAGCTGGGCTGCCGGACTCAATGACCACGCCGCCGTCCATGAAGAAGACCTTGTCGGCTACCTCGCGCGCAAAACCCATCTCGTGGGTGACTACGAGCATGGTCATGCCTTCGGCCGCGAGGTCCTTCATAACGCGCAGCACTTCGCCGACGAGCTCTGGATCGAGGGCGGACGTAGGTTCGTCGAAAAGCATGAGCTTAGGGTCCATGGCCACCGCACGAGCGATGGCAACGCGCTGTTGCTGGCCGCCAGAGAGCTGCACCGGGTAGTTATTGGCCTTGGACGCCAAGCCAACGTCTTCCAGCAGCTCCATAGCGCGGGCGCGGGCGGTTTCTTCCGGAATCTTTTTCACCTGCACCGGTGCCTCGATGATGTTTTCAATCACCGTGCGGTGGGGGAAGAGGTTGAAAGACTGAAAGACCATGCCGATATCGGAGCGCTGCTCTGCGGCTTCCTTTTCGCTGATCTCATAAAGGGTGCCGTTCTTTTCGCGGTAGCCAATCAGCTCGCCGTCGACGTAGAGTCGGCCCGCAGTTGCCTTATCAAGGTGGTTGACGCAGCGCAGGAAGGTGGACTTGCCGGAGCCCGAGGGGCCCAACAGGCAGGCCACTTCGCCGGGCTGGACCTCAAGGTCAATGCCTTTGAGGACCTCGAGTTGTCCGAAGGACTTATGGACGTTCTGGGCGGAAATCATGGGAGTAGCCATTAGTTTTTAGCCTCCGAAATCACGGATACGTTGCGGGGGATAGTGCCTTCAGCGTCTGCCAGCGCAGCAAGTTGGCGGCCAGTAAGTTCGCGGGTCGCACCGCGCTCAAAGCGGCGCTCCAGGAAGTACTGACCCACCATCAGCAGGGACGTAACTACGAGGTACCAGGAAGCTGCGACCAGCAGCAGCGGGATGGGCTGGAAGAGGGCGGCGGAAATATCCGTGGTGCGACCGAAGATTTCCTCGGTATAAGGAATAGCCACCACGAGGGAAGAGGTCTTGAGCAAAGAAATGAACTCATTGCCTGTGGGCGGAATGATAATGCGCATGGCCTGCGGAAGGACGGTGCGGCGCATGGTCATCCACCAGGACATGCCCAGTGCCTTGGAGGCTTCCTTCTGGCCCTCGGGAACGGAGGTGATACCGGAGCGCACGATCTCGGCCATATAGGCAGCTTCATTAAGGCCCAGTCCCATCACCGCAAGGAAGAAGGCGTTGGTGAGGATCGTCTGCAAAGACACCTCGGTAAAGCCCAAGTTGATGGATTGGTAGATGGCGGAGAGCAGTCCCCAGAACACCAGCTGCACATAGATCGGTGTTCCGCGGAAGACCCAGAGGAATATCCAGGAGACGCTGCGCAGCACCGGGTTGGGGGACATGCGCATAACCGCAAGGATGGCACCACCGACAACGCCGATGATCATGGACAAAATGGTGATGGCGATGGTGTGCAAGGAAGCAAGCGCGATGCGCTCATCAAAGAGGTACTGGAAGTAAGTGTCCCAGCCAAATGCCTCGTTGCGGGCGGAAGCAATGATAAACCACACGCCGAGCACGATAAGCAGGCCGGCGAAGACCCAGCGCCACGGGTGACGTAGAGGTCGCGCCTCGATCTTGGCGGGCTTTTCCTTAGGCTCTGCCGTAGCTGGCGTCGCCGCATTTTCATTAACCATTGATCGGCCTTTCATTAATCATTGCCTGGTCTATTAAGCCATCCTCGATGCCCCAGCGGGACAAAATTTCTGCATACTCACCGGTTTCGATGAGGTGTTGCAGTGCCGCAGCCGAGGCCTTGCCCAAATCGGAATCCTTGGGTACGGCAAAGCCATAGGGCGATGCTTGGAACATATCGCCTACCTGCCGCATTTTTCCTTCGGAGCGATTGACCGCCCACGCCGTTACTGGGGAGTCTGCAGACAGGGCATCTGCGCGCCCCATAAGTACTGCCAGCGCGGCGTTGTCACCGGTGTCATAAGACAAGACTGTGAGATCGCCGTTGCACGCATCCTTCTTAGGGCGCACATCGTCGGTTTCAGATACCGTGGTGCGCTGCACCGCAACGGTCAAGCCGCAAGGATTATCTGGGTCAACCTTCTTAGGTCCATCTACTCGCTCGGCCCACTGGATGCCAGCGTAGAGGTGATCTACAAAGTCGAATTCATTGCGGCGCTCGGGGTTATCCGTGAACCCGGATGCGCCCATATCAATCTGGCCCGATTGCACGGCGGGCAGGATCATGGAGAAGTCCTGTTCCACGGGCTGGAAATCGAGGCCCAAGACGCCGGCAACGGCGCGAGCAAGATCGAGTTCGACGCCTTGGAGTGCGCCGTGGGAATCCTTAAGCTGAAATGGGGCATAGGGTGGGTTAGTTCCGGCAGTGAGGACGCCATCGTTGTCGTTATACATGGCGGCAATTTCCGGCACCATTGCGGAATGGGGTTCTTCCCAGCCGTCCGGTGTGGAATCTTCCTCGTTGGTGACGCAGGCGCCCAGGCTCAGCGTGGGGACGAGGACCGCGGCGATAGTTGCGCGGCGAGAAAACGAGCGCGGCATTATTTTTGCGCCGTCCTTTCATCTATAGCGCGGGCCTTCCTCATGTCTACGAAGATGAACGCGGAGACGATAAGCGCACCGAGGATGAACATGCCGATGATGATGCCGCTAGAGGCATCTTGGTCAGCTCCCCACGGCCACAGTGCGCGCAGAGAACCGAGCATGAAACCTGCCATGGCCATCAGCGTGGGGGCGCGGTGATGATCCAACAGGAAGTTCAATACCTTGATAAACGCCGCAAGACCACACAAGGCACCTAAGGCGAAGACGGCGATAGTGCCCAGGTCCCGATCCGAAACGGCGCCAATGATGGGCTGGTAGAGGCCCATGGTCAGCAGGATGAGCGAACCGGAGATGCCAGGCAGGATAAGTGCGCATACCGCGATGGCGGCGGCGAAGAAGACCACAATAAGGCTGGGGTTCTCGTGCGGTTCGGAGGTGAAGCCGGTGATAAAGAAGATGGCAATCGTGGCAACGACGAACGCGATGATGGACGAGGGGTGTAGCCGTTCCTGCTTGGAGAGCATGGATAGCGGTACAAAAATGGACACGGCCACCATGCCCAAAAAGAGCGCCCCGGACGCCGATACGTGATTATCTACGAAGTTAGATAGCACGGTGGACATTCCGAAGACGGCGATGAACATGCCGATTGCTACGGAGATGAGGAAGCTCCATTCCACCTTTTTGAAGCGGCCGGAGATGAGATCGTTGGCGTTGTGGACTGCGCGTTCATAAATGCCCACGATGAGCGCCACGGTGCCACCGGAGATGCCCGGTACAAGCTCGGCCATGCCGATGAGGGCGCCGCGGATTGCGTTCAAAATGTATTGCATAAATTAAAAATCTACCTGGGAGGGGACTGGTGCGGAGGGCGACTGGCCTAGCAAGGCGACAGAAAAGTGCCGAAGCGTGAGGCTAGGCGAACCGCCGTGAAGCGTAATGCATATCTTTCATTAGAGGGCGGTGGGCTACCTACCGCGGGAGGGGAGGATCTTCTCCCTAACCGTAGAGGTAAAACCGTATTCATGAATATTCTGTCAGTTTAATGCACCCCAATGCAACTATGCAGTTTGGGGCAGGTTATACGGAATCTCACACGGGAAGATGTCTTTTTCAGAGGCAACCATAAGTTTCCCATTATTCAGTCTTCTGTTTACGCGGGTGTCAACTAACTGAAAGGTTCGCACCCTAGAATCCCTCGCGTATTCCCGCCATTTCCCCTGTGCAAGCATTCCTTTCCAGTCTTAAAGGACTCTCTATGAAAAATCGATTTGTCCTGCCAGCGCTAACTGCAACCGCGGTGGTGGGCAACCTCATCGTTGTACCGGCAGCAGGCGCTGCGGAGGTTGGGGCTGAGGGGGCGTCGCCCAGCGAGGGTTCTCGCTTTAGCATCGGCGTCCTACCGGATACCCAGTTCTATTCGCGCTATTCCACCCCGGAGACGGGCAACTTGGCCCAAGCTCGCTACGGAAGCGAACCCTACTTGTCCCAAACTCAATGGTTGGTAGACCACCAAGACGAGCTGAACATGGACTTCGTCACCCACCTGGGTGACGTTGTAGACCAGTGGAACGTGGAGGGCGAATGGCAGGTAGCTGATAAGGCTATGCAGGTCCTCGACGATTCGGACCTGAACTACTCCATTCTGCCCGGCAATCACGACATGGACGTCGAGGGTGCGTCGGCTCACCCGTATGACAAGTGGTTTAGCGCCGATCGTGCCAAGGCCGCTAATCCGGAGACTTTCCAAGAACGTTACACTGCGGTCAATAATGACTCCGAGGCCCACATCTTTGAAGCCGAGGGTCAGAAGTACCTCAACCTTGCGCTGGGCTGGCGCGCCGATGAAAAAGCCATTGAGTGGGCGCAAGGCATCATTGATCAGCACCCAGACCTTCCGGTCATTGTGACCACCCATGAGGCCCTCAATATCGATGGCGAGGGTAACGTCTTCTATTCCGATGACTATGGCAAGGGCCTGTGGGATAAGTTCATCAAGCGCAACGACCAGATCTTCCTGGTGATGGGCGGCCACCACCACGGTGCGGGCTACCGCGTGGACAAAAACGATGCCGGGCACGACGTCGTTTCCATCTTGCAGGACTATCAGATGGCCTACCAGGGCGGAAATGGTCTGCTGGGCGTGCTAGAGTTCGACCTTTCCGGCAAGCAGCTGGAGATGACCGCGCTCTCGCCGTGGGTGGCGCAGAAGCCGCACGAGGAGCTGACGCAGTTCGACAAGCTCACCCTAGATGACAAGGGCGATAGCTACGCCATCCCGTTCGACTTTGAGCAGCGCTTTTCCTCCTTTTCCCCGGAGTTCACCGTGGGTGAGGGCCACCAGCCGGACCTGGCGCAGCGTGCGCGCGACATCGCCGCGGAAGGCTATAGGCCCTATACCATCGCGGAGGATGAGCTGCCCAAGGGTGCGGATGACTTTGCCAAGAACGACCACACCGTATTCCACTGGCGTCCGGGCCAGGCCCAAGACAAGGACGGGCATGCGCTTGCCGACGGCGCCCCTGCCGGCCGTGGCACCACCATCCCCGACGTTTCCAGCGATTCCGGCAGCGACCTGCACCGCTCTGGCGCGATGCTAGGTGATCGGGTGACCTATAGCTCCGATCACCACCCGCTGTCCTCTGATTCCGGATCCCTCTTCTGGTCCGACCCTGCCGGCAAGGTCGGCAACGCCGAGTTCCGCACCGACAAGGGCGCGCCGGCCAATAGCGTGGATACTACCAAGGGGTACACCTTCGAGTCCTTCGTCAAGATTCCGAAGGACTTCAATGGTGCCCAGCATGGTTGGGGAAGCGCGCTCAGCCGCGACTCTGCCATTAATAAGCTGGTGGACGGCTCTAATGACACGGACCCCACCGTCATGTTTGGTATCTCCAATCTCCGCGAGCTGCGCTGGTGGGCGGAGCCGAAGCAGGGAAGCGGTTCTACCGTATGGTCCCACGAGGTACCCAAGGACGAGTGGATGCACATCGCCGTGGTCAATGATCCGGAGCGCGATAGCGTGGAGATGTTCATCAACGGTGCGCCTATCTTGCGCAACGCGGTAGGTGCCGAAGGTCTTCTCCCGCGTGACCTGCAGTGGGTTATGGGCGGTGGTTTTGATAACCAGCGCCCGCAGGACCCGTGGTACGGCTGGATCGGCGAGACCCGCCTGACCCAGGGTGTTCTGGGCAAGGAGGAATGGCTTACCGCCCGTGCACACGATGACGGCGAACCGGCCGATACTACGCAGCCGTCCGCAGGTAGCTCCGCTTCGAGCAGCGACGCGAGCTCCAAGCCCGCAGTTCTGGGAGCAATCCTCGGCATCGCGGGCGTGGCCGGACTCATCGGCCTAGCCCTGCCGCAACTGAAGACTTCGATCCCGCAAATCAACGCGCTCCTGCGCAAGTATCACCTGCCAACCTTGCCTGAACTGGGCTAAAGCAAAGACCTCGGCTTCCCTGACTTGGTGGAAACCGAGGTCTTATCTCGTTGTGCCCCTGGTGATGTCTGGTTCGGCGAGATCGTTCCGCATGTCTCATGAGATCGTTCCGGTTCCACCAGCTCAGATGTCTCACCACATCGATCCGGCAGAAAGCCGTGAGGCTAAAACTGCCCAGAGATGGCGAAAAGCGATGTGTCGAGACATCGATCCTCCATGCTTTAAAAATGGAGAAGAGCTCAAAACCAAGCCCAAAAATCATCATCGAAACCATGCTCGCCACCGGTATGACCCAGGCCGAAGCAGCTGAACACTTCAATGTCAGCACACGATGGATCCGAACACTTCAAGCCCGCTACCGAGATGGCGGAATCAAGGCGCTAGAACCACGATCTAAACGCCCTCGCACGAATCCTCGAGCACTCGATCCCAGTACTGTCGACCGCATCCTTCAACTGCGCCAAGACCTCACAAAACGCGGTACCGATGCCGGTGCCCACACCATTCGATGGCACCTACAACAAGATGGAATCGACCCACCACCAGCACCGTCAACAATCCACCGAGTTCTGACAAACAACGGTCACGTCACACCACAGCCACAAAAGCGTCCCCGCAGCTCATGGACACGATTCCAAGCCGATCAACCTAACGAAACATGGCAAATGGACTACAGTGACTGGACCATCGCAGGACACAAGCGCGTAGTCATCCTCACCATCTTGGATGACCACTCCCGGTTCATCATCTCGTGCCACGCCTACAACAACGCTACCGTGGCAAACGTCATGGAAAGTTTCATTAACGCAGGGCAAATACACGGCTTTCCGCAATCCACCCTCACCGACAACGGCCGAGCATTCACAACCAGCGCCGATCGGACAAACCCCGCACGAAACGGCTTCGAGCAACTACTCATCGACCTAGGAATCAAGCAGAAAAACGGCAAACCCTACCACCCCCAAACCCAAGGAAAAGTCGAACGCTTCCACTACACCCTTAAACTAGCCCTTTCGAACAAAACACCAGCTCACAACCTCGATGAACTCAACGCTCAGCTAAAAGAAATCATCGGATACTACAACTACAAACGCCCCCATAGAGCCCTAAACAGAACCACCCCCGCAGAAGCCTATACAGCCCTACCAAAAGCGCATCCAACAGAAATCAAACCAGACCGCGACTACCGACTACGCACCGACAAAGTAAGCACCAACGGCAAAACAACCCTGCGATGGGGCGGCAAACTACGCCGCCTCTACATCGGACGCAGATGGGGCGGACAACCCATCACAATGGTCTGCGTCGACAACCATGTCGACATCAAAATAACCGCCACCGGGGCACAAATCGCCGCCTACACACTCACCGAAGAAAAGATCTACTACAACAAGAAAGACAACAAACTCAGCCCCCAACGGGGCAACTGAAAACGAAAAATCTCGAGACACCGACCGGAACGATGTCTCGAGACTTCACATTGTGCCCCTGGTGAGACTCGAACTCACACTGGACGGGTTTTGAATCCGTTGCCTCTGCCAATTGGGCTACAGGGGCGCACAGTGTAAAGGCGGATTGCCTTTGACTGTGAAAATAGTAGCGCAGGCACTAGGCGAATTCCTAATTGGGTAGGGGCAGTGGGGGAATGCCCACGTCATCCACAATATCTACACCGGGGTGTTCGGATGTCGGGGGGCTTCTCTAGGATGGGGCAGGTGACTACTAATCAGCCTCGACTTCTGCTCATTGACGGCCACTCTATGGCCTTTCGTGCCTTCTATGCCCTGCCGGTGGATAATTTCTCCACCTCAGGAGGTCAGCACACTAATGCCGTGTATGGCTTCTTATCGATGCTCTCTAATATCGTGGCGGAAGAGACCCCCGACGCCATTGCGGTGGCATTCGACGTGGGGCGCAAGACCTTCCGCACTGAGATGTTCCCGGACTATAAGGCCCAGCGCGAGGCTGCGCCGGAGGAATTCAAGGGTCAGGTAGACCTCATTCGCGAGGTGCTCGAGGTACTGGGCATTACCACCCTCTCTCGTGAGAACTACGAGGCCGATGACATTCTGGCTACACTCGCAACCGAGGCACAGGACTATGAGACCCTCATCGTTACCGGTGACCGTGACTACCTGCAGTTGGTTAATGAGTCCACGACGGTGCTCTATCCCATGAAGGGCGTATCCACGCTCCACCGCTTTACCCCATCCGCGGTAGAAGAAAAGTACGGTCTCACCCCCGCGCAGTACCCAGACTTTGCCGCGCTGCGTGGCGATCCTTCCGATAATTTGCCGGGCATCCCAAAGGTGGGCGAGAAGACTGCCACCAAGTGGATAGTCAAGTATGGAGACTTGGCATCCTTGGTAGAGCACGCCGAGGAAATTAAGGGCGTGGTGGGCAATAACTTCCGCGAGCGCATCGAGCAGGTGCAGATGAACCGGAAACTAACCCAGATGATCACGGACATGGACTTAGAAGTCGGTCCCGACGATTTGGCGTTTAAGGAAGCCAAGGTCGCCGACGTTGCCGCCAAGTTCGATGACCTAGAGTTCGGTACCAACCTGCGCGATCGCGTACTCGCCGCCATTCCCAATGATGGTGCTGAGGCAGCGCAGCAAGCCGAGGAAGTCCAAGAGCTAGAAACAGTCATCGACGATGAGCCATTGTCTCAGTGGCTGCCAGGCCGTAAGCACGTTGCAGTTTATGTCCAAGGCGAGGGAAACCCGGGGCAGGGTGATGCTTCGGCGATTGCTTTCGTGGACCAAGAACGCCACGGCCTGCAAGTGGAGCTGGGCGATCTTACTGCCGAGGATGATAAGGCCCTTGCGCAGTGGTTGGCCTCCGATGCGCCGAAGTATTTCCACGAAGCGAAGGCCGCTTTCCATATGCTCGCCGGCCGCGGGATTGAGCTGGCAGGCATCGCTCATGACACGGCCCTTGCCGCTTACCTGTTACGCCCCGGTCAGCGCACTTATGCGCTTGCCGACGTCTACCAGCGCCACCTCCAAAAGACCCTCGGCGCCGCCACGGAACAGCTTTCCCTGCTGGATGATTCCTCTCTAGTGGACCAGGCCGCAGCAATTATGGAGCTTGCAGAAAGGCTCACCGCAGAGCTACAGGAGATTGACTCTTTCGAGCTCTATACCGACCTGGAGCTGCCGCTGGTAACCATTCTGGCGCGCATGGAGGCTACCGGAATTGCCGTTGACGTTGACATTCTCGAAACGCAAAAGGACGCCTTTGTAGAGCAGGTTGCCGAACAAGAGCGCGCCGCCCGCGAGCTTGCCGGCGATGACAAGCTCAACCTCAACTCGCCAAAGCAGTTGCAAACCGTGCTCTTTGAGACATTTGAGCTGCCCAAGACCAAGAAGACGAAGACGGGCTATTCCACCGCGGCCAAGGAGATTGAACAGCTCGCGGCTAAGAACCCTCACCCTTTCCTCGATCATCTCTTGGCACACCGCGAGTACCAGAAGATGAAGACCACCTTGGAAGGTCTCATCAAAACCGTGCAGCCTGACGGCCGCATTCACACCACGTTTAACCAAACCGTGGCCTCTACCGGCCGCTTGTCATCCACCGAACCCAACCTGCAAAACATCCCCGTGCGCACCGAAGCAGGCCGCCAGATTCGTTCTGCCTTCATCGTGGGCGATGGCTTCGATGAACTCATGACTGCGGACTACTCCCAGATTGAGATGCGTGTCATGGCGCACCTCTCCGCAGACCCGGGCCTCATCGAGGCCTACAAGGAAGGCGAAGACCTGCACAACTATGTTGGCTCTCGAGTCTTTGACGTTCCAGTTGACCAGGTGACACCCGAGCTGCGCCGCCGGGTCAAGGCCATGTCCTATGGGTTGGTTTACGGTCTTTCCGCTTTCGGTCTATCCCAGCAATTGGGCATTCCGGCGGGCGAGGCAAAGTCCATTATGGAAAGCTACTTTGAGCGCTTTGGCGGCGTGAAGAAGTACCTCGATGAAGTCGTGGTCCAAGCCCGCAGGGATGGCTACACGGCAACGCTCTTTGGCCGTCGCCGCTACTTGCCAGAGCTCAACTCCGATAACCGCCTAGCACGCGAGAACGCGGAGCGCGCAGCACTTAATGCGCCGATTCAGGGCACTGCCGCTGACATCATTAAGGTGGCAATGATTCGCGTGGACCGCGCACTGCAAGGGTTGAAGTCCCGTGTGCTGCTTCAGGTGCACGATGAATTGGTAGTTGAAGTCGCCTCCGGTGAGGCGGACAAAGTTCGAGAGATTCTCGAGCGCGAGATGGACTCAGCGATTGAGCTGAACGTGCCGCTGGAGGTCTCCGCCGGTGCCGGCAAGGATTGGGATGCCGCAGCCCACTAGCTCGGTTACTTTCTCTCGCCGGGAAAAGGCGCGCCTGAGGCTCGCCTCGCAAGGCCTAACCATGCGGCGGTGGGAGAGTGTTGAGGAGGCGGCCCGCGCCTTCGGTGTCATGCAAGGCCAGGACCTGCATTCGGTTCGCCGGTCACTGGCTTTGCGGGCGAAAGACCATTCGGATGCTGGAAACATTGTGCGTGGGTATCCCATGCGGAATACGCTTTTCGCGGCTTCTATCAAGGACATAGGCTGGATAACCGAACTCTGCGCCAAAGGGCGCAAGGGTGATACCGAGCTGCGGGCAGAGGTAAACAAGCTCATTGATCGTCCGCTTTCGCGCGCCGAACTCAAGGACCGGGCTGCAACAGCGTTGCCCGACGTACCCTTTTGGCATGTTGTGCGTGTAGCAATGGAAAGCGGTCACGCCGTCTATTCCGGAGCGGAACAGCTCATCTCGCCGGTGGATCTGCCGGGGCTAGAGGAGACCTTCAACGGTGATAAAGTTGCGGCGACTGCGGAGCTGATGACTCGGTACTTCCGCACTCACGGTCCCGCAACGTTGCGGGACTTTGCCTGGTGGGCAAAGCTCCCACAAAAACTGATACGGCCCGCAGCCGAATGCCTCCCGCCGGACATCGTGCGCTGCGGCGATGATTCCCAGGACCTTGTTTCGGCTGAGATAGTGGGAATGGCCGAAGCGCGAAAGAAGCAATCGGTATTGCTGCTGGGAGCATTTGACGAGTACATCTTGGGTTATCAAGACCGTCTATTTGCGATGACAAACGAGGTCCATGAAGTACTGGTACCGGGAAATCGTGGAGTATTTCGCCGCGCCATCGTGGTGGATGGACAGGTTCGTGGGACGTGGAATAAGCAAGCCATTGAGGACTTGGGCATGCCCGGCTATGCAATACGGAAAGTTCAAAAGTTGTCGCGCGATGCGCACTAAGTTTTTAGGTAGCCTTTTCTGTGCGGAAAAAGTTATGAGTGTAAGTCGAAAAGTCAAGAAGGGAATTGCCGAGCAGTGACGTTAGAAGAGAAGACGAATAAGTGGATCCTCCGCGTCTTTGAAAGCCTGTGGGCCATTCAAGTAAACTTTCTAGCCATCGATATTGCTGGCCTCGGGCTTGAACGGTTTCTTGCAGAACATAAGGCCTATGCCATCGGGTACGGAATTATTGCGGTGTCTTATGTTGTGGCCGCCATGACCATCGCCCGCGTGGCAGCCAACCCGAAGGTCAGAAGACTAACGGCCGCCGCGGTGATGGTGGTAGCTACGGCACTAGCATTCCTTTTCCCATCTTCCTGGATGTTCGCTGTCCTGGTAGTCCTTGCGCTCCTGTATTATTTGGTGCCGCGAAAAGAAGGCGTGTCCATCTGAGGCCGGCGCTCGACTAGGCAATTGGCCAGCATGTCAAAAGGGGTTTGGCCGAAGGCGAGGACACTCACGCTTAGGACGCCGAGTAGCAACGGCACAATAAACGGTACTCCCGTCAGCGTGAGCATAGAAAGTAACAGCCAGGAATTGCGGAGGCAGGCTGCGCGCCATCCGGGGTGGGTAGCGAGGATCTCCAGCTTGAGTGACCATTTTCCCAGCGAGGTTGTCTTCGTGGCCTCGGCCCATACCCGGTAGGCGTAGAAGACTAGGGCGAGGGCCACAGCGTTGTAAATCTCGAGGGTGTGGCCGGTTAAGGGGGCGTCGGCAAGTGCATTGATTGCCCAGCGCCCCACAACGATCACGGCCGCTGCCAGGAAAGCGTCGATCCACCATGCGAGGCCACGGCGCAAAAGTAGGCCAATTCGATCCAGAAACATGCCCATAGGTTAGCGGCAATTCCGGCAGACGAAAATAATCGTGCCGGGGAAGATTTCGCCTCGCTCTGGCGACCATTGGCCCCAAGTGGTGGTGAGATCCTTAGGCCATTCGGGCTCGATAATGTCCTCGATTAGGAAAGGGCCTTCGCCCTGTAAAGCCTGAAACCAATCGGCGATAGTGCGGTGGAACTCCGCATAGGTCAGGTTGCCATCGTGGTCTTGCTCCAGATAAGCACGATCGAAATAGCTGATATCGGCCGTCAGATCGGCGGGGTCATCAGGGAATATCCAGCGCATCGGGTGGTTGGCCGAAAGGACAAAGCGACCGGTTGGTTTAAGAACGCGGGAGACTTCGCTTAGGGCTAAGTCAAGGTTGGCAAGGAAGGGAAAGGCGCCGAAAGCCGAGAATGCGGCGTCGAAGGAGTCGGTGGCGTAGGGGAGTGAAAGCGCATCGGCTTGGGTTAAGGGGAGTCCGAGTGCAGCGTGGTTGAGCATGCCGCGGGAGATATCGAAGCCGGTGGCGAAGTGCGCGCGTGTCTGGAGCCATTGGGTACACGGGGCGGAGCCGCAGCCAATTTCGAGGACGGAAGAAGCCGAGACGTCGCCTAGCAAGTGTGCTTGGTCCTCGTGGAGCATTTCTGGGCACCAATAAAAGGAGGAAAGGTAGTCGGGGTGCTCGGCGTGGTAGTTGGTGGCGTCGCTATCCCAGTAGGCTTGGTTCGCGTGCGAGGGGGAAGTCACGGTGGGAGAAAATCCTTTGCAAAATAGTTGGTCCGTGTATTTGCCCTTTAAGCTGGACAGATGTAGTGTTGGACGGGCGTGTCTATGCCACGGGTTGTTCTAAGTCCCTGTAGGAAGGCTTTAAGTAATCACGAGGCGGGATCGAATATTTCTCGTTTTAGCTGCATTTGCGCAGCTTAGCAAGCTTTTTTCGAGAGACGCGCAGTTGTCCAATTTCGATTTCCTACATTTATTCGGAGCATTTTTTCAATATGCCATCTTCTAACACCCCGCAGGTTGCGATTAACGATATCGGAACCGCAGAGGACTTCCTCGCAGCTGTAGACGCCACCATCAAGTACTTCAACGATGGTGACATTGTCGAGGGTACCGTCGTCAAGGTTGACCACGACGAGGTACTGCTGGACATCGGATACAAGACCGAAGGCGTTATCCCTTCCCGCGAGCTGTCCATCAAGCACGACGTCAACCCGGACGAGGTTGTTGAGGTCGGCGATGAGGTTGACGCACTTGTTCTCACCAAGGAGGACAAGGAAGGTCGCCTGATCCTGTCCAAGAAGCGTGCACAGTACGAGCGCGCATGGGGCGCCATCGAGGAGCTGCAGGCCAAGGAAGAGCCTGTTACCGGTACCGTTATCGAGGTTGTCAAGGGCGGCCTCATCCTGGATATCGGCCTGCGTGGCTTCCTGCCTGCATCCCTCGTTGAGATGCGTCGCGTCCGTGACCTGGAGCCGTACATCGGCCAGGAGCTGGAAGCAAAGATCATCGAGCTGGACAAGCAGCGCAACAACGTTGTCCTGTCCCGCCGTGCATACCTCGAGCAGACCCAGTCCGAGGTTCGCTCCGAGTTCCTACACCAGCTGCAGAAGGGCCAGGTCCGCAAGGGCGTTGTTTCCTCCATCGTCAACTTCGGCGCCTTCGTCGATCTCGGCGGTGTCGACGGCCTGGTTCACGTTTCCGAGCTGTCCTGGAAGCACATCGACCACCCATCCGAGGTTGTCACCGTTGGTGATGAGGTAACCGTTGAGGTTCTGGACGTTGATCTGGACCGCGAGCGCGTTTCCCTGTCCCTGAAGGCTACCCAGGAAGATCCGTGGCGCGTATTCGCCCGCACCCACGCTGTGGGCCAGATCGTTCCAGGCAAGGTCACCAAGCTCGTTCCGTTCGGCGCCTTCGTTCGCGTCGAGGAGGGCATCGAGGGCCTGGTTCACATCTCCGAGCTGGCTCAGCGCCACGTCGAGGTTCCGGACCAGGTTGTCACCGTTGGCCAGGAAGTTATGGTCAAGGTCATCGACATCGATCTCGAGCGTCGTCGTATCTCCCTGTCCGTTAAGCAGGCAGACGAGGATTACACCGAAGAGTTCGATCCGTCCAAGTACGGCATGGCTGACTCCTACGACGAGCAGGGCAACTACGTCTTCCCTGAGGGCTTCGACCCTGAGACCAACGAGTGGAAGGAAGGCTTCGACGAGCAGCGTCAGGCTTGGGAGGCACGCTACGCAGAGTCCGAGCGTCGCTTCAACCTGCACACCGCTCAGATCGAGCGCAACCGCGCTGCAGCCGCTGAGGCTGCTGAGTCTGCAGAGTCCTCCAACTACTCCTCTGATTCCTCCGATGCAGCTCCGGCATCCGAGACTCAGGCAGAGGTTGGCGGCTCCCTGGCTTCCGACGAGCAGCTCGCTGCACTGCGCGACAAGCTCGCTGGCAACTAAAGCTTCCGCTTAGTTTCCGCTAAGCCTGAAGGCTTGGCTCACGGCCGCGCCCACTTCATCACCTAGATGGGGTGGGCGCGGCTTTTGTGATCTTTTAGACAGTTTGTGCAATCGTTTGCCGGGATGTTCGTCGCCTTTAGGTGGTTGACCAGCGGACAAGCAGTGACAAATGGAAAAACTCCCTGGCAAGTCCACAAAACGGGCTTTTGTTCATGTGGGAATCCTCTTATACTCAAACCTGACGTTATAGCCAGTGCAGTACTGGTTATAAGTGGTATTTGAACTGAGGAGTAAGAAGTGGCATCTATTAAGGACACTTCCACCCACATCGTTGAGAGTATCGGTGGCGCCGACAACATCACGTCGCTGACGCACTGCGCGACGCGCCTGCGCTTCCAACTTGCAGATGCGGGGAAAGTTGATCAAGAAAAGCTCGATAGCGACCCAGCGGTGCTTGGTACCGTGCCCCAGGGCGCTCACGGCTACCAGGTAGTCATGGGCGGCGGCGTCGCTGACTACTACAACGAGATCATTAAGCAGCCCGGTGTGCATGCTTCCGGTGATAAAGAAGCGTCCTCCAAGAAGGAGTATGACGGTGTTCGCGGTAAGTATGACTGGGTAGATTACTGCTTCGAGTTCCTTTCTGATACCTTCCGCCCAGTCCTGTGGGCATTGCTGGGTGCCTCACTCATTATCATGCTGCTCATCCTGGCAGACACGGCGCACATCCAGGATTTCCGCGCACCGCTGGAGGAGCAACCAGAAGGCTTCCGGCTGGCTCACGCAATGTTCCAGTCGGTCTTTTACTTTTTGCCGGTAATGGTCGGTGCGACCGCGGCCCAGAAGCTGGGTGCGAATATGTGGGTCTCCGCGGCTATTCCCGCAGCGCTTTTGACCCCCGAATTTATGTCGCTGGGTGAGCAAGGCGATACCGTCAACGTATTTGGCCTGCCGTTGGTCATCAACTCCTATGGCTCCCAGGTCTTCCCGCCCATTTTGGCCGCAATCGGCCTCTACTGGGTGGAAAAGGGGCTAAAGAAGATCATTCCGAGCGCAGTTCATATGGTCTTCGTGCCGTTCTTCTCCTTGCTCATCATGATTCCGGCAACGGCCTTCCTGCTCGGCCCGTTCGGCATTGGCGTAGGCAATGGCATTTCTTGGGTCCTGTACCAAATCAATGATTTCTCGCCGTTCATCCTGGCTATCGTCATTCCGCTGCTGTACCCGTTCCTCGTTCCGATGGGCCTGCACTGGCCGCTGAATGTCATCATGATTCAGAACATCGCAACCTACGGCTACGACTTCATCCAGGGTCCGATGGGCGCATGGAATTTCGCCTGCTTCGGCGTTGTGGGCGCGGTCATGGTTATCTCTTTCAGGGAGAAGAACAATGCCATGCGCCAGGTCTCTATTGGTGCCTTCGCAGCGGGCATCCTCGGTGGCGTGTCGGAGCCTTCCCTCTACGGCATCTTGTTGCGCTTCCGCCGCAGCTACTACCGGTTGCTGCCAGGTTGTGCGGTAGGCGGCGCAATCATCGGTATCTTTGATGTCCGCGCTGAGGCCTTCGTCTTTACCTCTGCGTTGACCACTGGTGCTATGACGCCGCAGCTGGGCTACGTCCTTGGTATCACGGCTGCATTCCTTACCTCTTTCTTCCTGACCCTGTTCTTCGGCTACCGCACAGCAGAAGAAAAGCAGGCAGACTTGGAGCGCATCGCCCGCGAACAGGGCGAATCTGTGGATGACGTAGCTGCTCGTTCGGAGTTTAAGTCCACCCAGGCCGACAAGAAAGAGTCCTCGCATGCGGGTGGCGCCGTTGCTGCCAGCGCTGCGGGCGCTGCTGCTACTGGTGTTGCCGCCAAGCAGGTTGGCAAGGACGACATCGTGTTGGATTCCCCTCTAGAGGGCGAGGCAGTGGACCTCTCAGAGGTCCCAGATCCTATCTTCGCAGGCGCGAAGCTGGGGCCTGGCATGGCAGTCCAGCCAACTGGCACTACCGTCTATGCGCCTGCCGACGGCAAGGTGCTCACCGTTCAAAAGTCCGGCCATGCGGTAGGCCTAAGCCTCGACAATGGCGTGCAACTGCTCATCCACGTAGGCCTCGATACCGTGGAACTGGGCGGCGAAGGCTTCGACGTGCACGTGGAAAAGAAGCAACGCATTTCCGCAGGGGATAAGCTGATTAGCTTTGACTCGGAGTTCATCCGCTCCAAGGGCTATAACCTGATTACTCCGGTTGTGGTCACTAACGCCACCAAATTCGGCGCGGTCTCCGGCGAAGCCGGCCAGGTTACCCCGAGTGATGAACTGCTCCGCATTCCCCCGAAGCCAGAGGAAGCAGCGGAATAAAGTAACGCTGACACCTATAGCGACAGAGGAACCCCGCATCATCGTGTATGGCGGGGTTCCTTTTCGCGTAGGGTGGCTGCCATGAAACTCATTGGCCTTACAGGCGGTATTGGCAGTGGCAAGTCAACAGTCGCAACGCTCTGCCGCGAGCGCGGATGGGAAGTGGTCGATGCCGATGGCATTGCGCGCGACGTCGTCAAGCCCGGGCGGCCTGCGTTAGCGGAGCTGGCGGCAGCATTTGGAGAAGATATTTTGCTGCCGGACGGCAGCCTCAACCGCAAGGAATTGGCTCGGCGAGCTTTTGCGGACAAGGAACATACCGAACTGTTGAACTCCATTACCCATCCACGCATCCAAGCGGAAACGCAGCGCCAATTCGCGGAGGCACGTGAAGACGGCTATGACTTCGCCGTTTACGATATGCCGCTTTTGGTGGATAACGGCTTAGACAAAGACATGGACTACGTCATTGTGGTCGACGTGGCCGTAGAAGAGCGCGTCCGTCGCCTCGTAGCTTCACGCGGGCTGGAAGAGGACGATGCGCGCCGTCGCATAGCAGCGCAGGTAACTGATGAGGTAAGACTCGCCGCGGCCACTCACGTCATTGACAACAACGGCACGCTGGAGCAGCTGCGCGCACGAACGGCCGAGGTCATGGACCGCATAGAAGCGGAGTCTTAGAAGTGGAGTCACCCAAACTTTAACCATTGGGCGGTTAGAGTTTACGCAGTTTAGACGTTGCGTTAACTTTCGCGCCTTAGGCTACTCGCCGTGGGAACGTGGGATACAGGGCCTTTTGATAATCACGCAGCGCGAGAACTGCTCGCTAGCTTGCGTGATGGCTCTTTCGATCTCAAAGCCTTTCAACAGTCATGCTCGGGAGAGCCCATGGACTCCGATGACGCGGAAACCATGATCGCGCTGGGTGCTTTGTTAAAGCTGAAGGCTGAGGCATTGCCGGAGGGAATTCACCGCGAGGATCTCGCGCCTCTGTATACGCCACAGTCTAAAGCATGGCTGCGCCGTCGCATCAATAGTGCAATGCGCCCAGAGACCTCCTCGGTTTATGCGCTGTGGGAGACCACCGGCGAGTTGGAAGAGTGGCTGCGCACCGCGCAGGACTCCTTGCCGTGAACATAGCTAGCCGCGCCATATAAGCAGTAGAGTAGTGGGCATGGCTTTTGCTGCTGAACATCCTCTTATTCCAAATTCCGAGCACCGCGTCGTCAGCGAGGTCGAGCGCACCCCAGGTGAGTTTCAGGTTGTCTCTGAATACGAACCGGCCGGCGACCAGCCCGCTGCTATTGCAGAGCTCAACGAACGCCTCAACCGCGATGAGCGCGATGTAGTACTCATGGGTGCTACCGGTACTGGTAAATCCGCTACTGCCGCGTGGTTGATTGAAAAACAGCAGCGCCCCACGCTGGTGATGGCACCAAATAAGACCCTGGCAGCGCAGCTAGCGAACGAGCTGCGCCAACTTTTGCCGCATAACGCGGTGGAGTACTTCGTGTCTTATTATGACTACTACCAGCCAGAGGCTTATATTGCGCAGACGGATACCTATATTGAAAAGGACTCGTCCATCAACGAGGACGTAGAGCGTCTGCGCCACTCGGCCACCTCGGCGCTGCTGTCCCGCCGAGACGTGGTGGTTGTATCCTCCGTGTCGTGCATTTATGGCTTGGGTACCCCGCAGTCCTATTTGGATCGCTCGGTCATTATTTCCGTGGACGAGGAGCTGGATCGGGACCGCTTCCTCCGTTTGCTGGTGGATATCCAATACGAACGCAATGACGTGGGATTTACCCGCGGTACCTTCCGCGCCAAGGGTGACACGGTCGATATCATTCCGGCTTATGAGGAGCGCGCGGTGCGCATTGAATTCTTCGGTGATGATATCGATTCCCTTTACTACATTCACCCCGTCACTGGTGATGTCATCGAGGAAGTAGATGAGGTGCGTATCTTCCCAGCGACCCACTACGTGGCAGGGCCCGAACGCATGGAGAAAGCTGTGGCTGCCATCAAAGAGGAATTGGCCGAGCGCTTAGAAGATCTAGAAAACCGCGGCAAACTGCTGGAGGCACAACGACTTCGCATGCGCACCGAATACGATCTAGAAATGATCGAGCAGGTAGGTTTTTGCTCTGGCATTGAGAACTACTCCCGCCACGTCGATGGCCGTCCGGCCGGCTCCGCACCGGCAACTCTGCTGGATTACTTCCCCGAGGATTTTCTCACCATTATTGACGAGTCTCACGTCACGGTCCCACAGATTGGCGGCATGTTCGAGGGCGATATGTCCCGCAAGCGCAACCTGGTGGAATTCGGTTTCCGGTTGCCCTCCGCAGTGGATAACCGCCCGCTGACCTTTGATGAGTTTGAACAACGCGTGGGACAAACCGTCTACATGTCCGCCACCCCAGGTGACTTTGAACTTACGTCCTCGGACGGTGAATACGTCGAGCAGGTGATTCGCCCGACAGGTCTGGTGGATCCGAAGGTTACCGTCAAACCCACTAAGGGCCAGATTGATGACCTTATTGATGAAGTGCGCACCCGCATTTCGCAGCAAGAGCGTGTACTGGTGACCACGCTGACCAAGCGTATGGCAGAAGACCTCACCGATTACCTGCTGGAGCAGGGGATTAAGGTGCGTTACCTGCACTCGGATATCGATACCTTGCAGCGCGTTGAGCTATTGCGGCAATTGCGCTTGGGCGAGTTTGATGTGCTGGTGGGCATTAACCTTCTGCGTGAGGGCCTTGACCTCCCCGAGGTATCGCTCGTTGCCATCTTGGATGCAGACAAGGAAGGTTTCTTGCGCTCTACCACCTCGCTCATCCAGACCATTGGCCGTGCTGCCCGTAACGTCTCTGGCGAGGTGATTATGTATGCCGATAAAATCACCGATTCGATGCAGGAGGCAATCGAGGAGACGGAGCGACGCCGCGAAAAGCAGATAGCCTATAACAAGGAACATGGCATCGACCCGCAGCCTTTGCGGAAGAAGATTGCCGATATCCTTGACCAGGTCTATGAAGACGGTGGGGACGAAGAGTCCAACTCTGACCCCTCTGCAGTGGTGGAGAAGCGGGATATTTCCAGCATGGCTACCGATGAGGTGCAGGCGCTTATCGACGACCTCTCGGCCCAAATGGGTGCCGCCGCGCGCGAGCTCAAATTTGAATTGGCTGGACGCCTGCGCGATGAGATTGCTGATCTAAAGAAGGAACTGCGTGGATTGAAGGAAGCGGGAATCTAGTTTTCTCCCCCTGAAAGTGATGATTGGCTCCGCGGGTACTTTTCTAAAGGGCTGCGCTAGTTATACTGGATAAGTGCCAGAAGCGCCGTTTAGTTGTCACTGTGAAGTAGTTCAACTGCAAGGAGAATAATGCTTACTTATAAAAACATTGCCGTCGGCACCGATGGCTCTGAAACCTCCCTGCGCGCAGTCCGCGCTGCGGCGTCCATGGCACGGGCGTACGACGCCAAGCTGATTATTATCTCAGCTTTTTATAACCACGCTGGATCCATGCTTGGTGCTCCGAGGGGCGACGAAGCCGGTCTGCCCGTTGTAAGTGAGGACATGGCCGGTACCTACCTGACCAATGCCACCCGTATCGCTGAGTCAGAGGGTGCGGAACACATTGAAATCGTAGGGAAATCTGGAGACCCAGTAAAAGCCTTGTTGGAGGTAGGCCAGGACTATGATGTGGACCTGTTCGTGGTGGGCAACCGCGGCGTGAACTCCGTTCGTGGTCGAGTCTTCGGTTCTGTGCCAACAGAACTAACCCACAAGTCAAAGGTAGACGTCGTCGTAGTTAATACCAGCGAGAAACGTTAAACATTTTTCGTTGTTACACTGGCAGTAAAGCCTTTGTAGGCTAAATAAACACTCTGGGTACACACCCACAAAGAAAGGTCATCATGAGCGACTACAACACGATCGTTGTCGGTACTGACGGTTCTAAGTCTTCTCTCCTCGCTGTAGAGCGAGCAGCTAAGATCGCCGCCGCATTCGATTCCACTCTGATTATCGGTTGTGCTTACTACGAGAACCAGGAGCAGGCTTCCAAGACCCTGCGCCAGGATTCCGTAACCATCTTGGGCGATGAGAAGGCCGAGGCAAACCTCAAGGACGCTAAGGCACACGCTGAGAAGTTCGGTGCTTCCAAGGTCGAAACCGCTGTTCGCCCGGGCACCCCGGTACAGGCCCTGATGTCCATCGTCAACGACAACGATGCTGACCTACTCATCGTGGGCAACCGCGGCATCAACTCTCTCACCGGCCGCCTGCTGGGCTCCGTGCCGGCAGATGTTGCTCGCCAGTCCGACTGCGACGTAATGATTGTTCACACCGTCAGCTAAGAACGGCAATTAAAACCCGCCTTGGTCTTGCTTTGAAAAGACCAAGGCGGGTTTCGTCGTTAAGCGCAGCTTACTCCGTAGGGTGTGCAGCGTTGAATGCGGCGGCAATGGCGTTGCCGTTCGCGCCCTGAATCAAGGGGATAGAGAAGTGGCCCTCCTCATTGGCATCGGCCAAAGGGCTAAGGGAGCCGTGGGAGAGCAACTGCTCCTGCGGGCTCAGATTGCGGATAAGCACAGAGTGAATCCGGTCCGGATGCTCATTAGCCACATCGCCGTAGGTCAATGGATCATGTTGTCCGTCATCGCCAATGAGAATCCATTGCATATCCGGGTAGGCGATGAGTAGATTGCGCAGCTGAACACGCTTGTGCTCCTGACCACTGCGGAAAAGCCCCGTTTCCGTAGGGCCCCAGTCCGTCAGCAGCATGGGACCCGCGGGGAAACCATGGTGGGACAGGAATTTCTTGAGCGAGCCAAAGGTATTCCAAGCGCCTGTAGAAAGATAAAACACTGGGGCTTGGGGGAAGCGCCGCTGCAGCTGAGCATAGAATTCGGCCATTCCGGGAACGGCCTGTCGCTTGCTAGGGCGCTTGGCCCAGGAATTCCACGCCGCGGTGAGCGCGCGCGGCAGCCACGTGACAAGCACCGTGTCATCGATATCGCTAACGATGCCGATCTTGGCCGCCGGATCAACGATAAGTAGTTGGACTTCCACGGCATTCGCGTTTGCGGCCTCGATCATTGCCGTATGCCAGCCGGGCTCTAAATCGTGGTCATGGACTAGTAAGTCAATGTATCCGTTTCGATCGGTGGTACCGGTGACAGTCTGTTCCCCAATAGTTACCGAAACGTCGTGGTGTCCTACTTGAATGGTAAGAAACTGCTGGTAGCCGCGCTCACCCCACGTATCCCTCTTGCCTTCATCAGGATCATGCATGAGTACGCGGCCGAAGATTCTCACCTGATCGGTGGTGCCATAACCGGTATATCCCACGATCAGGGGCTGCCATCCACGCCGTTGAGAGCGCTTCAAAGTAAAGGAGTTTAGTGAGCTTTCAGCTTTGCGCATGATGTCAGATAAGGCCATGGCACAAAGCTTACGGGAGCCTAAAGAACTTCGCCGCAGTCACCGACGAGCGTGAGCGATTGGGTGGCACGAGTGATGCAGACATAGAGGTTCTGCAATCCCTGTGGGGAGGCATCCACGATGCGCTGCGGATCGAGCACAACCACGTGATCAAACTCCAGGCCCTTATAGCGCTCCGCCGTGGCGGCGTCAATAACCGCTGTGAGCCTGCCGTCCTCTTCGCTGTGTACTCCAGGGGTGTAGGCGCCTTGCTCAAGCCGGCGCACCTGCACGCCATCGCGGATGGCTGTCGCCGGAATGGCGTCAGGGTTAATCATTTCCAAAAGTCCATTGGCCAATTCCGTGATGGGCTGCGGGGTGCGATAATTGACGGTAAGAAAATGGTGACGAAAGCGCTGAGCTACAAAGGGCTCGAGGGCCTCGCCCCAGTCATCAACACCTGCCGGGGAACCAGTCTGGGAGGTATCACCCACCAAAGTCATCCACCGCGAAGGGCAGCGGCGGAAGAGCATTCGCCACTCCATAGGCGTTAATTCCTGGGCTTCGTCCACGATGATGTGACCATAAGCCCATGTATGGTCTTCGCGTGCGCGTTGGGCAGTGGTGCGCTTATCGCGTACCTCCTGGCGGTGCGCCAAGGTTTCGGCGTCAATGACATCGTGGGCAGAGAGGATTTCTGCTTCAAACATGTCATCGTCATTATCTGTGGACTCGGAGGAAGACAAGATATCCAATGCGTCTTCCGCATCCGCCACTTGCTCGCGCCACGCGGCGTCATCGGCTGCCTTCTTTTCTTCAGGGTTGGGCAGGCCGATGAGGACGGCAAGCTCGTCTAGCAAGGCCGCGTCCGAATCCGTCCATGCTCGTCCCTCTGCACGGTAGAGCGCTTCTTGGGTTTCCTCGTCATACCCGTGCGCGGCAGAAGCGATGCGCTCGCGCGAGGAGACTAGAGCAGCAAGTACATCGGTGGGGTGTAGTTCGGGCCAAAACTCATCGATCAAGGCAGTAACGGCCGCGTCCTCAGCAAGGTCATCGTGGAATTGATCGATATCGGCGCGCGACAGGAGATTCTTTCCGCCAAGCGGATCGGCACCGACCTTTTCTGCCATTTGCTGGGCTAGGTCTTCTACGAGGTGCTCGATGAAGGCACCACGCGCCTCATTGTGCGGCTTGCGCGAGCGCCGTGCACGTGTGCGGGCGCTTTTCACCATGTGTGGTGTGACGCTTAAGGTAAGGCCGTCGACGGTCAGCTCGCGAGGGGCGTCGGGAAGCAACTGGTAGTCCTTGACCGCAGTGGAGAGGATTTCCACCATGGCGTCACTGCCCTTGATTTCCCGGGCTACGAGGTCTTCTTCGTGGCTTGGTTCAATTCCAGGGAAGAGCCCACCAATGGTGGAGAGCACTACGCCGGTCTCGCCCAGTTCTGGGAGCACGCGCGAAATATAGTCCAAGAAGCTGCTATTGGGGCCCACGATAAGTACGCCGGTGGCAGAAAGCAGCTCGCGGTGGGTATAGAGCAGATAGGCAACGCGGTGTAGCGCCACTGCGGTCTTACCGGTGCCGGGGCCGCCTTCTACCACCATCACGCCGCGGGTGTTATCGCGGATAATCTCGTCCTGCTCCCGCTGAATGGTCTCCACAATTGAGGCCATGTGACCGGTACGGGCCCGTTGCATGGCGTGATAGAGCGCAGATTCGCTCGCTACGCCGGCCTCTTCTTCACGCACTCCGGGGCCAGCAAGGACTTCATCATGAATACCAGTGACGGTGCGCCCCTTGGTGCGGATTTGGCGGCGGGTGTGCACGCCTTCTGGCTGGGCGGTAGTAGCGAGGTAGAAGGGCCGTGCCATTGGGGCACGCCAGTCAAGCAGTAGCGTGCGATAGTCATCTTCACGCGCATCGAGTCCCATGCGGCCGATGTAGCGGCGATCTAGGCCTTCCGGAGTGGGATTGTCACCTGGGGCGTCGATGTCGATGCGGCCAAAGACCAATCCCATCTGGGCCACATTGAGACGATCCAGCTTGGCTTGGAGCCCGTGGTATTCCGTTTCGCGGCGCACCAAAGCATCCGCGTCCGGGGTGGAGGGATCAACGTCCGCCTGCACCTCATTGAGCCGTTTATTTGCTGCAGCCACCTCATCGTCGAGGCGGGCGAAAAGGCCGTCCACATAATCTTGCTCCGTAGCGATGGCTTCGCGCTCCGAGGAACCTGCAGCCGTCGCGTGCTTATGGGATGCTGAGTTCACGTGACTCCTTGGTAATTGGACGTTGATGGGGAGGAAGCTGCCGGGCACGCTGTCCGGCGAGGGGGAGAGATGAGTTTAGACCCTGCCGTGACAAAGAACAACGGCCCAGCATAAGGCTGGGCCGTGTGTCACCGCCGAGTTATTCGACCGAAGAAGTCGTGGCTACTTCGAGCGCTTTTCCAGCTTCTTGATAGCTGCCTCAATCTTCTTATTTGCCTCCTGCTGCAGCTTGTCAGCGTGCTTGGATGCCTTCTTGTTGGCGCGCTTGGACTGGGCGGTGTCCAGCTTGGCGACGGCCTTGTCGGCGCGTGCCTGAGCCTTGGTAGCTGCCTTTACAGCACGGGTACGGGCGATCTCGCGATTTGCCTGTGCGGTTTCGAGCCAGTCACCCTTATTGTCTTCAACGTAAGTCTTGGCGTTGTCGACCGAGTCCTCAATGAAAGACTTGGCGTTGCCCAGCAAGCCGCGGCCAGACTCCTGCCAATCGTCCTTGTTGTCCTCTACGTAGGTCTTGGCATCGTCAACATAGGACTTTGCGGTGTCTAGCAGACCACGGCCGGTGGACTGCCAGTCATCCTTGTTGTCGTCTACGTAAGCCTGTGCCTTAGCAGAGGTCTCGTTGATCCAGTCGCCAGCCTTGGAAGACAGTTCGTTAGCGCGGGCAGAAAGCTCTTCGCGCTTCTGCTCGGACTCAGACTTGGTAGGCAGTGCCTGCTGAATCTTCTTGTTCGTGCGCTTGCCTGCCTTCTGTGCACGCCAACGCAGGGAAGGCTTGCCCTCGGTGTCCTGGGTAGCGATAAACAGGGCGCCGAGCAAAGCGGTATTGGTAACGAATCCGTTGCGGCGGGATTCCTTGTCTTCCTTATTGTCCGCAGCCCAGAAGTTGTTCTTGCCAATCAAGTTGGGCAGGGTAGCGGCGGCCAGAACTGCAGCGGAAGTGCGCGGTGCCTTGCCCAGAGCCAAGGTGGAGCCGGCGCCTACCTTTGCGCCGCCAATGGCGCGGGTAACTAGTTCTGGGTCATTCGGGATGTAGCCCTGGTACTCAGAAGGAACGGCCTTGCGCACGGTCTTGAGGAAACCCTCGGTTTCCTTCACGTGCTCGGACGCGTTGCGCAGGTTGTCTACGCCTTCCCATACAAATACGGATGCCAGCATGGGGCGGGCAAGCTTGCGAATCATAGTCCTTAAAGCTCCTTAAGCTCGTTGTTCTAGACCTATCGTGTGCTAGACCATTGTACGCGGAAATTCGCCATTGGATCACCAGCGGCGTTCCCACCAGTCACCAAGTTTGGGGCGCTCCTCGCCCAAGGTCGTGGACTTTCCGTGTCCCGGGCGCACGACCGTAGTGTCGGGGAACTCATCAAAGATGCGCGCGGTGACGTCCTTATATAGGCGTACGAAGTCGCCCTCAGAGGTGGTCTTGCCCAAGCCGCCGGGGAAGAGGGAATCGCCTACGAAGAGGTTGGTGACGCCATCGATGCTTGCAACAAGTGCCGCCCCGCCTGGGGTGTGGCCGCGCAAGATGATGACGGGCAGCTGAAGACCTGCGAACTCGATGGAATCGCCCTCGCGCAGCTCCACGTCTACCTTGGCCGGGATGGCGGGGGAATCAAGGAAGGAGGCGTAGTGAGTGGCACCCGTTTCGGACAAAATCTCCTCGAGTGCGCGCACGTGGTCCCAGTGGCGGTGGGTAGTAAGCACCGCGGTGATTTTCACTCCGGCCTTGCGGGCCATGTCGAGGATTGCGGGGGCGTCATCGGCGGCGTCGACAAGCAAGCCCTCTTCGCCCGCCTGGAGGAGGTAGCAGTTATTGTCCATCTCGGAGACGGAAATTTGATGTAGCTGAAGCTCGTTAGTCATGTGTCCTAGCCTACGGGTACATTCGAGGGAAGATTGCAATCCCTAGTACTGGAGGTCTGAGCACAGTGGCTGATCGTTTGGTGGTGCGCGGTGCCCGCGAGCACAACCTCAAGGGCGTGGATATCGATATCCCCCGCGATAAAATGGTTGTTTTTACCGGCCTATCCGGCTCGGGTAAATCTTCGCTGGCCTTTGACACCATCTTCGCTGAAGGCCAGCGCCGCTACGTGGAATCCTTGAGTTCTTATGCCCGCATGTTCTTAGGGCAGATGGACAAGCCCAACGTGGAATTTATTGATGGCCTGTCACCCGCAGTGTCCATTGATCAAAAATCCACCAACCATAATCCACGCTCTACGGTGGGCACGATCACGGAGATCTACGACTACCTGCGCTTGCTATTTTCCCGTGCTGGTACGCCGCACTGCCCAAAGTGTGATGCGGTGATTGAGCGCCAAACGCCGCAGCAGATTGTGGATGCGGTGCTGGATCTGGAAGAAAAGCTGAAGTTCCAGGTGCTTGCACCGGTAGTTCGTAAGCGCAAGGGCGAGTTTGTGGATCTTTTTCAGGATCTTTCGGCGCAGGGTTACTCCCGCGTGCGAGTGGATGGAGAGACCCATCAGCTCAGCGATCCTCCCAAGCTCAAGAAGCAGATCAAGCACAATATTGAGGTAGTGGTTGACCGCCTGCAGGTAAAGGCCTCGCAGAAACAACGCTTAACGGATTCGGTGGAAACGGCCCTGCGCTTGGCGGATGGACTGGTCACCATCGAGTTCGTGGATAAGGAAGAGCTCACCCACACGTACTCGGAGAAGGCCGCCTGCCCTAATGGTCACACGCTGACCATTGAAGAGTATGAGCCCCGGGCCTTTTCCTTCAACGCCCCGTTCGGTTCTTGCCCAGTGTGCGATGGTTTGGGTACCAAGCTGGAAGTAGATGTTGACCTGCTTATTCCGGACCCAGATGCCCCGGCGGTTGATGCAATTCAGCCGTGGCACTCTTCTCCCAACTCCCGTTACTTTGTCAAGCTAGTGGAGGGTCTGGGCAAGGCAATGGGCTTTGACCCTAAGACCCCAGTGAGCGAATTGACCAAGGAGCAGCGCCACGCGCTCATCTATGGCACGGACGAGGAGGTGCAGGTTCGCTACAAAAACCGCTACGGGCGCCAGCGCAATTGGACCGCGCCGTTTGAGGGCGCGACTGGTTTCATTCACCGCAAGCTGGAAACGACCGATTCGCAGTCCCAAAAGGACCGCCTGCTGCAGTACACCCGCCGCGTGCCGTGTAGCACCTGTAAGGGCACGCGCCTGAAGCCGGAGATCTTGGCCGTCCGCTTGGCCTCTACTACTCACGGCGAGCAGTCCATTGCGGGGCTGTGTGCGCTTTCGATTGAAGATGCCTCTGAATTCCTGGACTCTTTGGTTCTGGGCCACCGCGAGGAAATCATTGCCGGTGCGGTACTCAAGGAAACCCAGGATCGGTTGCGCTTCCTTCTGGACGTCGGTCTGAATTACCTGACCCTGGATCGCGGCGCGTCCACGCTTTCGGGCGGCGAGGCGCAGCGCATTCGCCTAGCCACGCAGATTGGTTCCGGTTTGGCCGGCGTTCTGTACGTGCTCGATGAGCCTTCCATTGGGTTGCACCAACGCGATAACCAGCGCCTTATTAAGACCCTGCAGCGTTTGCGCGATATTGGCAATACCCTCATTGTGGTCGAGCATGATGAAGACACCATTCGGGAATCCGATTGGCTCGTCGATGTGGGCCCGCGTGCCGGTGAATATGGCGGCGAGGTGGTCTACCAGGGCGAACCGGCGGGAATTGAAAAGGTAGAGGAGTCCCTGACTGGCCAGTATCTTTCTGGCAAGAAGGTGCTCGCCGTCCCGGATCACCGCCGCGAGATTGACAAGGACCGCACCCTGAAAGTCGTAGGCGCGCGCGAGAATAACCTCAAGGGCATCAACGTCGAAATCCCGCTGGGAGTGCTGGCGTGCATTACCGGCGTTTCCGGCTCGGGTAAATCCACCGTGGTCAATGAGATTTTGGCCAAGACTTTGGCCAATAAGCTCAACCGCGCCCGCCAGGTCCCCGGCCGCGCCAAGCGCGTCGAGGGCGTGGAGCACTTGGATAAGTTGGTCCAGGTAGACCAGAGCCCGATTGGCCGTACCCCGCGTTCCAACCCGGCTACCTATACGGGCGTCTTTGACAAGATCCGTAATCTTTTTGCCGAAACCCAGGAGGCTAAGGTTCGCGGCTACAAGGCCGGCCGCTTCTCCTTCAACGTCAAGGGTGGACGCTGCGAGGCATGTCAAGGCGATGGCACCATCAAGATCGAGATGAACTTCCTGCCGGACGTGTATGTCCCATGTGAGGTGTGTGAGGGCGCTCGCTATAACCGCGAGACCCTGGAGGTGCACTACAAGGGAAAGAACATCGCTGAGGTTCTTGACATGCCGATTTCTGAGGCAGCGGACTTCTTCGAGCCCATCAACTCGATTCACCGCTACCTTGCCACGCTTGTCGACGTCGGCTTGGGCTACGTTCGCCTCGGCCAAGCCGCTACCACGCTGTCTGGCGGTGAGGCGCAACGCGTTAAGCTCGCCTCGGAGCTGCAAAAGCGCACCAACGGTAGGACCATCTACATCTTGGACGAGCCGACCACTGGTCTGCACTTTGAGGACATTCGCAAGTTGATGTTGGTTATCCAAGGCCTCGTTGACAAGGGCAATTCGGTGCTCATCATTGAGCACAACCTCGATGTCATCAAGGCTGCGGACTGGATCGTGGATATGGGGCCGGAAGGCGGCGCCGGCGGTGGCACCATAGTCGCCCAGGGTACCCCGGAAGATGTTGCGCAGGTGGAAGGCTCCTATACCGGAAGGTACCTAAAGGACATGTTGAAGTAGGGACACTGTGAATAGTTACCGCCTCGGCGCTAGCCTGCTGGCAGCGCTCACTCTGTTTACGGTGAGCGCCTGCTCCGGCGATCCTGAAACTGAAAACGTCCCAGCGCCGTCGACTAGCTCTCCGGCACCTGACCCGGACTCAGTGCGCACTCAGCTTGACCGTGCAGTAGACAAGACCGCAAGGAAGTACCACGCCAAGGTTGGGGTTGCTATTTCGGCCGGCGATGACACCATTGCTGTGGGCGATAAGGGCAAGGGCCCTGTCTGGTCAACCATCAAGGTGCCAATCGCCATCGCGGCGCTGAAAGACGGCGCGGACAAAAGCCTGGTTGACTTGGCAATCAAGGAATCAGATAACGATGCCGCCTATTCCTTGTGGTCCCAAGTGGAATGGCATGAAGGCTCCGCTGATAAGGCAGTAGAGGAATTGCTCGAAGACTATGGATCGCACGCGGATATCCATGACACCGCCTTCGGCTACTCCACGTGGTCATTGAAAGACCAAGCAGTCTTCGGTGCTGAATTGCCCTGCATTGAGGAGGCGGACTACGTCCACAAGGTGCTCAAAGACATTGTGGCTTGGCAGAAAATTGGTCTGTCGAAAGAGAAGCGAACCCGCGCCAAGAGCGGCTGGGGCTTGGATGAGGACGACAATGAGTACACCTACCGCCAATTTGGCGTCCACGAGGTGGCCGGCAAGCGCATCGGCGTCGCGTTATCTGTGGTTACCGATGGCGAGGACTATCCCAAAGCCGAACCTGCAGTAAAGGACCTTGCACATCAGCTGGTCGACATTGTTGATGCTGAGGTAGAGAAGGGAAACATTGAGCCAGCAGCCCAATGCAAGGATCGCTAGGCGAGTTGCGATTTGGTGGAAAGGGTAGAAACTGCTATCCTCAAAGCCACTACCGCCCATGACGCCTTTTCAAGGTTCGTGGGTCACAAGCGGAGTCTCTCCCACCCGATGCCGCGAACATGTTTCGTAGGATAAAGGTAAAGGTAACCAAGCACTTGTGCTTGGCACTGTGAGAACTCCCGGCTGTCTTTGGCAGACCGGGTTTGATTCGTTTGTGGTCCCGGTAGGTGAACTACTTACTCATACACCCCCTAATCGAGGAGAACCACAATCAGCGCTGAAGCTCGCATCAATGAGCGTATCCGAGTACCCGAGGTCCGTTTGGTAGGCCCCGGTGGTGAACAGGTGGGCATCGTCCGTACCGATGATGCTCGCAAGCTTGCGTACGAGGCTGACCTTGACTTGGTTGAGGTAGCCCCGAAGGCAAAGCCCCCAGTGGCCAAGATCATGGACTACGGCAAGTTCAAGTACGAGCAGGCTCAGAAGGCTCGCGAAGCCCGTAAGAACCAGCAGCAGACCGTGGTTAAGGAACAGAAGTTCCGCCCGAAGATCGATGATCACGATTATGAGACCAAGAAGGGTAACGTAGTTCGCTTCCTCGAGAAGGGATCCAAGGTCAAGGTAACCATCATGTTCCGTGGTCGTGAGCAATCGCGTCCGGAGCTGGGTTTCCGCCTCTTGGAGCGTTTGGCTGATGACGTCGCTGAAGTTGGCGTTGTTGAGTCCCGCCCCAAGCAGGATGGTCGCAATATGACCATGGTTTTGGGTCCGGTTCGCAAGGGCAAGAAGTAGACCAGATTCCACGTAGGATTTAAGGACTTAATACTCATGAAGCAGAAGACCCACAAGGGCACCGCAAAGCGTATCAAGGTGACCGGTTCCGGCAAGCTGCGCCGTGAGCAGGCTGGCCGCCGCCACCTGCTGGAGGGCAAGCCGTCCAAGCGTACCCGTCGCCTGAAGGGCACCGAGGCAGTCGCACAGCCTGACACCAAGCGCGTCAAGCGCCTGCTCGGCCGCGCATAATAGCGCCGAATCAACCCACATCCGCCATCACAATCTGAATTAAGGAAGTATCACTGTGGCACGAGTAAAGCGCTCAGTTAACGCAAAGAAGAAGCGTCGCGCGATTCTGAAGTCCGCTAAGGGCTACCGCGGCCAGCGTTCCCGCCTGTACCGTAAGGCGAAGGAGCAGTGGCTGCACTCCATGACTTACGCTTACCGCGATCGTCGCGCTCGTAAGTCTGAGTTCCGTAAGCTGTGGATCCAGCGCATCAACGCTGCTGCCCGCATGAACGACATCACTTACAACCGTCTCATCCACGGCCTGCGCCTGGCTGAGATCGAGATTGACCGCAAGATCCTCGCTGAGCTTGCCGTCAATGACTTCGAGGCATTCTCCGCACTGTGCGAGGCTGCTAAGGCTGCCCTGCCTGAGGACGTTAACGCTCCTAAGGCTGCCTAGTTACTAGGAATACAACGCCCGTTTCTCCGGCTTATGTGCCGGGTGAAGCGGGCTTTGTTCGTTTTGCATCTATCTGTCCAGTGAGCTCGGACTCGCATGTTACATTGAGTCCAGACCCCGAGTGACCCCGAGACCGAGGAGCAGATTTCCTGTGACAAACCCGAATGGCGGCTACCAGCCAGAAAACGGCGAGTATTCTGGCCAGTCCTATGACAACAACCAGGGCCAGCAGTACAACCCCTATAACCAGCAAGCCGGTTACCAGCCGCAATACAACCAAGGCTATGCACCACAACCGAATATGGGTTCCTATCCGGTGCAGCAGCAGTATGTGGCGCAGGGACAGCAAAAGTCTTGGATCGCTACTTTGCTTCTGTGCTTCTTCTTGGGCTGGTTTGGCGCGCATAACTTCTATACCGGCCGCACGACCTTCGGCGTAGCGCAGCTGGTACTTAATATCCTGGGCTGGGCTACTTTCTGGTTTTTGCTCGGATTCGCGTTTTGGGCCATCGTCGGAATCTGGGTCTTCATTGAGTTCATCATGATCATTGCCGGCGCCGGTGATTACGATAAGGACGCCCGCGGCGTGCCACTAGCTAAGTAGCACCGAACATTGTGATCCTGTTGCCCTACCGGCAACAGGATTTTTTGTTTTGCCTACGCAGCTGGGGCTGAGTCTGGGGCGAGGCAACTAGTAGGTAGGGTAGGAGCCATGAATTTGGATTTTGACTCTGCCTTTACTGAACGCACTCCGCGCATTGTTAACGCAGCCAAGCTGCACCGCGCGGCTAACCGGAAAAAGGCGAAGCAATTCCTGATTGAGGGAGAAAATGCCGTAGATGCCGCAGTGTCTACTGGCGCTGCTGTCGATGTTTTCGTCACTGAAAAGGCAGCAGAGCGCTTCGGTGACATTATTACCGCGTGTGGATACATGGGGGTCTACGTACATCCCATCACCGATAGGGCGGCTAAGCATTTATCTGATACCGCCACCACCACGGGGCTTTTCGCGCTATGCAAGCCAGTGCTGTGGTCCGCGGGTAAAATCCTTAACGGCAAGCCAAGTTTGGTTTCTGTTCCCGTGCTCACCTCGGAGCCGGGCAATGCAGGCACGTTGATTAGAACTTCCGACGCCATGGGCGCGGATGGAGTAATTTTTGCGGGCGAGACGGTCGATCCCCTCAGCTGCAAGGTAGCGCGCGCTTCAGCCGGTTCGCTCTTTCATGTCCCGGTAGCGCGGGATCCCAATATCAAAGACGTTTTGGGGCAGCTGCGTAAATCGGGCATGCAGATTGTGGCGACGGCCGCCGATGGGGAAGTAGACCTCGCAGAGGCAGATCTATCACAGCCAACGGCGTGGCTTTTTGGCAACGAGGCCCATGGGTTGGGGGAGCTACTGGAAGAAGCCGACATGCGGGTGCGTATTCCGCTACGCGGGCGCGCAGAGTCACTCAACCTAGCGACCGCCGCAAGTATCTGTCTCTATGAGTCAGCAAAGGCCCAAGAGCACAGCTAAGCAGAACCCCGAATGAAAAGGGGGTCCCTGGGGCGGTTGGACTAGCCGGGACAGAGTAAGATTGCACGCGTTAGTTTTCGCGCGAGAAGAAGGTACGAAGTACGTGTCCGATACACCGCAGATCGAATTGACCGAAGAGGCTCTCGGGGCCGCGGCCGATAAGGCTATCGCAGCCTTCGACGCAGCCGAAACGCTCGATGAGCTTGCTGCAGCCCGCCGCGAGCACCTAGGAGATGGCGGCTATATTCCGCAGGCGCGCCAGTCTTTGGGGCAGTTGCCCAAGGATCAGCGCAAGAGCGCTGGCAAGGCTGTCAACATGGCCCGCGGGAAGATGGAAAAGCGCTTTGCCCAGGTTAAGGACGTCTTGGAGCAGAAGGCTCGCGAAGAGCAATTGCGAGCAGAGACCGTAGATGTCACGATCCCTACCACCCGCACTCAGACTGGTGCCCTTCACCCGATTACCGCATTGTCGGAACGCATTGCGGATATTTTCGTCGGCATGGGCTGGGAAATCGCGGATGGCCCCGAGGTTGAGGCGGAGTACTTTAACTTCGACGCCCTGAACTTTAAGCCCGATCACCCAGCACGTACCCTGCAGGATACGTTCCACGTCTCCGGCGAGGGCTCTAAGCAGGTGCTACGCACGCACACCTCTCCGGTACAGGTGCGCACGATGCTGGAGCGCGATGTGCCGCTGTATATCGCTTGCCCAGGTCGCGTATTCCGCACCGATGAACTGGATGCCACCCATACCCCGGTTTTCCACCAGGTAGAGGGTTTGGCCGTGGATAAGGGCCTGACCATGGCTCACCTGCGCGGCGCCCTTGAGCACTTGGCCAAGGTGCTGTTCGGCCCGGAGACCACGACGCGCATGCGCGTGAATTACTTCCCGTTCACTGAGCCCTCTGCCGAGGTTGATGTGTGGTTCCCTAATAAGAAGGGCGGGGCCGGCTGGATCGAGTGGGGCGGCTGCGGCATGGTGAATCCCAATGTGCTGCGCGCCGTAGGCGTTGACCCAGAGGAATACACGGGCTTTGCCTTCGGTATGGGCCTCGAGCGCACGCTGCAGTTCCGCAATGGCTTGACCGATATGCGCGACATGGTCGAAGGCGATGTCCGCTTCACCCTGCCGTTTGGCGTGCAGGCTTAAAACCCAGAAAGGATAGACACACTAATGCTTATTTCCCAAGACTGGGTCACCCGCATCCTGGGCGCTAAGAATCCTGGTTGGAATGTTTCCGCTGCCGATATGGACTCCGGATTCGTGCGCGTCGGTTTTGAAACCGAAGGTTATGCTGCCGTTCCGGAGAGCACCGGTCCGCTGGTCATCGGCCAGGTGGTAGAGATCGAGGAACTTACTCAGTTCAAAAAGCCCATCCGCTACTGCCAGGTCAACGTGGGCCAGGCTAATGGTACGGGCGAGCTGCAGGGAATCATTTGCGGTGCCCGCAACTTCCGCCTGAATGACTATGTCGTCGTAGCTCTTCCTGGATCGGAACTGCCAGGTGGCTTCAAAATTGCGGCTCGCGAGACCTACGACCACATCTCCAATGGCATGCTATGCTCCGGCGCTGAGCTCGGTCTAGGTGCACAAGCGAACGGCATCATCGTCTTGGGCGATGACGTCGCCGATAAGGTGGGCGAGGACGCTCGCCTGATTATTGGGCTGCACGATACCGACTTTGACGTCAACATCACCCCGGATCGCGGCTACGCCCTGTCCGCGCGCGGTTTGAGTCGTGAGATTGCCTCGGCTTTCGATCTGGAATTTGCCGATATTGCCGAGGAGCCGTCGGTTGCTGGCATTGATACCTCTGCTGTTCCGAAGGCGCAGGGCTCGCTTATCGACGTCACTCTAGACCCCGCGACCAAGGCGCAGCGTTTCGGCCTGCGCAAGGTCTCTGGCATCGACCCGCAGGCGCGCACCCCGTTCTGGCTGGAGCGCGAGCTCATGCTCTGCGGCCAGCGCAGCGTGAACCTGCCCACGGACATTACTAACTATGTGATGTTGCTTTTGGGTGCCCCGATGCATGCATTTGACGCCAACGTTATCCAAGGAAGTCTCGTTGTCCGTAATGCGGACGAAGGCGAAAAGTTTGAGACCTTGGATCACGTAAAGCGTGAGCTTTCTGCAGAAGATGTGGTCATCTGCGATGACAACGGCATCCAGTCGCTGGCCGGTGTCATGGGCGGTACCACCTCCGAAATCTCCGCGGAGACCACTGATGTGGTCTTCGAATCCGCTATCTGGGATCCGATCACCGTGGCGCGCACCTCCCGCCGCCATAAGTTGTCGTCCGAGTCCTCCCGCCGCTTCGAGCGCGGCGTGGACCCTGCGATTGTCGAGGTCGCTCTAGACACCGCATGTGCGCTCTTGCAGCAGCTGGCGGGCGGCACCATTGAGGAAGGACGGACGCTAATCGGGGACGTCGCCAAGCGCGAGCCCATTGCCCTGCGCACCGCAAAGGCCAGCGAGTATGCCGGCGTTGACTACTCCCGTGAGACCGTGATTTCCCGCCTTGAGGAAGTCGGCTGCACTGTCGCTGATGAGGGCGACATGCTGCAGGTAACGCCTGCATCGTGGCGCACCGATATCTCTATGGATGTTGACCTCATTGAGGAAGTCCTACGTCTTGAGGGCTTGGAGGACATTCCTACCGTCCTGCCTACTCCGGCCGGCGGTCGCGGTCTCACCCCAGCGCAGAAGCGTCGCCGCGCTATTGGTCACGGCTTGGCCTATGCCGGTTATGCAGAGGTATTGCCGGCCCCGTTCGTGGCGAACGACACCTTTGATGTGTGGGGCTTGGACAAGGATGATCCTCGCCGCCGCACCGTAGAGGTGCAGAATCCGCTTGAGGCAGATAAGGCCATCTTGTCCACGACTCTGCTCCCGAACATGCTGGAGGCCATCGGGCGCAATGTTGCTCGCGGCCGCAACGACCTTGCTCTGTACGGGCTGCAGCAGGTGGCGTTTAAGCGCGCTGAGGCATCGCCCATGCCTTCCGTAGAGCAACGACCTTCTGAGCAGGTTGTTTCCGAACTTCTGGATACCCTTCCTGAGCAACCGCTGCACGTTGCAACGGTGGCCACCGGCAATATTGAGCATGAGGGACCGTGGGGCGAGGGTCGCGCATATAGCTATGCCGACGCTATCGAATCCGCCCGCCAGGTCGCCCGCGCCGCCGGTGTGGACATCGAGTTGGAGGCAGCGCAGGCTCTTCCCTGGCATCCAGGCCGTTGTGCTGCCGTGAAGGTGGCTGGCACTGACATCGTTCTGGGCCATGCCGGTGAGCTTCACCCGCAGGTTTTGGAGGCGCTGAACCTGCCGGCGCGCACCTGCGCTATGGAGCTGGACGTTACCGCTATGCCATTGGAAGAGAAGTTCCCTGCGCCGGTACTGTCCTCCTTCCCGGCGTTGCACCAGGACATTGCCCTCGTGGTGGATGAAGACGTCCCAGCAGAGCGCGTGCGCGCCACCGTGGAAGAGGGAGCGGGCGAGCTTATCGAGTCCGTCGAGCTCTTCGACATCTTCCGTGGCGAGCAGTTGGGCGAGGGCAAGAAGTCCTTGGCCTTCCAGCTTCTGTTCCGTGCAGCGGATCGCACGTTGACCGATGAGGAAGTCAACGAGCACCGCACGGCGGCAGCAGAACTGGCTAAGCAACGCTTGGGCGCAGTGATGCGCGCATAGCTTTCCCCACGGAGGGGCGGTGAGATTTAGCTCACCGCCCCTTTTTTCATACATTTTTCATTCCTGGCGATGCAATTACCAGGGATTTTTCCCGCTTTGCGTGAATAACATACGGCCGGGTGTATTTATTGCTATAGTCGCTCCTATGACGATTTCAGTAGCAATAGCAGGCGCCACCGGATACGCAGGAAGCGAGATTCTGCGCCTGCTGTTATCTCACCCGGCCTATCTCTGCGGGGGCTTGCGCATTGGCGCGTTGACGGCACATTCCACCGCCGGGAAGACGGTAGCTGAGCTCATGCCGCACCTGCCTCAGTTGGCGGGTCGCGTTATTGAAGAGACGACCGTTGAAAATCTCCGTGGGCATGATGTTGTCTTTTTCGGCCTACCGCACGGGTACTCTGCTGACATCGCCCAACAACTAGGCCAGCAGACCACCGTGATCGATTGTGCGGCCGATTTTCGCCTTCGTAGCAAGTCCGACTGGGATGCTTTCTACGGCGGCGACTATGCCGGAAGCTGGCCCTATGGAATTCCGGAGGTGCCCGGCAATAGAGAAGCGCTGCGGCGTGCTCACCGAATAGCAGTACCGGGATGTTTTCCTACGGCGGTCACCCTTGGGGTTCTCCCGGCCGTGGCGCACGAGCTCGTTGAGCCAAACCTTTCGGTCATTGCTATCACCGGAGTCTCTGGTGCCGGGAAGAAAGCTTCTGTAGCGCAGCTTGGCGCGGAGACCATGGGAAACCTCAAAGCATATAAGCCTGGCGGGACGCACCGGCACACCCCAGAGATCCTGCAAAACCTGCAGCCTTTTGCCAAGGAGAAGCTCTCCGTTAGCTTTACACCGGTTCTCGCGCCCTTGCCCCGTGGGATTTTGGCGACGACTACGGCGGGGCTTAAAGGGGGCGTCGGCAAGCGTGACGTGAAGACAGCATTCCGCGACTTTTATGTCCAAGAGCCCTTTTGCCACGTCCTTCCCACCGGGCAGCAACCCGAAACCCAGAACGTCGTGGGCACCAACATGGTCCATATCCAAGCTCACGTGGACGAACGCGCCCGACGGCTCGTTGTCACATCAGCGCTAGACAACCTGTGCAAGGGAACGGCTGGCGCCGCGTTGCAATGCATGAACCTGGCACTTGGCTGGGATGAAACCTCGGGCCTGCCGCAAGCGGCCGTAGCCCCATAACACTAGGAGAATACAATGAGTACAGCTGGGATCACCGGCCCCGCCGGCTTTAGCGCCGGCGCAACTACAGCGGGGATTATGCCCTCCGGCACGCCCGATATGGCTTTGGTGGTCAATAACGGACCTCGCTTCGACGCGGCGGCAGTCTTTACCCGCAACCGCGTGGTGGCCTCGCCGGTGAAACTCTCCCGCAAAGCGATCAGCGATGGTCAATTGGCTGCGGTCATCTTCAATTCTGGAAACGCCAATGCGTGCAATGGTGCGCAGGGCGACAAGGACGCCGCTGCGCTGGTAGCCGAGGTCGCTCACTCCCTGCGCCTTCCCGAGGGAGACATTGCCGCCTGTTCGACGGGACTTATCGGTGAGCCCATGCCAATGCACAAGGTGTTGGCTGGTGCGGCCGACGTAGTGAAGGGCCTTGGCACGAGTGCGGAACACGCACACGCGGCAGCCGCAGCCATTATGACCACCGATACCGTGACCAAAGAAGCCACCTATACTACGGACGGCTGGTCGGTGGGGGCCATGGGCAAGGGAGTAGGCATGATGGCTCCTTCTCTCGCAACAATGTTGGTATGCCTTACTACCGACGCCGCCGCGAGTGCTCCCGCACTCCACAGCGCCCTAGACAAGGCCGCAGCCAAGACTTTTAACACCCTCGACGTAGATGGGTCTACCTCCACCAATGACACGGTAATCCTCATGTCTTCTGGGGCATCGGGGATTACACCCAGCCAAGAAGACCTTGATGCGGCGGTGCTCGCGGTGTGCGCGGACATTGCGGACCAATTGCAAGCGGATGCGGAAGGCGTGACTAAGCGCGTCAAAATCACGGTAGAGGGCACGGCTACGGATAACCAGGCCCTCAATGCCGCGCGCACCTTGGGCCGCGACAACCTATTTAAGTGCGCCATGTTTGGTTCCGATCCTAATTGGGGACGTGTCCTCGCCGCTGTGGGAATGGCAGATGCAGAAATGGATCCGGACAACATCTCCGTCTATTTCAATGACCAGCCGGTCTGTCTAGCATCAACGGGCACGCCGGGGGCACGCGAGGTGGACCTGAGCGGCGCCGATATTGATGTTCGCGTGGATCTGGGCACGGGAGGCGCGGGGTCGGCATTCGTGCGCACGACGGATCTCTCCCATGCCTACGTGGAAATCAATTCGGCGTATAGCTCCTAGGGAGGAGATGAGAATGATTAGCGGACTTAGGGACCACGAGCGGGCCACTGTCTTGGCAGATGCACTGCCGTGGCTCCAGCACTATCGGGACACCATAGTGGTGGTGAAATATGGCGGAAATGCCATGGTGGATGAGGAGCTCAAGGCGGCCTTTGCGGCGGATATGGTCTTTTTGCGCACCGTCGGTGTCCATCCCGTGGTGGTCCACGGTGGCGGGCCACAGATCAACTCTATGCTGCAGAAGCTCGGCATTGAAGGGCAGTTTCGGGGCGGATTCCGCGTGACCTCGCCGGAAGTCATGGACGTCGTGCGCATGGTGCTGTTTGGGCAGGTGGGCCGCGGATTGGTCAACCTCATCAATTCCCATGGTCCTTATGCAGTGGGGACCTCAGGAGAAGATGCAGGACTATTTCGGGCTACGAAACGGCTGGTGGAGATCGATGGACAACCTACCGATATTGGCATGGTCGGCGACATCGTAGAGGTCAACCCTGCAGCCGTCATGGATATTATCCAGGCCGGACGCATCCCTGTGGTCTCGACCATTGCACCGGGAGAGGATGGCGCTATTTATAACATCAACGCCGATAGTGCGGCTGGCGCCTTGGCCAGCGCGATTGGGGCTGAGCGATTAATCATCCTTACCAACGTAGAAGGGCTATATACGGACTGGCCGAACCGTGAGTCCTTGGTATCAAAGATTGAATGTGGCCGGCTATCCCATCTATTGCCGCACTTGGACTCCGGCATGATTCCCAAAATGGAGTCCTGCCTTAAGGCGGTAAAAGCTGGGGTATCGGCCGCCCACGTTATTGATGGCCGGATTGGACACTCGGTGCTTTTAGAACTATTTACCCCTGGCGGCGTCGGAACCATGGTGCTGCCAGATGACTATGACAAACACGACTACCCCGAAGGGACCATCTTCAGGAAGGACGATGCAGCATGAACAAGCCACCGAGCTTGACCACACGGTGGTCGGAGACGATTGTAGATGCCTACGGCACGCCACCGATAGGCCTCGTCTCCGGCCAAGGAGCAACGCTTACCGATGAGGAGGGGAAGAGCTATATCGACCTTCTCGCTGGGATTGCTGTCAACTCTTTGGGCTATGGCAATGAGCAGGTGGCGCAGGCAGTTTCGCACCAGGCCCGCACCTTGGTGCATACCTCGAACCTCTTTGCCACGCAGCCGGTGGTCGACGCCGGGGAGAAGTTGATTAGGCGGGTAGGGGATAGCGGTGCCCGCGTCTTCTTCTGCAACTCTGGCGCCGAAGCGAACGAGGCCGCATTTAAGCTTGCCCGCTTGACTGGCAGGCGCCGAATCCTCGCGGCGGAGCACGGCTTCCATGGCCGCACCATGGGTGCGCTTGCCCTGACCGGCCAGCCCGATAAGCAGCGCGCCTTCCACCCACTACCGGGCGGGGTCGAATTCTACCCGTTCGGGGACGCGAACTACCTGCGTCAGGTGGTAGAGCAAGATCCCACCGATACCGCGGCGATCATCCTTGAGCCCATTCAGGGAGAGACCGGCGTCATTCCGGCCCCTGCGGAATTCATGCAGAAGGTAAGCGAGCTGTGCGATGAATTCGGCATTTTGCTCATGGTGGATGAAGTGCAGACGGGCGTGGGCCGTACGGGTACCTTTTTCGCCCACGAGGTAGAAGGCGTTCAACCGGATGTCATCACCATGGCAAAGGGTTTGGGCGCCGGAGTACCCATCGGTGCGACCATTGCCCGAGGTCGCGCCAAGGATTTGTTTAAACCTGGCTCCCATGGCTCCACCTTTGGCGGAAACCCCGTGGCCTGTGCTGCAGCAAACGTAGTACTTGACACCGTGGATGCGGACTTTCTTGCGGAAGTTACCCGTAAGGGTGACTATCTGCGGCAAGAGATTGAAAAATTGTCGCTTGTAGAACGCGTGCGCGGCCGCGGTCTGATGCTCGGCATTGTATTAGCAAAACCGGTGGCTAAGCAGGTCGTGCGCGATGGGCTTGCACAGGGGCTCATCCTCAACGCACCCAGTGAGAATGTACTCCGCCTCACCCCACCCTTGGTTATTTCCCACGATGAACTAGACACAGCACTGACAACACTTCGGACGATAATGGAGGAACTGGCATGAGCCTGCGACACTTTCTGGCTGACGACGATCTCAGCCCACAAGAACAAGCAACCGTTTTGGATCTAGCTGAAAGGCTCAAGAAGGATCCCTTTGCAGAGCGCCCACTAGAGGGGCCTAAGACCGTGGCGGTGCTCTTTGATAAAACGTCTACGCGGACCCGTTTTTCCTTTGAAACCGCAGTAGCGAATATGGGCGGCAAGGGCATTACCGTCGATACTTCTACGACTCAGATGGGCAAAGGGGAGTCCTACCAAGACACGGCCGCGGTGCTTTCGCGGTACGTGGAGGCAATCGTGTGGCGCACCTTTGACCATGACAATCTCCTCCAGATGGCGGAGACTGCTACCGTTCCTCTGGTGAATGCGCTTTCTGACGACCTGCATCCCTGCCAGATTTTGGCTGACCTGCTGACCTGTCGCGAGAATTTGGGTGACCTTGAAGGTAAAAAGGCCGTCTACCTGGGCGATGGTGATAATAATATGGCTAACTCCTACATGATTGGTTTCGCCACGGCCGGCATGGACGTCTCTATTATCGCGCCCGAAGGATTCCAGCCGCGGCAGGAATTCGTCGACCGCGCGCGCAAGCGGGGCAACATCACCATTACTGATGACGTCGATGAAGTTGAAGGCGCAGACGTAGTCATCACAGATACTTGGATCTCTATGGGGCAGGAAAACGATGGCCGCGATAGGCGTACGCCGTTTCTGCCATATCAGGTTGATTCGACCATAATGAGCAAGGCGCATAAGGATGCAATATTCTTACATTGTTTGCCGGCGTACCGTGGAAATGAGGTCACGGCTGAGGTAATTGATGGACCACAGTCGCGCGTCTTTGATGAAGCGGAAAACCGCCTGCATGCACAGAAAGCGCTTCTTGTCTGGTTGCTCGAAATAAATAAGGAGACCAACTAAGTAATGAACACCCCGACCACCCGCAATGCTCGGCAGGCCAAGATCTTGGAGATTTTAGATCGCAATCGCGTCACCAGCCAAGTGCAACTATCCGAGCTTCTTCTCGCAGACGGCATCGACATCACGCAAGCCACTTTGTCCCGTGACTTGGATGAGTTGGGAGCGAAGAAGGTAAAGCGCGATGGTGGCCGTTCCTACTACGTGGTCGGCGGTGAGCTGGAGCAATTTGAAGACCAGGTGGGCGGCCCCCGTGAAAAGCTGCGCCGCATGCTCGATGAGCTGGTGGTATCCCATGATTCTTCCGGCAATATAGCCATGTTGCGCACCCCAGCCGGTGCGGCCCAGTACCTTGCCAGCTTTATTGACAGGGTGGGGCTGCACGATGTCATTGGTTGCATCGCCGGCGATGACACCATCTTCGTCTTGGCGCGCGAGGGCGTCACGGGAGCAGATCTGGCAGTGACACTTACCACGCGGAATATTTAGACGGCGGTGGTGGCAATCCAGACCACCATCGTATATTATGTACTTAGATGAATTGTTTCCAATAGAACAAGGAGATTAACCATGTCCGCACGCGTAGTCTTGGCTTACTCTGGTGGCCTTGATACTTCCGTTGCTATCCCATACCTGGCAAAAATGACCGGCGGTGACGTAGTCGCTGTTTCCCTGGACTTGGGCCAGGGCGGCGAAGATATGGAATCGGTTCGCCAGCGTGCACTTGACTGCGGTGCCGTAGAGTCCATCGTTATCGATGCCAAGGATGAGTTTGCAGAGGAATACTGCGTTCCCACCATCAAGGCAAACGGCATGTACATGAAGCAGTACCCGCTGGTATCGGCTATTTCCCGCCCCCTCATTACCAAGCACTTGGTGAAAGCAGCCCAGGAATTCGGCGGAACCCACGTCTCCCACGGTTGCACCGGCAAGGGTAATGACCAGGTACGCTTCGAGGTTTCCTTCCGCGCCCAGGATCCTTCCCTCGAAATCATCGCCCCTGCGCGCGATTATGCCTGGACCCGCGATAAAGCCATCGCCTTCGCGGAAGAGATTAACCTGCCGATTGAGCAGTCCGCTTCCTCGCCATTTTCCATCGATCAGAACCTGTGGGGCCGCGCGGTAGAGACCGGTTTCCTTGAGGATCTGTGGAACCCGCCAACAAAGGATCTCTACGCCTATACCGAGGACCCGAGCCTGGGTAATGCCCCGGATGAAATCATCATCTCCTTCGAGAAGGGCATCCCGGTGGCAGTCGATGGCCAGAAGATGTCCCCGCTGCAGATTATTGAAGAGGTCAACCGCCGCGCTGGTGCGCAGGGCATTGGCCGTCTGGATATGGTGGAGGACCGCTTGGTAGGCATTAAGTCCCGTGAGGTCTATGAGGCTCCAGGCGCCATGGTCCTCATCCAGGCCCACGAGGCGCTGGAGGATGTCACCGTGGAGCGCGAGTTGGCTCGCTACAAGCGCTTGACCGATGCCCGCTGGTCCGAGGAGGTCTATGACGGTCTCTGGCACTCGCCGCTGAAGCGTTCCCTGGATGCCTTCGTTGAGGAGTCCCAGGAAAACGTCACCGGTGATATCCGCCTGAGCATGCATGCCGGTACCGCCACAGTCACCGGCCGCCGTTCCGGCCAGTCGCTGTACTCCTTTGACCTGGCTACGTATGACACTGGCGATACCTTCGATCAGACCGCTGCTAAAGGCTTTGTGCAGCTGCACGGCCTGTCCACCCAGATCTCCAACCAGCGCGACCGCGACGGCGGTTTCCCTACCAGCGCGCAGAAGTAGGAGCACATGGAACCGCATAAGACTAATGAGGGTGCCCTATGGGGCGGCCGCTTCTCGGGTGGTCCATCTGAGGCGATGTTTGCCCTCTCTGTATCTACCCACTTTGACTGGGTGCTGGCACCATATGACGTACTAGCCTCCAAGGCGCATGCCAAGGTGCTGCACAAAGCTGGCTTGCTTTCCGACGTCGACTTGGACACCATGCTCTCCGGCCTCACCGAGCTAGGGGAGAAAGTGGCCTCCGGTGAGTTCCGCCCAGCGCCCACGGACGAGGACGTCCACGGTGCGATGGAGCGCGGGCTCATCGAGATTGTGGGTCCAGAGGTAGGCGGTCGTCTGCGCGCCGGCCGTTCCCGTAATGACCAGGTCGCGACGCTGTTTCGCATGTGGGTGCGCGATGCCATTCGCGATACCGCGGCTCAGGTGAGCGACTTGGTGGATGCCTTGGCTGATCAGGCAGCAGCACATCCGGACGCCATTATGCCGGGCAAAACTCACTCGCAGGCGGCACAGCCAGTTCTTTTGGCGCATGAGCTACTGGGCCATGCGCAGCCACTTCTGCGCGATATTGAGCGTCTGCAGGATCTGGATAAGCGCTTGGCTGTATCGCCCTATGGTTCTGGCGCTCTAGCCGGTTCCTCCTTGCAGCTAGATCCGGAAGCCATTGCAGAGGAACTCGGCTTTGATGCCGCCGCGGAGAACTCCTTGGATGGCACTGCGGCTCGTGACTTCGCCTCCGAGACGGCATTCGTCTTGGCGCAGATTGCCGTCGATATGTCCCGACTTTCGGAAGAAATTATCTACTGGTGTACGCCGGAATACGGCTACGTCACCCTGGATGATGCATGGTCGACCGGCTCGTCCATCATGCCGCAAAAGAAGAATCCGGACGTGCCGGAGCTTACCCGCGGCAAGACCGGCCGCCTTATTGGTAACCTCACCGGTCTCCTGTCCACGCTAAAGGCACAGCCGCTGGCCTATAACCGCGACCTGCAGGAAGATAAGGAGCCCATCGTTGATTCGGTGGCGCAGCTTAACCTGCTGCTGCCGGCAATGACGGGGTTGGTGTCCACGCTGACTTTCCACGAGGACCGCATGCGCGAACTTGCCCCGCGCGGGTTCACGCTGGCTACCGACTTGGCCGAATGGATGGTTCGCCAAGGCGTTCCTTTCCGCGAGGCGCACGAAGCGTCCGGCGCCTGCGTGCGCATCGCTGAGGAGCGGGGAGTTGACCTGGTGGAGCTCACCGATGAGGAATTGGCGGACGTCGACAAGCGGCTGAAGCCTAGCGTCCGTGAAGTACTCACTATCGACGGGGCAGTGGCCTCTCGTGCCACCAAGGGCGGCACCGCTGGTGTCCGCGTGGCTGAGCAGCGCGAGACTGTCCGCGAGCGTGCCGCGGCTGCTCGCGCGTGGGCGCAGAAGCCGCTGCGCTAATTCTCAGTGCGCTTTAAAAACCGCATGGTCTTTGGCCATGCGGTTCTTTTTTGTCTCGCTGCGGGGGTGGGAGATTGACCCCCATTCCCAACCCTTCAACTGCGTTGTTGAACACAATGGGGGTACCGGTGACATGGGTAACAGTGTGGTGCGTTAGTATTCTTGCAGGGAATGTGACCTAACAGACTCGTTCACCGTAATGAAAGGACGATCTCTCCTATGACAGTAAATTCTCCGCCGTCCCCAGATGGGCCACACGAGAATGAAAAGGCGGTCTACGCCTCGGAAGACCACGGCCTGCAAAAGGGAATGGGCAATCGCCAGTTACAGATGATCGCCATCGGTTCCGCAATCGGTACTGGCCTTCTCCTGGGCACCGGCAGCCGCCTGCAAGACGCGGGCCCCTTCCTCGCCGTGCTGTACCTCGTATGTGGCTTCTTTGGCTACATCATCTTGCGTTCACTTGGCGAGCTCATCGTCTATCGCCCCAGCTCCGGCTCCTTCGTGTCTTATGCTCGCGAGTTTTATGGCGAGAAGACCGCTTTCGTCACCGGCTGGTTGTACTGGGGAAACTGGGCCATGACTCTTGTGGCGGATGGCACAGCCGTCGCCATCTACATCAAGTGGTTTAGTCAGTACACGTCGTGGCTCGACTCCGTCCCGCAGTGGACACTTGCGCTCGTGGTCATCTGCGGCATCCTCCTGTTCAATATGCTCTCCGTGAAGATCTTCGGCGAGCTGGAGTACTGGTTCTCCTTGATCAAGATCGTCGCGCTGCTCATCTTCATGTTTGTGGCCATCGGCGTCCTCATCTTTGGCCACCCGAGTGGCGACCCGACCGGCTTTAGTCTCATTTCTGATACCGGCGGCTGGCTGCCTAATGGCTTGATGCCTGCCGTGATCGTCATCCAGGGCGTCGTCTTCGCCTATGCCGGCATTGAGCTTGTCGGCACCACCTCCGGCGAGACCAAGAACGTAGAAAAGCACATTCCGCGTGCAGTCAACAACGTGCTGCTGCGCATCCTGATTTTCTACTTCGGTTCCGTGCTGCTGCTCACGCTCGTGCTGCCGTACACCAATTACGTCGCTGACGTATCGCCGTTTGTGACCTTCTTTGAATCCCTCGGTGTAGGTGCGGCGGCCCCGATTTTCCAGCTTGTCGTTATCACCGCTGCGATTTCCTCGCTCAACGCCGGCCTGTATTCCACCGGCCGCATTATGTACAACATGTCCACTTCCGGCTCCGGCCCGAAGTTTGGCGCTCGCATGTCCAAGTCTGGCGTGCCCTACGGAGGCATCGTCATGGCGGCCATGGTGGGCTTGGTAGGCGTCTTCCTCAACTATGTGGTGCCGGAGATGGCGTTTGAAATCGTGCTCAACCTGGCAGCCTTGGGTACATTGGCGTCTTGGGCGGCAGTTGCGCTCTCGCACCTCAAATTTGTGCGCCTGGCTAAGAGTGGAAGCTACACCCGACCGGGATACCGCTCGCCGTTTGGCGAAGGCGGAGACTGGGCAGTGCTCATCTTCATTGGCCTAGTCATTATCTTGATGGCCTTTGATTATCCAATCGGTACTTTTGCACTTGCGTCGACCCTGCTCCTCGTTCCGGTCTTTATGGCAATGTGGTACGCATGGCGCGACCGCATTCGCGCCATCGCGGAAGAGAAGAAGGCCAAGCACCTGCCAACCTCCAGCTTCCCGGCCGCACCGCAAACAGACCTTCACCCAAAGAAATAGAAAGGAACTTTTATGAACCACGCAGTTAAGTTCGTAGATGTAGAGAATATGGCGCGCTGGATTCAGCGCGAAGGCGTAGAAAACATCATTACCGGAATGGTGGACTACCTCGAGGCCGACTACCGCGAGTGGGAGCGCTTCGACAAGATTCCGCGCGTTGCCTCCCACACCCCGTTCGGCGTTATCGAGCTCATGCCTACCTCCAATGGCAAGGAGTACTCCTTCAAGTACGTCAACGGTCACCCCTCCAACCCGGCTCGCGGTTTCCAGACCGTCACTGCCTTTGGCGTGCTTGCCGACGTCGACAATGGTTACCCCACCTTCGAAGCCGAGATGACGCTGCTTACTGCCCTGCGTACCGCCGCGACGTCCGCCATGGTGGCAAAGCACTTGGCACGCAAGGATTCCAAGCGCATGGCCATGGTTGGAGCCGGCTCCCAGTCCGAGTTCCAGGCACTTGGCTTCCGCGGCGTTATGGGAATTGAGGACATCACCATCTATGACATCGACCCTGAGGCGGTAGAAAAGTTCAAGCGCAACTTGGAGCCACTGGGCTTTAATATCACTGCTTGCTCCAGCGTCGACGAGGCGGTTTTGGGTGCAGACATCATCACCACCTGTACCGCAGACAAGGCTCAAAACCAGATTCTGGCTGAGCGCCACGTCGCTCCAGGCGTCCACCTCAATGCCGTTGGCGGTGACTGCCCGGGCAAGACCGAGCTGGAGAGCTCCATCCTGGACAAGTCCAAGGTCTTCGTAGAGTTCCCAGAGCAGACCCGTATCGAAGGTGAAATCCAGCAGAAGCCGGAGGACTTCCCGGTTGTCGAGTTCTACCAGGTGCTCACTGGCCAGGCCACCGGCCGCGATGACGATGAGCAGATCACCCTCTTCGACGATGTCGGATTCGCCATCAACGACTTCTCCGCCCTGCGTTACCTGCGCGATTCCGTCAAGGGCACCGATTTGGAGTCCGAGATTGACATCATCGCCAACCCCGATGATCCCAAGGATCTCTTCTCCCTGGTTGCAAACGTTCCGTCCCTGCTCTAAGGCCAAAGTGGGGTAGGGGGATCCAACTTCTTCCTCTACCCGCTAAGATAAGACGCATGAGTCTTGACCCGAAGTTGCTAGAGGTCCTTGTCTGCCCGCAAGACAAGGGCCCTTTGACATATCTGGAAGATAAACAGGTTCTCGTCAACGAGCGGCTGGGCATTGCCTATCCCATTGAGGATGACATCCCAGTGATGCTTGTAGACCACGCCCAGAAATGGCCAGCTTAACCTCGACTCTCAGAAAGACTCCCATGAATATCATCGATGAACTGCAATGGCGTGGACTGATTAACCAGTCCACCGATCTTGAGGCCCTGCGCGAGGCATGCGAGAACCCCATCGCACTGTACTGCGGCTTCGACCCCACGGGTGACTCCCTCCATGCAGGCCACTTGGTCCCACTTATCATGCTGCGCCGCTTCCAAAACGCGGGCCACCACCCAATTGCACTGGCGGGTGGCGCAACTGGCTTCATCGGCGATCCGCGCGACGTCGGCGAGCGTTCGATGCTGAGTGAGGAAGACCTGGCCCATAACCTCGAAGCCATCAAGGGGCAGCTGCGTCGGTTCATCGATTTCGACGGCGAGCAGGCTGCCACCATGGTCAACAACGCCGATTGGACCATGAACATGTCCGTCATCGACTTTTTGCGTGACGTGGGTAAGAACTTCTCCCTTAACACGATGTTGGATCGCGATACCGTAAAGCGGCGCCTCGAGGGCGACGGCATTTCTTACACCGAGTTTTCCTACATGCTCTTGCAGTCCAATGACTTTGTGCAGCTCCGGCGCGAGCGCGATTGCGTATTGCAGATCGGCGGCGGCGATCAGTGGGGCAACATCGTCTCTGGCGTAGACCTTAACCGTCGTATCGATGGCACCAAGGTACATGGTCTTACGGTACCGCTGGTTACCGACGCCTCCGGACAGAAGTTCGGCAAGTCTACTGGCGGCGGAAAGCTTTGGCTCGATCCGGAAAAGACTTCCGCATACTCCTGGTACCAGTACTTCCTCAATGCCGGTGATTCTGTAGTCATTGACTACCTGCGCTGGTTTACCTTCCTGACGCAGGAGGAAATTGCGGAATACGAGCGCGCGGTGGAAGAGGAGCCTTATAAGCGTGCGGCTCAGCGTCGCTTGGCTCAAGAGATGACCGATCTGGTTCACGGCGAACAGGCAACCAAGGCTGTCGAGTTTGCTGCTCAAGCACTATTCGGTAAGGCGGAACTTTCCGAGCTTGATGAAAAGACCCTTGCCGGTGCGCTTTCGGAAACCACTGTCGCGGAAATTGCCGCCGGCGAACCGCGCACCATTGTTGACCTACTGGTGGCCAGCGGTTTGGCCGATTCCAAGGGTGCTGCTCGCCGCACCATCAAGGAAGGCGGCGCCTACGTCAATAACCAGCGCATCGAATCGGCAGAGTGGGAGCCGTCTACCGACGACCTCCTGCATGGCAGCTGGCTCGTTCTGCGCCGAGGCAAGAAGAACTTCGCTGGCGCTAAGTTGAGCTAAGCAGCAATAGATGACGCCCATTCCACTCGTTGGAAGGGCGTCATTTTTCATTTTTGCATTCTGTCCTGCGGGTTTGTGTTGTGTGGTTGTGGTGGACTACATTAATCCAAGTCGCCGCGAGGTAGCCGGGAGGTTACTTCTTAGCGAATTTTGTACGGGCTTGGTTCAAGGATTTGACAGGGTTCAATGATTTGAGTAAGTTTGTACGAGCCGCCAACGAGAGGTTAACGGGAAGTTAATTTTTTGTGGTGTGTGGATGATGTTTGAGAACTCAATAGTGTGCCAATGTACTTTTTATTTTTTGTGTGCATGGTTGTGTGTTGATTGGTTTGTCTGCCAATGGGCCTTTAGGTGGTTTGTTGGTTGGTGTGTGCCGGTTGGGTATGTGGAACACGTACTCATTTGAATGCTGTTTGGTGTTTCGGCTGCATTGAGATGGATTGGTTGGCATGTGATTGTGTTCAACTTTTTGGTTTCCTCTTTTTGACCCCGTCGGGTTGAGGGGACTGTATTTTTTCTTTGTAGTAATTTTTTGGACGCCAGCACAGGCTTTTGTG
>NZ_JASPHM010000030.1:0-2672 GCF_030229215.1 Corynebacterium sp. MSK150
CTGTGGAGCATAGGAGAATCGAACTCCTGACCTTCTGCTTGCAAAGCAGATGCTCTACCAATTGAGCTAATGCCCCAGTGCCTAAGTACTTTACTACCGCAGGCGAAGTAACTCCAAACCCGAACCACTCAAATCACTTTGGTCACTGTAGGCATGTCCTATCACTTCAGTTACACGCAGCCGCTAGGGTCATGGACACATCGTGTCCACTTTCGCTCATCCTTAGGAAAACCATGCGTCGCATTCTCACCTCCGCCCTCACCGTGCTCGTTGCCGCTGCCGTTCCGGCGGCCGCTAACGCACAGTTGCCGCAGATTCCACAGCTACCTGCGTCCTCCAGCTCGAATATCCAAGACGAAATCAACCACCGCATCAATGACGCCCGCGCGCAGGTCGAGGACATCTCCTCCAAGGCCTTCTCCCCAAAGGCTCCTAAGCAGAAGGCGCCCACCCCGGCCCAGGAGAAGAAAACAGAGCCACGCAATAATGGTGGCGTCGACTGTGCCAACTGCGTAGCTATCACCTACGACGACGGCCCAGGCGCCGAAACCAACCGCCTGCTGGACAAGCTCAAGGCCAAGAACGCGCATGCAAGCTTCATGGTTCTCGCCCCTAGTGCTGAGCAGCACCCTGAGCTCCTCAAACGCATGAAGGCCGAGGGCCACACCATCGGCAACCACACCAAGAGCCACCGCCAACTCAACACCCTGTCTTATGACCAGGTATCCCAGGAAATCGACGCCGGCAATGCCGCCATCACAAAGGCCACCGGCCAAGGCACGCGCTGGGTACGCCCGCCCTACGGAGCTACCAACGCCACCGTGGATCAGGCCACCCGCGATAAGGGTGTCTCCCAAGCGCTGTGGGACGTCGACACCATGGATTGGAAGGACCGCAACTCCGACCACGTCTGCTCCGCGGCCGTGCAAGGTGCCCGCGCCGGTTCCATTGTTTTGATGCACGATATCCACCCCACCACTGTGGATGCCGCAGATTGCGTCATCGACGGCCTACGCGCCAAGGGCCTCGAGCCTGTGAGCCTGGACCGCCTCCTGCGCACCCCCGTGGCAGGTAAGCGCTACTACGCTCGTGGTTAATGATTGATTTTGCCCTGACTGCCGACGCCGTCGCTCCCCAACTCCTCGGCTGCACCCTCACCCATGCCGGGGTCAGCATCCGCCTCACTGAGGTCGAGGCTTACCTAGGCGCCGAGGACTCCGCGGCACACACCTTCAATGGCAAGACCCCGCGTAATGCGGCCATGTTCGGTCCTCCGGGCAGGTTCTACGTCTATATTTCTTACGGCATCCACCGCAACGTCAATATCGTCTGTGCCCCTGAAGGCACTGGCCAGGGCTGTCTGCTGCGTGGCGGTGAAATCATCGAGGGTGCCGACATCGCCTTCGCCCGCCGTGGCACCTCTGATTTTCATAACCTCGCCCGCGGACCGGGAAACCTCGGCAAAGCCCTCGGCTTCACGCTCGAAGACAACCACCAACCAATACAGCTTGTCGAGCGAACCACCGAACCAGAATGGGTGTGCGGACCGCGTATCGGTATCTCCAAAAACCAGGAAGCGGCCCTCCGGTTTTGGATCCCCTTCGATAAAACCGTCTCGGGCCGCCGCGGCTATCCCAAGAAATAGCCCTGCTCGTTTCGCTAGCTAATAGCGCCCACCGTAGCGCTCATCATTCTCGATGGCCTTAATGATCCGCTGATTAATCTGCAGCATCTGGCGAATCTGCGTACGGGTCAGGCTATCCATGACGGACCTCCTCGCCTGCTTAGCGTGTCCAGGCGCAGTCTCTACTACTTTGTCCCAGCCGCTATCCGTGAGCTTTGCCATGGTGGTGCGGCCATCAGTCGGGCACGGCTGGCGCACGACCCACCCCTGCTTTTCTAGGCGCGTAACGACCTGGCTCAAGCGGGACAAAGATCCATTGGCGGTAATCGCCAAATCGCGCATACGCATCTCGCGACTTTCCGCCTCCGATAGCCGAGATAGCACTGTATATTCAAAAAAGCTCAAGCCTGCGTCATCGCGCAGCTGAGCATCCAAAATATTGGTTAAGCGAATATTTACGCTCATTAGAGACATAAATGATGTGAGTTCTTCATCATCCAGCCAGTAGTCATCGCGCTCGGTCATGGGATTTATTCTATCAACTTGGCTTTAATTCTAAAGTGACTCGTCACTGTCCTAAACGCAAAGGCCTTAGTGTCCAGAGGACGGCTCGATCGGCCGCTGCCTTCTCGGCAGCTTCTCTACCACCAAACGATAAGAATCCGTGACCAACTCCTCTATCAGCTGTTGGTGCAGCTCTGCGTGTGGATAGACGGAAACCCAATGCCGTTTATTCATGTGGTAGCCCGGCGCAATGAATGGATACTGCTGCTGTAGCGCTTGGCAGTCCTCCGGCTCGGCCTTAATGATCATTTGCTGTTGACCGGTCACCGCTGTCAACAGCAAGAAAATTTTGCCGCGTACTTTGAATACGTCCCAGTCGGGACCAAAAGGATGCAGCACCTGCGAGCCGAACATCTCTTCGGCGCGCTGCCGCGCAACCTTGTAGATGCCGCTCCCGTCCAACATCGCCCCCCATTTCGTTGTTAGCAGTTCCACCTCAGGGCACCGAAGATTCATAGTCTGTCCACCCGATTGGGCGGGCTAT
>NZ_JASPHM010000031.1:0-1722 GCF_030229215.1 Corynebacterium sp. MSK150
GCCGAGTTCAGAGGGTCGTTGCAACACTTTCCCTTAGGAGGGTGTTGTTGTGTCTGAGATTATTGGCCCGTTTCATTCGTTGTCTGAATCGGATCGTCGTGGCTTAGTTGCCTTGGTTGGCAGTGGGCGTAGTGTCCGTTCGGCGGCTGGTGAGCTTGGTTGTCATTACGGGCATGCTTTGAATTTTTGTCATGCCTTTGGATTGCCAGTCGTGTTTAAAGCCAAACGAGTTGATCGCCGCGGTAGCCAGGCTTTCCAGCTTGTAGAGCTAGTCCGAAGCGGACTGTCGGTACGCCAAGCTGCTAAAAGATGTGGGATGCATCTTTCTGCGGCTTATGCCGTAGCTACGGAAGCTGGGTGCCATATCCGGTTGAGTCAGTATGCTCGGAAAGTCCGCCAGACGCAGTTAAGAGTGGAATATCTGCGCCTTCGGCTGGCGAGCCTGCCTGGTGGTGATGCTGGCGCGGCAGTAGGAATTGATCGTCGACTGCGTTTAGATTTCGAAAAAGGACTCACCAAATCCCAGGGTCGACGAGAAGAGTTCATACCCGTCGGCGAAGACGCCAGCACGTATAACAGACTTATGAAAGCGCTGCGCCAACGCCATGATGTCATCGAATCCGGAAGGCTTGCCCCTCCCGCCTTACCTAGCGGGGTAGATCCGTATAAACGCATCAGCAATCGCTACATTTGCTTCGAAGAACGCGTCATTATCGCCGATCTTCTCCGCGAAGATGTGCCACTGCGTGAGATTGGGCGCCGTTTAGGGCGTAGCGCATCGTCAATTCAGCGTGAAGTACGCAGAAACCACAGTGCTGAAGGCCCGTATCGTGCGGAAACAGCCCAGTTAAAGGCCTGTGCGCGGAGATTGCGGCCGAAAATACCGAAACTACTAGCCAACAAAAGACTATGGGACTATGTATGCGCACAATTGCGGGCACAATGGTCACCTGAGGAGATTTCTAATCGCCTGCCCATCGACTACCCCACTGATAAGGACATGCGCATTAGTCACGAAACGATTTATGACGCCTTTTACCTGCAGGCCAAAGGAAGACTCAAAGACCTTGGCTTGGACTTGCCGACAGGTAGAAAGAAACGCAAGAAACGTCAAACCCGCTCCAGCACACCTGCCCAGCAACGCTTCGTCGACGACATGATCCTCATAGACGACCGGCCAGATGAGGTAAGTGAACGTATTTTGCCAGGCCACTGGGAAGGCGACCTCATCCTCGGTAAAAACAACCAATCAGCGGTAATCACGCTAGTAGAACGCGTTAGCCGATTTGTTGTCCTTGGCCACCTACCGGGAAGGCATACCAGCAAAGAAGTATTCACAGCCCTGCACAAGGCAGTTGCAGGAATCGATAAAGCTATCTGGTCATCAATTACCTGGGACCAAGGAAGCGAAATGGCTGGCCATAAAGCCTTTACTATGGCCACTGACATTCCCATCTACTTCTGCCATCCAGGATCACCATGGGAACGCGGCAGCAACGAAAACACCAACGGCAGGCTCAGAAGAAACCTTCCTAAAAACAGCGACCTGTCCATCTACAGCGCCGAGGACCTAGAAATGATCGCCAACATTCACAACCACAAACCACGCAAAGCACTCAACTGGCGCACCCCAGCCGAAGTCATGACCAACGCCCTCACACAAACCGGTAGCATCAAACCAAACTAACCATCATCGTTGCAACGACCCCTAGAATCCGCCCC
>NZ_JASPHM010000032.1:0-1680 GCF_030229215.1 Corynebacterium sp. MSK150
AAAGCTCCTTAGAAAGGAGGTGATCCACCCGCACCTTCCGGTACGGGTACCTTGTTACGACTTCGTCCCAATCGCCGATCCCACCTTCGACGGCTCCCTAACAAGTTTGGGCCACCGGCTTCGGGTGTTACCAACTTTCATGACGTGACGGGCGGTGTGTACAAGGCCCGGGAACGTATTCACCGCAGCATTGCTGATCTGCGATTACTAGCGACTCCGACTTCATGGGGTCGAGTTGCAGACCCCAATCCGAACTAAGGCCGGCTTTCAGCGATTCGCTCCACCTCACAGTGTCGCTGCGCGTTGTACCGACCATTGTAGCATGTGTGAAGCCCTGGACATAAGGGGCATGATGATTTGACGTCATCCCCACCTTCCTCCGAGTTGACCCCGGCAGTCTCTCATGAGTCCCCAACCAAATGCTGGCAACATAAGACAAGGGTTGCGCTCGTTGCGGGACTTAACCCAACATCTCACGACACGAGCTGACGACAACCATGCACCACCTGTACACCAGCCACAAAGGGAAACTACATCTCTGCAGCGATCCAGTGTATGTCAAGCCCAGGTAAGGTTCTTCGCGTTGCATCGAATTAATCCACATGCTCCGCCGCTTGTGCGGGCCCCCGTCAATTCCTTTGAGTTTTAGCCTTGCGGCCGTACTCCCCAGGCGGGGCGCTTAATGCGTTAGCTACGGCACGAAAGTCGTGAAAAGACCCTCACACCTAGCGCCCACCGTTTACGGCATGGACTACCAGGGTATCTAATCCTGTTCGCTACCCATGCTTTCGCTCCTCAGCGTCAGTAACTGCCCAGTAACCTGCCTTCGCCATCGGTGTTCCTCCTGATATCTGCGCATTTCACCGCTACACCAGGAATTCCAGTTACCCCTACAGTACTCAAGTTATGCCCGTATCGCCTGCACGCCCGGAGTTAAGCCCCGGAATTTCACAGACGACGCGACAAACCACCTACGAGCCCTTTACGCCCAGTAATTCCGGACAACGCTCGCACCCTACGTATTACCGCGGCTGCTGGCACGTAGTTAGCCGGTGCTTCTTATCTAGGTACCGTCACAAAAAGCTTCGTCCCTAGCGAAAGGAGTTTACAACCCGAAGGCCGTCATCCCCCACGCGGCGTCGCTGCATCAGGCTTGCGCCCATTGTGCAATATTCCCCACTGCTGCCTCCCGTAGGAGTCTGGGCCGTATCTCAGTCCCAATGTGGCCGTCCACCCTCTCAGGCCGGCTACCCGTCGCCGCCTTGGTAGGCCATTACCCCACCAACAAGCTGATAGGCCGCGAGCTCATCCTACACCGAAAAAACTTTCCAACCATCACACTAAAAATGGCTCCTATCCGGTATTAGACCCAGTTTCCCAGGCTTATCCCGAAGTGCAGGGCAGATCACCCACGTGTTACTCACCCGTTCGCCACTCGAGTACCCTGCAAGCAGGGCCTTTCCGTTCGACTTGCATGTGTTAAGCACGCCGCCAGCGTTCGTCCTGAGCCAGGATCAAACTCTCCACAAAAAAATTTCAGAACAAAATCCGAAACAGGCCGTGAAAAGCCCGAAACCCAACAAAAGAACAAACCACCACAAACCACAAAAGCCTGTGCTGGCGTCCAAAAAATTACTACAAAGAAAAAATACAGTCCCCTCAACCCGACGGGGTCAAAAA
>NZ_JASPHM010000033.1:0-1429 GCF_030229215.1 Corynebacterium sp. MSK150
GGCCTAAACGACAGAATGTGTTGTTTTGCGGCGTGTCGGGCTAAACGACATTTTGTGTTGGTGGGGTTTAGCGCATGCGGCCTTTGCGTATTCCCATAGAGTGGTTGTAGGCAGTGTCGATGGCACTGTCGTAGGTTGCTGGTCGGCCGTCTTCGTGGCCGCTGGTGGCTTGTTTTTCCTGGTTGGCTAGGGTTTGTGCTTTGGCGAGTGCGTCCTGGCCCCAGTTTTGCTGCCTGGCGATCTCTACAGGATCGTCAGGCAGCTGCGTATGTAGATGCAGCCACCAGTCGCAGGCGATGCGCTGTTGTTCGTCGCGCAGTCCGCGGTGGGTGTGCATAAGTTGCTTAATTTGTGAGTTCACCCCGCCTTCTAGCTTGTTGGTCGTGCGTTCAAACCGTTGGCCTTCTTTAGCTTCGGCGAGGTAGGCAAAGAGGTGTCCTTGTTGGCTCATCTTCTTTAGCTGCAGGTAAATCCCGCGATGGGTGTAGTGGGTGTACCACCATTTTTTGTTCCGGCGCTTGGACTTAGGAATCTGGTCGAAAGGAACGTCTTTGACGTAGGTTTTGGCTTTGAGCTGGGTGCTAAATACGGTGCCGAACTGTTGTAGTTTTACGGTCCATTCGGCTGCCTTATCTAGGTTGTCAACGGCGAGTAGTTCAAAGGAAAGCCGTCGTAGTGCTTTGCCCATCGGCGAGGTGGGGTGAAGGCCGGTGGCACGTTGGATATTGCGCTTGACGTGGACAATGCAGCGTTGAACCGGGGTATCAGGCCACAGGCTGCGTAGTGCTTTAAGCCCTCCGGAATCCCCATCGCAGGTCACCAATTGTGGTGGGGCTAGCTCGTCCAGCAGGCGCATATACGACCAGGAGGATTCTTTCGTGCACCAGAACCAATTGATGACATGGCTGGAGTCGGCAGCTACAACAAGGCACTTGGCGTTGAAGTAGGTGCCGTCGATGAAGACTTGATCGTAGATTCGCTGCTTATCAACGCGTCTAGGAGGTTGGATAAGCCAGAACGGTGTGAAGCGTCGTTGCAAAGTTCGCGTTGAAACACCGCAGGTTTTAGCTGTTTCTTCCAAGCTGTTGCTGGAGGTGAGCCAGGAAATGAAAAGGCGGAACCATTTGGCTTGCACAGCATCGTTATTCACGCGGGTGAAGGTGGCCTTGCAGGTGCGGCATCGCCATCGTTGGCGCCCAGCACTCGTTGTTCCGTGTTTCGTGCATGTCCCGCCGCAGACGGGGCATCGAGGATGATTTTTACTCATCCCCTCATCGTGAGCCTAGGTGCCTAGCACACCGGCATTCCTTTGGCGGTATTTCATGGTCGAAGCTGGAATATCCCTCTGGATAAGTGAAATAGTCCTAATATCAGCACGCCAGACCGGCTAGCCGTACAACCTCACCAACACATCGTGTCGTTTAGGCCG
>NZ_JASPHM010000034.1:0-1307 GCF_030229215.1 Corynebacterium sp. MSK150
TGAAGTGCCCCGAGTTTTGTTCCTAGGCATTTGCCTTGATTTCTATTATTGCTTGGGGTGAGTTCTGCTTCCAAAATTCGGTTTCCACCTCGACCGGGGTTCGGTATCCCAAGCTTTGGTGGAGCCTTGTCTCGTTCCACCATGACACCCACTCGAACGTCGCGATTTCTACCTCGATAACGTCATCCCACCTGCGGGTATGGATCAGCTCGTTCTTGTAGGAGCCGTTAACGTTTTCAGCCAAAGCATTGTCATAGGAGTCACCAACCGTCCCAGTGGAAGCGGCAATGCCATGCTGGGCAAGTCGCTCGTTGTAGACCACGCTCACGTACTGCGACCCATGATCCGAATGGTGAATGAGACCTGTCGTTTCCTCAGCACACACGATCGCCTGGTTGAGAGCCTGCAGCGGCAACGCTTCGGTGCGCATCGAGTCTGATAGCGCCCACCCAACGATTCGCCGGGAGTAAACGTCAGTGACAAACGCAGCGTACACAAAGCCTTTCTTCGTGCGCACATATGTAATGTCGGCTACCCACAGTTTATTCGGGCTCTGAGCTTTGAATTCGCGTTCCACCAAGTCCGGGCGCAGATCAGGCACGTGAGCTTTTCGGGTTGTGATCGGTGATCCGCCTTTGCCTTTGCCAGAAACACCGGCCAGGCGCATCAGCCGGGCAGTTTGTTCACGCCCGATATCGATTCCGTCACGGCGGAGTGCATGCCACATTTTCCGCACACCGTAAACACCGTAATTATCCCGATGAATAGCACTAATGCGTTCAACCAGCACAGCATCACGAAGACGACGAGCACTTAATCCACGGGCCTTGGACTGGCGATACCCACGCGAGGTGATAAACCCACCAGCCCGGTTATTCTTCAACGTCTTACACATGAACTCGACAGAGAAACGATTCCGGTATTCATCGATGAACCGGATCATTTCCGACGTTTTGGGTCGAGTTCCGACGCGAAAAAAGCCGAGGCAGCCTTCAGCAGCTCATTAGTATCGCGTAGCTCTTGATTTTCACGACGCAACCTCGCGTTTTCAGCGGCCAAATCTTCAGGCACAGGTTCTGGGGAGTTTCCCGAACGGCGGGCCTGCTGGGTCCATTGGCGAGCTGTGTGCCATGAAACCCCCAACTTTGGAGCTACTGCCTGGCACGCGGCTTGCATCGACATATTTTCCGCCAAGATGCGGTCCTCAACAAGACGAACCACTCGGTCCTTCGCATCCTGGTCAAATTTTCTCGGCATATTCCAGATTTTCCCATCTACTCAAACGGAACAAAACCTGGGACACTTCA
>NZ_JASPHM010000035.1:0-1264 GCF_030229215.1 Corynebacterium sp. MSK150
GGGTTGAGGTAGACAAACAGCATCTCGGACCGCCAAAGATGGTTGAGGCTGTTGTAGGCCTTGCGCACGTTGTGGTGTGTCCACACGCGAGTCCATGCACCTGTTTTGGGGTCTTTGACCGTGGTTTTCTCATCCATCCAGGCTTGGTAGATCGTAGAGAATTCGTGCAGTTGCGTGCCCCATTTTGCCGCTTCATCCAAGGTGGTGATCCGAGTCAGTTTCAGTGCAAGTTGGTAGATGGTGCGCCCGGCATCTGTGCGCGGGCGTGAGGTGGTGTAGCGCCGCACGACGCGTTGGGCGTGGACGAGGCAGCGTTGGATTTTTGTGGTCGGCCAGCACTTTCTAATCGCGCTAAATGCTCCTTGGCCGCCGTCGATGACAGCAATCAGTGGTGCTTCGATGCGTTCGAGCAGTCGCTGGTAGTCGCGGGTGGTTTCGTGTTTGCACCAGTGCCAGGCAATGACGTGATCGATGGTGGCAGCGACGATCAAACAGCCGCCGGCGGTGTAGGTGCCGTCTAAAAACACCTGGTCGTAAACTCGTCCACAATGTGCATTGGTGGGGTTGGGCACATCAATGAGCCAGAACGGTTCAAACCGGCGTTGCAGCGTACGGGGCGAACATCCCACGCGGTGGGCAACAACATCGAGACTGGCACCGGTGGTGAGATGATCAATGAAAGCGGTAAACACCGCTGCATTGGTGATGTCGCCGCGGTGCTTCACGCTGGATGCGCCGCATTGTTTGCATCGCCATCTGGTGGTGCCTTTGCTGGTGGTGCCGTTGCGTTTCATTTCACCGCCGCAGTAGCAGCGTGGTTGGTTCTTTGGCATTGCGCCACCACACCACGGCGTACATAGCACACAGCGCTAGCCTCTTCGTGGATTTTCCGTCTGGGAGCCAGATATATGCCCCAGGAGCATATATTTTCCTGAAACCTAGAGGTTACGCCCGGGAAATCGGCAATTCCGGACACACTTTTTGTCGTTTAACCCCCAAGCGCTCTGAGAAGTGACACAATGACGAGCACTCTACTCGGATCACCATTTTCGTCCATATAGACCAGCAAAACCGTCGACGAAAACCGAGTTTTGGATGGACGATATCGTTGAAGACAACGCTAAGCCAGTCTCGAAAAGGGGGGTGTTCCTATATAGGTTGTCAACTCCGTGGGTGGGCTTGTTGGGGGTGTGAAGGGTTTCTGCTTCGTCTCGTAGATGTTGTTTTGGGTACCTTGAGGAGCCGGTTGGGCTTGCTGTGCAAT
>NZ_JASPHM010000036.1:0-1010 GCF_030229215.1 Corynebacterium sp. MSK150
TGTTTGTATGTTGGTGCATTGTTGGGTGTCTGGGGCATTATCCCCCTTTTTTGTGCCTGACCATAAGGCTTGTTGACACTGCCTGTGTTGGCAGGGTGTGGTTGGGGTGTTGTGTGAGAACTGTATAGTGGACGCGAGCATTAAACACACCAGATGGGCTGCTTTGTGTGGTTTGTTTGTGTGTGTTTGTGTGATTTCTTTTTTCTTTAATCAATTTTTTGTCAAGTTCACTTGTGTGGCCACCTACATGATTTTTGTTGTGTGTGGTGGTTTGTGTGTTCGTTATTAAGGGCGCATGGTGGATGCCTTGGCATGCTGAGCCGATGAAGGACGTGAAAGGCTGCGTTAAGCCTCGGGGAGTTGTCAATTGAGCGTTGATCCGAGGATGTCCGAATGGGGAAACCTGGCCCTGGTTATGTGGGGTTACCCTTCAGTGAATTCATAGCTGTTGTGGGGGTTTACGCGGGGAAGTGAAACATCTCAGTACCCGTAGGAGGAGAAAATAATAATGATTCTGCTAGTAGTGGCGAACGAACGTGGATGAGGCTAAACCGTGTGCATGTGATACCTGGTAGGGGTTGTGTGTGCGGTGTTGTGGGCCCCAATGTGGACTAGCTACTGATGGTCCGCTCGTGTGTTGTTGTTAGGTGAAGTGGTTTGGAATGGCCTGCCGGAGAAGGTGAGAGTCCTGTAGTTGAAGACAATGGCATGTGGGTTGTTGGGTTGCCCGAGTAGCAGCGGGCTCGTGGAATCTGCTGTGAATCTGCCGGGACCACCCGGTAAGCCTAAATACTCAGTGTGACCGATAGTGTATGAGTACCGTGAGGGAATGGTGAAAAGTACCCCGGGAGGGGAGTGAAATAGTTCCTGAAACCATGTGCTTACAATCCGTCAGAGCACCGTTTGTGTGTGATGGCGTGCCTTTTGAAGAATGAGCCTGCGAGTCAGCGGCATGTCGCGAGGTTAACCCGTGTGGGGTAGCCGTAGGGAAACCGAATCCTAATGGGGTG
>NZ_JASPHM010000037.1:0-768 GCF_030229215.1 Corynebacterium sp. MSK150
TGGTGCGTAGGTAGGTAATATCCGACATCCACACTCGGTTGAGCTCACCAGTATCAAACATGCGCTTGACCAGGTCAGGAAGAGCTGACTTACGCTTGGATTGAATCGTTGTCACCGGGACAAAGGCACGCGGTGAAATCCCTTCAATGCCCATCATGCGCATCCGCTTAGCCACAGTCTTGCGATTCAGGGTGATCTGGTAGCGCTCGGTAAGTTCTGCGGTGATCCGCGGAGCACCATAAACCTCATCGGAGTCTTTCCAAATCTGATGAATCTTTCGGTCAACGCCATCGTAAAATGCAGCACGATCATTTTCGCCAGATAGTCGCTTCTGCTGCGTATCAGCCCATTTGTAGTATCCAGACCGAGACACTTTTAATAGCCGTGCCATGCGTTTGATGCTGTAGTTTGCCTTCTCCTGCTGCATCAATTCGAACTTTTCTGCTCGCGTTGCTTCGCGGCGAAGAAGGCTGTCGCTTTTGACAAGAACTCATTATCCATCTTGGCTTCCGCCAACTCACGGCGCAGACGGGCATTCTCAGCACGAAGATCCGCCTCACTCATCCCATCCGAGGCCCCTCGGCGTTCACGCTCGAGTTTGACCCACCGGCCTAAAAGCCCGGCGGAGACGCCAATCTCCTTAGCCACATGAGCGATCGGGCGCTCTGACTCGATTACAAGGTTCGCGGCTTCACGCCGGTACTCCGGCGTGTACTTCTTGCGCTGTTGACTCACAATGAACATCCTCTCCTACGGACACAAGATCCG
>NZ_JASPHM010000039.1:0-645 GCF_030229215.1 Corynebacterium sp. MSK150
TTTTGTTTGGGTAGGGGAGCGTCGTGCATGGGTTGAAGCGTTACCGTAAGGAGGCGTGGACTGTGTGCGAGTGAGAATGCAGGCATGAGTAACGAATTGATAGGTGAGAATCCTATCCGCCGGATGACTAAGGGTTCCTGGGTCAAGTTCGTCTTCCCAGGGTGAGTCGGGACCTAAGGCGAGGCCGACAGGCGTAGTCGATGGATAACCAGTTGATATTCTGGTACCCGTACATGCGCGCCCATGATAAAGCACTGATACTAACCACCGCGGATGCACTGCTAAGACTCTTTGAGTGTTGGTGGTGTTGATGTCGTGGGGCCTGATGTGTGGTTCAAGTGATGGGGTGACGCAGTGAGGTAGCCACGCCACTTATTGGATTGGTGGTGTAAGCGTGCAGATCGTGTGGTAGGTAAATCCGCTGCACATTGTGGTTGAGACGTGATGCGTAGACCCATTGGGGTTGATGGTGGTGATCCTGTACTGTCGAGAAAAGCCTCTAGCGATGTGTGTGTATGGCCCGTACCCTAAACCGACACAGGTAGTCAGGTTGAAAATACTAAGGCGTTCGGGTGAACTGTGGTTAAGGAATTCGGCAAAATGCCCCCGTAACTTCGGGAGAAGGGGGGCCTTACGACGTGAAGG
>NZ_JASPHM010000003.1:0-214259 GCF_030229215.1 Corynebacterium sp. MSK150
AGCGTATATTTGACGTTAACTCAAAGGTCAGAGCCTAAAAATCCCCGTTTCCAGACACACTTTCTGACCCTTAACCCTCAGGACGCAAGTGCGTGCCGGCCGCGTCGGCGGCGGAATACAGGCTGTGCTTCATTGCTAGCAGCCGCACCATCCGCCGGGGAGGAAGGTGCCTGTCGCTGCTGCATCTGCGCCCGCTCGATCTTTGAAGCCAGGGCCACCTCGACTGCGAACCAGACAAGTCCGATGATGGCCATGACAACGATGAGGATATTGCGGGCTACCAATAGGTAGACGGCGAACATGTTCTCACCCACGTGGTTCCAGATGTAGTCATAGTTGAATGGGTAGACCAAGGTGCTCAGCACGGCGGCGATAATGGTGCAGGACGCTAACAAGGCTTGGAATATCCGCAAGGGAGCGAATCCTTGCGGCAGGCGCTGGCGGATCACCACGGCTAGCAAGGGGCCCAGCCAGACGATGTATTGCGGGGAGAAAACCTTATTCGTCGCGATAAGAAGCAGGACCGTAACGGTAAAAAACGCCATGGTCGTGCGGGTGGTCCATCCGCCGGCGCACAGCCGGTACAGCGCCCATCCCACTGCGAAGACGAGCATGGCAATGGTGGCAATTGTGCTCCAGGTCATTGCGGTATCTACTCCAGGCCCGGAAATTTCAAAGCTCTTGGACGGCGCATAGCCCAGATGCCACCGCCCCGGAGCGCGATGTGCCTGCAGCAACAGGAACGTCGCCGGGATGGACTCCAACTGGAGACCGCGCACGCCCTGATAACTCAGCGGTGAAAGCAGGCGCTCGGTGCCAGAGGCAGCAATCGTGACGGTGCAGACCGCGACGATGGTGCAGAAAAACGCGAGTAGGCGCTGCCAGGTCGCGGATTTGTTGAAGCGGCCCACCAGGCCTGCAGCGAGGACTCCCGGCCATAGCTTCATTGTGGTGGCAAAGCCCAGTATCGCCGAGGCGATGAGTGGGCGGGTAGCAAGTAGTGCAGCCGCCCCGGCTACGGCTAGGGCGGGGAATATATCGAGACGCCACACAAAGGTGTGGCCAGCTGCGGTGCCGAAGAGCACCCAGAACCAGGCGGCCTGGAAACTACGCGGTTGAGTCGGGTGGTGGCGCAGAAGGAGAGCTAAAAAGGCGGCGTCAACAAGCAGGGTCATGATGGTGAAGCCGATATAGAATGCGGTGATATTCTCGCCGGTGAGCCACCCTAAAAGCACCGTGGGCCACGTGCCCGCGTGAGGGTATTCGGTCATCATTGTCGGGTCATCGCCAAAGCGTCCAGCAAAATAATATGCGACATCGCCCCTGGGATTGTGGTTAATCTTGAGTAAGTAAATAAGGACAAGGCGGGCGATGACCCACCCAATCCATACTGCTGGAACAGAAGCGATGCGTTTCACTCGAAAGACTTTATTCAATGCGCGCCTACTTCGGTAGCGGACATAGTTTCTTCTAGAAAATTCCTCCACTTTTGCGCCCAGATGTGGGGGACGGATTGGAAAAACAAACTGACGGCTCGTCCAGTGAGTAGTGTGGACGGCAATTGCTAGGAAAGTGATATAGGGCATAAGGAGCGTGCAGATGGCATCTATTCGCGAGGTCTTGGCCGTCGAGGAAACGACAATGGCCGATGTCTTTAAAGGCCCTGCTGTGGAGTCGCGAATTGAACGTACCTTCGGCGGGCAGATTGCTGCTCAAGCAGTGGCCGCAGCCCAGCGCACTGTGTCCGGCAAAGACATCCACTCCCTGCATGGCTACTTTGTAGGCCCTGGCAATGCGAGCCAGCCAATTGAGATCCGTGTCGAACGCATTCGGGAGGGGAGCTCCTTTGCCAACCGGCAGGTGCGTGTCTACCAGGGTGACGTGCTCCTGTTTACTCTCATGGCTAGTTTTCACCGCGACGGCGACTATGGTCCGCAGCATCAGGACGCCGCGCCGAAGGTGCCAGGACCCGAGGAAGTAGCTCGGATGGGTGGCGGTGCCCCGTACTCGACCCGGATCATCCTCAAAGAGTGGGAGGAGTGGGATATTCGCCTCGTGCCGGAAGAGGGGCGCGATCCTGTGGCTGCAGAGCGCACTGGCGCAGGCTATCGGCATATCTGGTTCCGCAACACAGGTCATCTCCCAGCGGATTCAGCCTTTCACTGTGCCGCGCTGACCTATATGTCTGATATGACGCTGATTCGCTCGGCCCTTATTCCGCATCAGGGAGTAAAAGTGCAATTGGCCAGCCTTGACCATGCGATATGGTTTCTGCGCCCATTCCGCGTGGATGAGTGGTTGCTGTATGAGCAGATATCACCCACGGCGTCGAATGCAACGGCGGTTGCGCGTGGCAAGATTTTTACAGAGCAGGGTGAACTGGTGGCCTTGGTGAATCAAGAGGGGCTTACACGTTACTTAGATGAAAATTTGGGCAGCGGCTCTGCCCATGGCAATTGGCACAACGTATAAAAATGTCCCGCTTATAAGGGGGTCGCTTTCACGCATTCGTGCAGCACACGTATAATTGCCACCAGTTTCAGCACCCGATTAGAAAGGGACTACATGTCAGGCCACTCGAAATGGGCAACTACCAAGCATAAGAAGGCTGCCAATGATGCCAAGCGTGGCAAGGAATTTGCCAAGCTGATCAAGAACATCGAAGTGGCGGCTCGTACCGGCGGTGGTGACCCAGCGGCTAACCCAACCCTTGATGACATGATCAAGAAGGCCAAGAAGGCCTCTGTCCCCAATGACAATATTGAGCGTGCTCGCAAGCGCGGTTCCGGTGAAGAAGCCGGCGGCGCCGACTGGGAAACTATCATGTACGAAGGCTACGGCCCGAACGGCGTAGCTATGCTTATTGAGTGTCTTACGGATAACCGCAACCGTGCGGCGACCGACGTGCGTACCGCGATGTCCAAGAACGGCGGCAACCTGGGGGAGTCCGGCTCTGTGGCCTACATGTTCACCCGTACCGGCTACGTCTTGGTGGAAAAGGGCGAGCTGACGGAGGATGACGTCTTGATGGCCGTGCTGGAAGCAGGCGCGGAAGAGGTCAAGGACCAGGGCGAGAAGTTTGAGATTGTTTGCGCGCCGACGGACGTGCAGGCAGTCAAAGACGCGCTCAAGGACGCCGACATTCAGGTCGATGACTCCGACAATGACTTCCGTGCGTCTGTCGAGGTGCCGCTGGAGGCCAATGACGCCAAGAAGATTTTCCGCCTCATCGATGCCTTGGAAGACTCCGACGATGTGCAAAACGTCTACACCAATATGGATCTCTCCGATGAGGTTATAGCCGAGCTGAACGAGGACTAACCACCTCGCCGTAAAGGCGGCTCTTAGCGCCGGTAGCGCTCCGTGGGTATTGCCCGCCGGAGACGTTGCCGGCGCTTCGTTATGGTACAGCTGGATGCTACGCTTGTAGAACACCTGTGTGTAGTCCATAATGGGGCAGTAAGCGGTGCACAGTGGTGCCGACATGACAATGGGGGAGAGATGAACCTAGAGGGAATGCGTGTGATGGGAATTGACCCAGGCTTGACGCGCTGCGGACTTTCCGTGGTTCAGGCTGGTCGTGGCCGAGCAATCCTTCCCGTTTCTGTCGGCGTGGTGCGAACCCCTAGCGATAAGGACTTGACGGAGCGCCTCCTGCGCCTTTCGGTGGCGGCGAAAGAGTGGATGGATGACTATTCGCCAGATGTGGTTGCGATCGAGCGCGTCTTCGAACGCGGCCAGGTGTCCACAGTCATGCAAACGGCCCACGTCGTAGGGGTACTGGTGCTAGCCGCGGCTGAACGCGATATTCCGGTGTACATGTACACCCCGTCCGAGGTCAAAAAGGCCATCTCTGGAAACGGGCGCGCTGATAAGAAGCAGATGACCACCATGATTACCCGTATTCTGGGGTTGACTGAACCGCCCAAGCCTGCCGACGCCGCCGACGCTCTTGCGTTGGCGGTGTGCCACTGCTGGCGTGCCCCTGCCATTGTGCGGATGGACCATACCGGTCTCGGGCTTGGTGCTAAGACCAGCGGCGTGCGCGGCCAGGGCAAAAAGCGCTAGGGAATTTTACTGAGAGTGGAAGGAAAAGAAGCCAATGATTGCTGCACTGCGTGGAGAGGTAATCCATATTGGACTCGACCATGGGGTTATCGACTGTGCAGGCGTGGGGTACAAGTTTTTAGCCACCCCAAAAACGCTGGGCACCTTGCGCCGCGGGGAACAGGCCACGGTTCTTACTAACTTGGTGGTCAAGGAAGATTCTCTGACTCTCTATGGCTTTAGCGCTGATGAGGATCGCGAGATGTTCCATGTGCTGCAATCCGTGTCCGGCCTAGGGCCTAAACTTGCTCTGGCGGCGCTGTCGGTCATGGGGGCAGGGGAGCTCGCGGCGGCAATTGGTGCGGAAGATGTGAAGGCGCTGCAGTCTATCCCGGGCGTTGGCAAGCGTATGGCCCAACGCTTGGCGCTAGAGCTGAAAGATAAGGTAGCGGCCTTTGCGCCGAGCGAGCCCGCAGCCGCAGGCTCCGTTGATACCGCCGTCGCGCCGGCCGGTGGTGCCGTGGTAGAAAGCGTGACTGAGGCACTCATTGGCCTTGGGTTTACCGATAAGGGAGCGCGTCCCGTGGTGGAATCCGCCTACGCGGACAATCCCGATGCCGATACGTCCTCTCTCTTGCGTGCGGCGCTGGCGCAGCTGGGCAAGAAGAAATAACCGGCAGGAAGGCTGAAAAATCATGTCCGATATAGAGCGCACCGAGTTCAATCTCCCTGAGGGCGTCGGCGCGGCGCACACCCCCCAGCGCAATAGCGATGTGGATGCGACCGCACACTCCGAGGAGCATGATATTGAACGCTCCTTGCGTCCAAAGTCGCTCGAGGAGTTTATCGGCCAACCCAAGGTGCGCGAGCAGCTCTCCCTTGTGCTTAAGGGGGCAAAGAACCGTGGGGTGACGCCCGACCACGTTTTGCTTTCAGGGCCGCCGGGCCTAGGCAAGACCACAATGGCGATGATTATTTCCCAGGAGCTGGGCACCTCGCTGCGTATGACTTCCGGGCCTGCTTTGGAGCGCGCCGGTGATTTGGCCGCAATGCTTTCCAACCTTATGGAAGGCGATGTCTTGTTCATCGATGAGATTCACCGCATTGCCCGGCCAGCAGAAGAAATGCTGTACATGGCAATGGAGGACTTCCGCATTGACGTCATCGTGGGCAAGGGACCTGGCGCTACTTCTATTCCGCTAGAGATCCCGCCATTTACCCTGGTAGGTGCGACTACGCGCGCCGGCATGCTCACCGGCCCATTGCGCGACCGCTTCGGTTTCACCGCGCAGATGGAGTACTACGACACGGCTGATCTCACCCAGGTGATCAAGCGCGCCGCCCACATCTTGGACGTGGAAATTGACCACGATGCGGCGGTAGAAATTGGCTCTCGGTCGCGCGGAACCCCGCGTATTGCTAACCGCTTGCTGCGCCGCGTGCGCGACTATGCCGAGGTCAATGGCACCGGACTGATTGATCTCAGTGCGGCCCAGGGAGCGCTCGAAGTCTTTGACGTGGATGACATGGGTCTTGACCGCCTCGACCGGGCGGTGCTCAATGCCTTGATTAAGGGGCACGGCGGTGGACCGGTAGGCGTGAGCACACTGGCCATCGCAGTGGGCGAGGAGCCCTCGACGGTAGAGGAGGTGTGTGAGCCTTACCTGGTTCGTGCCGGGATGGTTGCGCGCACTGGGCGCGGCCGTGTAGCTACCGCCGCAGCATGGCGGCACCTGGGGCTTACCCCGCCGGAGGGCGCGGCTGGGCTGTTTTAATTCAGAGGCTAGCCTGCTTGGCGATGCCCCCTTGGGGTTTCTGTGCACACCGCCGTCTGGCACACTAGGGTGCTATGGAAATCATCATTCTCATCATTATTGGCATCCTCTTCGTCGTTCCCTCGTTTATGGCCATGCGAAAGCAGCGCCAGCGCCAAAATGAGATGCAGGCTCTCCAGAATTCCCTGCAGCCGGGCGACGCCATCGTTACGGCAGGCGGCGTGCACGGCGTGGTGCGCAGCACTGGCGACAAGGATGTGGACCTAGAAATCGCCCCTGGTGTGGTGGTTACTTTTGACAAGATGGCCGTGATTCGCACCGAACAAGAAGCCAATGACCTGGCGCGTCCCGCTGCTGGGGAAGAGAAGAACGATGCGGCAGATAACCTGCCAGATGAGAAATATCCTCCGTTTGACGGCCAGGAGAAGGAATAGCCGGCTATTTCCTAAGAGTTGCCTTAACGTTTGCTAGGTAGGCGGGGCCTTCGCGGAGCGTAGACCCCATCACACTTTGAGTCTTTTCCGGACCTCGTTAAGGAAAACTTCGCCTGATGACGTACGATTGTGCGTTGTTGACGTGCCTGCGCCATGTGGCGGGGCCGTATTTAATGTTTAAACACCCTGTTATAAGCAGCACAGGAGATTATCGTTGTCCGCAAAAACCCGTGGCGCTATGAAAAATAGCAAACGCCAATGGCCGAAGCGCGCGATCGCGCTCTTCGTTCTCATTGTGGTTGTTATCTATGCGCTTATCTTTTTAACTGGTAGCCGTCAAAGCACCCCAAAGCTTGGCATCGACTTGCAGGGCGGTACCCGCGTAACACTGGCGCCGCAAGGCGAGGAACCTACCCAAGACCAACTCAAGCAAGCACGCAATATTTTGGAACAGCGTGTTAACGGCATGGGCGTTTCTGGTTCTGAGGTTGTCATCAACGGCAATACCCTGGTCATTACCGTGCCAGGTGAGGACGCCTCCCAGGCTCAGGCCGTGGGCCAGACCTCGCAGCTGTTCTTCCGTCCGGTGGCAAAGCCATCCATGCCGGATATGGAAAAGCTCAATAAAGAGCTGGAAGATATGGCCAATCGCTGGGTGAAGTACGACGTACTGAGCGCTGACGAGGCCAATAAGCAGATGGAACAGATGACCAAGGGCATCGCTCAGCAAGAAGCACAGATGACTGGCAAGGAGCCAAAGAAACAGGAGGCTCCTAAGGTCAGCGCCAAGCCGCTTGAGGAGCCAAGCAACTCCATTGAGCAGACTAAGCGCCGCGATGAAGTTACGGAGATGCTCCTGAAGGACCGTCAGTCCGAGGACCCGACCACCCAGGCGGCAGCCTCCGCGCTGATGACCTGCCAGGGCAGCAGCGACCCACTGGCCGGCGCCGATGATCCTGCAAAGCCATTTGTGACCTGTGACTACTCCAACGGCAACCCGTACGTTTTGGAGCCCGCACCGCTTCTCAATGGCATCAAGGACGAAAACGGTACCCGCCTCACCGGTAACGAGATCGATACCAATTCTCCTATCGAAGGCGGCCTTAACGGTCAGTCCGGCCAGATGGAGATCAACTTCTCCTTCAAGACCGGTGATGGCCCGAACGGTTCGCAGACCTGGGCAGACCTGACGCAGGAACACCTCAAGGACCAAGTGGCCATCACCCTTGACTCTGGGGTTATTTCCGCACCGGTTATTCAGGGAGCAACTCCAGTTGGCTCTGCTACCTCCATTACTGGTGACTTTAGCCAGGAAGAGGCACAAAACCTGGCTAATAACCTGAAGTATGGCGCACTGCCGTTGTCCTTCGCCGGTGAAAATGGCGAGCCGGGTGGCACCGTAGAGTCCATTCCACCAACACTGGGTAAGGCCGCACTGCAAGCCGGCCTCATTGCAGGCCTGGTTGGCCTGGCACTCGTGATGGCGTACTCGCTGTACTACTTCCGCGCGCTTGCCGGCGTATCCCTCATCTTCCTCATTGCCTCTGGTCTCCTGACCTATGGTTCCCTGGTTCTGCTGGGCCGCTGGATCGGTTACTCGCTCGACCTTTCCGGCGTCGCCGGTCTGGTCATCGGTGTGGGCGCAACTGCTGACTCCTTCGTGGTCTACTACGAGCGCATCAAGGACGAGCTCCTCGAGGGGCGCACCTTCCGCTCCGCTACGCAAAAGGCGTGGGAGCGCGCTCGTGCCACCATTGTGACCGGTAACGCGGTGACCCTGATTGGCTCTGTTGTGGTCTACTTCCTCGCCATCGGTGAGGTGAAGGGCTTCGCCTTTACCATGGGCCTGACCACCGTCTTCGACCTGGTCGTATCCTTCCTGGTCATGGCACCACTGATGCAGATGGTCGGCCGCCGTCCGGCTGCTGCTAAACCTTCGATGAACGGCCTCGGTGGTATCTACGCCCTAGTGGAAGAGCGCCGTGAGCGTGGCTACTTCGGATCGGGACGTCGTCAAGCAAACGCTCCTGAGTCCGTGAACGCGAAGGAGCCAGCCACCAAGGAAACGGCAGGAGATTCTGCCGCAGACACCGCGCGTCCCGTAGATGCTGCGGAAGATGAGGAGAAATAAGCATGGCTGTTTCGACTAAGCACAAGATTTCCCGGATGGACCGCCTCTACGAGGACGAGCGCGGTTATGACTTTATCGGTCGCACCAAGCTGTGGTACGGCATCACCGCCGCGTTGATCGTGGCCGCAGTGGCCGCAATCCTCATTCGTGGTTTCTCGCTCTCGATTGACTTCGAAGGCGGCACCACGTTGTCGATGCCGGCAGGCGACCTCAAGGAAGATGAGGTAAGCCAGGTCTTCGAAGACTCCACCGGTGTCGAACCCGAGCAGGTTCACATCGTGGGCGCTGGCGATTCCGAGACCTTGGAAATCGTTTCTGAGCGCTTGAGCCAAGAGGACGTGAATGCGGCCCGCACGGCTATCTATGACAACTTCCAGCCGAAGGATGAAAACGGCAAGGCCACACCGGATGCCATTGGCTCGTCCACGGTTTCCGAATCTTGGGGTTCTTCTATTACCCAGCGCATGCTCATTGCCATGCTGGTCTTCCTGGTAGCTGCGACCGTCTACGTGGCCATTCGCTTGCAGAAGAACATGGCTTTTGCCGCAATTATCGCGCTGATTGCAGACGGCGTGATCATCGCCGGTATCTACGCCCTGTTTGGCTTCGAAGTTTCCCCGGCCGTCATCATTGGTCTGCTTACCGTCCTGACCTTCTCCATGTATGACTCGGTCATCGTCTTTGACAAGATCAACGAGAATACGGAAGGCCTCGAAGGCCAGCGCAAGAAGACCTATGCTGAGCTGACAAACTTGGCTATTAACCAGACGGTCATGCGCTCGATTTCTACCTCGGTTATTTCTGCGCTGCCTATCATCGCGCTCTTCGTGGTGGCCGTGTGGCTCATGGGTATCGGTACCCTTCGCGATTTGGCGCTCATTCAGCTCATCGGCGTGGTCGAGGGCATTTTCTCCTCCATCTTCTTCGCTACGCCGCTGGTCGTGACCCTCGCCAATATGTCCAAGAAGATCAAGCGTCACAACAAGCGGGTCGCGGACTACCGCGCTGGCGAGGACGAGAACGCCGAGGCTGAATCTGGCGCAGCATCCTCCGGCCGCACCGTGGTCTCACCAGTGAGCGCAAAGACCACCCCGGCTGAGATCGACGATGATCCGTCCGAGTCCACTGGGCACCCTGGCGCTACCTGGCGCCCGGGCCGGTAGCCTCCGATAGTAAAATTTTGGCGGAGTTGTAGCTGAAGTGAGGGCGAATTACGGTGTTTGAATCCAAGAGCAGTTCTAGTGATCGTCACTGGGGAAGAAAGGTCGTTGCCTCGTGCGTTTCGGCTCTAGCTCTGGCTGCTTCTGCCTGTAGCGGGCAGGGCGGCGAGGAGGACTCGTCTAGTGCTCCCCAGGAGCCAGAATCCTATGGATACTTTGGCTACCAGGTAAATTCCCGCTTGGCCACCACTAACGCTGGCACCTCCTTTGGTGATGCTACCTCCGCCGGACTGCTGTCTACGCGGCTTTATCCGGGCCTTTTTGTGCCCGGGCCCTCCGGCGAGCTGATCCCCAATGCGGATCTAGTTGAGACCGAGGAACTTCCGCCCGTCGCCGGCAGCGACCAGCGCAGCGTCCAGCTCACTTTAGAGGAGGACGCCGTATTCTCCGATGGCACTCCCGTTACCTGTGATGACTACTTTTTGACGTATGTGGCCGGTACTCATCCAGCTGAATTTGCCTCCCATATGCCGTTGATGAATGACATCGCGGATTTTAGCTGTGAGCCCCAAAGCAAAACGTTCACCCTGACTTTTAAGAAGGATCAGGGGCAGCGCTGGCGCCACATGTTTGGCGCCGGCACGGTCATGCCGGCCCATGCGCTGGCTAAAAAGTCCGGGTTGAGCATTGCCGAACTCAACGCGGCACTCACGGTCGAAGACATGCAGGCGCTTGCGCCGGTTGCTAAGGAATGGCGCTATGGCTTTTCCGTGGCCAAGGATCAACTAGATCCCGAGCTGCAGGTCTCCTTTGGACCCTATGTCATTGACAAGGTAGGCGACGAAGGGGAGATCATTCTCAAAGCAAACGAAAAGTACTTCGGAGACGCCCCGGTCGAGGATCATGTTGTGGTCTGGCCCTCGGATGCTGACGCACAGAAGCTTGCAGATAAAGGTGCGTTGCGCGTAGTGGATGCCGCAAGTGAAAACCCTGACTGGCTGGACAGCACGAAGGATGAGGCAGGGGAGTCCCCCTACGAGGCCACTCCAATGGTTGGCGAGCTAACCGATACGCTCACGCTATCTGAAGCCGGAGTATTCGCGGAGCCGTGGGCACGCGAGAGCTTTGCCGCTTGCGTCGATCAGCAGGCGGTTGCGCAAGCAAGCTCAGCGGCCTCTGGTGTGGAGGTACCACCGGCTTACCTGCGTACCGTTTCCGCGACCAACCCGGTTGCCGGCGGTCTAGACAAGGTGGGCAAGCAACACCAAGGCACCGATTTAGCCAAGGCCGGTGATCTCAACGGTACGACCATCAAGGTCGGCTATTTAGGGCCAGACAAACGCTATGCCGCCATGGTGGAACAACTTCGTGCATCCTGTGAGCCTGCCGGCATCACCATCGAGGACGCGTCCGCGGAGTTCATGTCCCAGCACTACTTGGAAATGGATCCGGAAACCTGGGCGCCTACCGTCGATGCCTTCCTCGGTCCAGTCGATCCTCAGACGGAGTATTCCACGGTGGAGTCCAGTATGAAGAACTCTGCGGAGCTGAAGAAGACAGAAGAGGCTCTGTGGAAGGATGTGCCATCCATTCCTCTCTCAGCGCAGCCGCGGGTCTTCCTCGTCCGCCGCGACGTGGAAGGTCTCCTGCCGTACACTGGCGTCTCGGGCATCGGTTGGAATATGGACCGCTGGCACAGCACCGCCCCAGCTGAAAAGAACTAGGCTGCACACAGCGGCCGTTAACGACCTCTCGCAAAAATTTCTCAAGGAAGATTATGAGCTCGCACTACGAATCAGCAGCACAGGCACTCAAGGACAAGGTTCGCCTCGTTCAAGACTTCCCAGAGGAGGGCATCCTCTTTGAGGACCTCACCCCAGTCTTGGCGGACCCAGAGGCATTTCGCACCGTAGTGGACGGCTTGGCGGCCGCCTGCGAGGAATTGGGCGCAGATATGATTGGCGGCCTAGACGCCCGTGGATTCCTCCTCGGCTCGGCCGTCGCCTACAAGATGGGCCTGGGTATCTTGGCCATCCGCAAGAAAGGCAAGCTTCCCCCACCGGTATATACCGAGGAATATGAGCTGGAGTATGGCTCCGCGGCGCTGGAGATTCCAGCCAGCGGCGTTGACATCAAGGGCAAACGCGTAGTGCTTGTCGACGACGTCCTGGCGACCGGTGGCACCCTCCACGGTGCCAAGCTTTTGCTTGAGTCCGCAGGTGCCGAAGTCGCTGGCAATGTGGTGGTGCTGGAGGTCAAGGGCCTCAACGGTCGTGAGCGTTTATCCGGCCCACCGCTCATTGTGTTGAATGCCACAGACTAAGATGGGATGTCTAAGCTAGATCGCACGATCTAGTTGGACATGAGGCCACAAGGCCCATGACACTGTGAAGGGCGGTAGATTTGGCCATGGACAAACCCGTAAAGCGCCAGTCCGGCGGCGGAATGCGCAGTATGTCGGCTCGCCTAGCTCGTTCGCTCACCGGCGGCCGAGTGAAGGTGAATCCGGTGCTGGACCCGTTGATGTCCATCCACCGCAAGTTTCACCCCAAGGCCGATGCTGATCTGCTCAATCGCGCCTATGACACCGCGGAGCGGCTCCATGAGGGGGTCTTTCGCAAATCCGGAGAACCGTATATCACCCACCCGCTCGCCGTGGCGACGATCGCAGCGGAGATCGGTATGGACACCACCACCATCGTTGCAGCACTGCTGCACGACACCGTGGAGGATACGGACTACTCACTAGAGGACCTCACCCGAGATTTCGGTCCGGAGGTGGCTCGCTTGGTCGATGGCGTGACCAAGCTGGACAAGGTGGCACTGGGGTCGGCCGCAGAGGCTGAGACCATTCGTAAGATGATTGTCGCCATGGCCACCGACCCCCGAGTCCTGGTCATTAAGGTCAGCGACCGCCTGCACAATATGCGTACGATGCGGTTCCTCCCGCCCGAAAAACAGGCTAAGAAGGCGCGGCAGACCCTAGAGGTCATCGCGCCGCTAGCTCACCGCCTCGGCATGGCCAGCGTGAAGTGGGAGCTGGAAGATCTGTCCTTTGCCATCTTGTATCCGAAGAAGTACGACGAAATCGTACGGATGGTGGCAGATCGCGCCCCCTCGCGCGACCGCGCGCTGAAGGAGATCATTAGCCAGGTCAGCGGGGCGCTGAAGGAAAACGGCATTGAAGCCGAGGTTATGGGCCGCCCAAAGCATTACTGGTCCATTTATCAAAAGATGATCGTGCGCGGCCGTGACTTCGCGGAGATCTTCGACCTTGTAGGAATCCGCATTTTGGTCGAGGACGTCAATAGCTGTTATGCCGCTATCGGTGTGGTGCACTCGATCTACCAGGCATTGCCGGGGCGCTTCAAGGACTATATTTCCTCGCCGCGATTCGGCGTGTATCAGTCCCTGCATACCACGGTGCTGGCAAATGGCGGCGCTACCTTGGAAGTCCAGGTACGTACCCACGAGATGCACTACAACGCCGAATTCGGTGTGGCTGCTCACTGGCGCTACAAAGAAACCAAGGGCAAGAACTCGGGTCACCAGGAAGAAGTGGACCAGATGGCGTGGATGCGCCAACTTCTGGACTGGCAGAAGGAAGCCGCCGATCCCAATGAGTTCCTCGACTCGCTTCGCTACGACCTGACCGCCAAGCAAATCTTCGCCTTTACCCCGAAGGGCGATGTGGTGAACCTGCCTGCCGGTTCTACACCGGTGGACTTTGCCTACGCAGTACATACTGAGGTGGGACATAGGTGTATTGGTGCCAAGGTCAATGGCAAGCTCGTCGCGCTCGAATCGAAGCTAAAGTCCGGCGACAAGGTGGAGATCTTTACCTCGAAGGATCCCAACGCAGGTCCGTCCCGCGATTGGCAAGACTTCCTCGTGTCTGCTCGCGCCAAGACCAAGGTGCGGCAGTGGTTTGCCAAGGAACGCCGCGAAGAACACTTGGAAGCCGGTCGCGATGCCCTGGCTTCTGAAGTCCAGCGTGGTGGCTTGCCAATGCACCGCCTGTTTACTGCCAGCTCCATGAAGCAGGTGGCGGAGCAGCTGCACTATACCGATGTCGATTCGCTGTACACCGCCATCGGCGCGGGCCACGTATCTGCTCAACACGTGGCCAACCAATTGGTTGCCATGTTCGGCGACCAAGATGATGCCATCGACACCCTGGCCTCCCGCACGCCACTGTCTGAAATTGAGCACTCCCGCGCCCAACACACCGAAGACTCGGCATCGGGCACCGGCATCTTGGTGGAAGGCAGCCCCGATGTGATGGCAAAGCTCGCCAAATGCTGCCAGCCCGTGCCGGGCGATGCCATTTTCGGCTTCGTTACCCGCGGCGGGGGAGTCTCCGTGCACCGAGCCGATTGCACAAACGCGGAAAAGCTCAAGGCAGAACCAGAGCGCATGTTGGAGGTGGCCTGGTCTTCTGGTACCTCTGCAACGGGCGCTTTCTCCGCGACGCTGCAATTGGAAGCCCTCGACCGTCAGGGCCTCCTTTCGGAGCTCACTCGGGTAATGAGCGATCAAAACATCAACGTTTTGACCATGAACTCTAACCGCGGCGATGACCATATCGCGACGGTACGGTTCACATTCTCCGTTTCGGACACCAAGCAATTGGGAACCCTGATGACCACACTGCGCAATACCGAAGGCGTCTTTGACGTTTACCGCGTAACCGCCTAAGGCGCTGTGCCCCACCCTCAAGGAGGGGCGGGGCAAGCAACGCAAAGGCATCGGGGAGGTTACTTGTATGTGAATTCTTGACTGCTGCAAGGTAAAACTCCAGCAAGCAAGCTTAATTTCTCCTGCCAAGTAGTTAGCAAAGCGATATAAATTATCCTGTCGCTTTCTACTATCTAGGAGTACTTCAATGCAGTTCCGTCGCATCGGCCAGCTTGTGGCCGCCACTACCGTTTCCGCCGTTGCTCTCTCCGGCGCGCAGGCGGTAGCACAGGAAAACAAGACCACCATCTCCGTCACCAATATCACCGATATTCACGGTCACTTAGAAGACAAGATTGGTGACCCAGCAAAGGCCGGCGATGAAATCGGCGTGGCTCGCTTGCAGTCCCTTATCAAGCAGGTAAATGAAGGACAGGAATTCAACCTGACCTCCTCGGGCGATAACGTGGGCGGCTCTGCCTTTGTCTCTGCAATTTCTGATGACAAGTACACCCTTGAAGCCCTCAACGAGATGGGTATGAAGGTGACTGCTGTAGGTAACCATGAGTTTGATAAGGGTACCGAAGACCTTACAGGGCGTATCGCTGATAGCTCTGATTACCCAATCTTGGGTGCCAACGTGTTCAAGGATGGGAAGCCTCTTCTGGAGGCTTCCCACGTCGAAGAAATTGATGGCGTAAAAGTCGGCTATGTTGGCACGGTAACGGAAAATACCAAGTATAAGGTGTCTGCTGCCAAGATCCCAGGGATCACTTTTACTAATCCAGCCGAGGCTACCAATAAGGAAGCTACTCGTTTGAAAGAATCTGGTGAGGCCGATGTTGTTGTTGCGCTCATGCACGAAGATGCCCAAGGCTTTGCAGAGGACTTTAACAAAGACGTCGACGTAGCTTTTGGCGGCGACACCCACGTTGCCACTAAGGGCGAAATTGAGCGCGAGGGCGCCTTGCCACTGCAGTGGGCACAGGGACACGAGTACGGCAAACTGCTCAACGACGTTGATATTACCTTTGATAAGACTGCTAAAAAGATTACCGACATCAGTTTGAAGCAGTACGACGCGACCGCTGCAGCAAAGGTTGAACCAGATGCTGAAATCGCAGCTATTGTAAAAAAGGCCCAGCAAGAGGCTGACATCGCGGGTGCCAAGACCGCCGGTACTGTGGAACGGGCGCTGTTCCGCGGATCTGATGAGAATGCTGATTCGGGTTCTAACCGTGGTGTCGAATCTACCCTCAATAACTTCATTGCTGACGGCCAGCGTTACGCCATGAGCAAGCAGGTAGGCGAGGACATCGAGATCGGTGTGATGAACGCTGGTGGTGTACGTGCCGACCTAAAGGGCGGAGATGTTACCTACAAGGACATCTTTGAAGTACAGCCTTTTGGCAACTCCGTGATTACCGCCAAGATTTCTGGTGAAGATTTCATCAAGGCATTGGAAAACCAGTGGCAGGAGGGAAGCCGTCCACGCCTTGCCATGGGGATTTCCAATAACGTCCAGGTGGTCTACGACCAGGAGGCTGGCAAGGGCGAGCGCGTAAAGTCCGTGACTATCAATGGCGAGCCAATTGATCCGAAGAAGGATTACTCCATTGCGCTGTCTTCCTTCCTTGCTTCCAGTGATGAAGAAGCAGGCGGTGACGGCTACTTCAACGCTGGTTCCATCAAGGACAAGAACGATGTGGGCTACATGGACACTCAGGCCATGATCGACTACATCAAGTCGGGTGAATCGGAGGTCCGCACGGGCCAGGGCCAGATCGGTGCACACATTGAGGGAGACGTGAAGCCGGGTGAGGAAATCACGGTGAACCTGTCCAGCCTCAATTACTCCACCGACGGTGAGCCGATGGCGAAGAAGGCAACCGTGAAGTTGGGCGACGCTGAGCAGACCGTAGACATCGACAACGCCGCACAGGAAGGCGATGCGCAATTTGGTGAGCGCGGTCGCGCAACGGTAAAGCTCACCGTTCCGGAGAACCTGAGCGGTACCCAGAACCTGGAAATCACCACCGACGCCGGCACTAAGGCAACTCTGCCTCTCGAGGTAAGCGGCGAGGGCTCCGAAGAGCCGGGAGCTAAGCCTGCGCCAAAGGGCTCTTCCTTGTCCTCCAACGGCTCTTCCGTGGGTGGCGCAGTATTCGCCATCGTTGCAGCGCTGGTAGCTGGAGTTGCGGTTGTGGGCATGAACCCGCAGATTCTTCCTGCCCCAGCTCGCAAGATGATTGAGGACCTGCGCAAGCAGTTCCACATCTAGGACAGCATAGCACTAGGCGGAGCGGCTCTTCCTGAACGGGGGAGTGACGCTCCGCCTTTTCTGTATGTCTCGCGGCTGCCAGGTAACCTAAGCAGTCGTGGATACTCTAGAACTCTTCCTGCGCGAAATTACTTATCAGCTGGGTATTGAATGGCACCGTATTCCCGTTGTCGTGCTGGCTACTTTGGGTATCTATCTATCCTTCATGGTTTTGGTGAAGGTATTTGGCTCTCGCGTACTTACGTCCATGACGGCCTCAGATGCCATCATCATTATTATGTTTGGCGCGGTCGCGGGCCGTGTCATCGTGGGCAATCCACCGACCCTTGCCGCCGGCGTCATCGGCCTGACCACGCTGATGGCGCTCGAAGCTGCCTTCGGTACCATTCGCAAGGTAGTGAAGTGGACGCGCTTTTTAGACCGTCGTCCCATCCTCTTAGTCTTTAGCGGCGAGATGGTTGAAGATAACCTGACGCTGGCCCATATCACTGAATCGGATATCTACTCGGCGGCGCGTAGGGCCGGCATTAGCCGCATGGAAGACGTACAGATAATGATCCTTGAGCCTACAGGCCATATCTCCGTCATCAAGGTCGGTCAAGCCATCGACCCGGAGCTTTTCAAGGACCTCGTGGGGTCTGAATACATCGAAGACGCTAAAGACGCTTAGGACACACGCCAAAGCTTGGCAAGAAACGTAGAGAGCATCCCTGAGCTCCCTTTGCCCAAGAGCACACGAAAAAGCCGCCGCCTTCCACTAAGGAAAGCAGCGGCTTAAGAATCGCTATGAAGCGGTGACCTTACTTGGTGCCGAAAGGCAGGTCGAAGTACTTGTTTGCGAATGCGAACAGGGTGCCCAGAGCGCCGATAACAGCGGTGAAGACGCCGATCCAAGCCTTGATGTCGTCAGCCTTCTCCTTGGAGGTGCGGTTATCTTCCTTCTTGGAGTCGTCAGTCTTGGAGTCGTCGGACTTTTCAGCTGCGTAGTCGTTGTCAGAGGAAGAAGACAGGCCCTCGACGGAGTTGGTGATCTTGGAGGACAGGTCGGAGGTGGTGTCCTCAGCGTTAGCAACGGTGGTGCCTGCGAAAGCTACGGACAGAGCGGTTGCGCCAGCAACGAGTGCCTTGCGGGAGAAAAGCTTCATTTTTGATTCCTAACAAGCTTGGTGTGTTCAAAGACGTTTCAAATACTAGACAGGCTGACAGCCTTCCGCAACAGTATTGGCAGGTTTTTGTTCATCGGATGAACTAGCTGAAAGTCTGCTGTGTGCTGCGAGTTTACTATTGTGACTCTTGTGATTTGGGGGAATTTCGGTGTTCTCGTGTTTCTGCAGCTTAACCCTCATAATCAGGTTCAGCTTAATTTAAGGAAAGGATAAGCCCCGGCGCATTCGTCCACGGAATGTGTGGTGAATGGCCGGGGCTTTGTACCCGCCCCCGTTAGGGGGTGTGGGGTGGGGGTTAAGAGGGGGCGTCGTCAAGCAGGGCTTTTTCTGTCGCCTAAGCCTTGACGGTTGCCTTCTTAATGTTGACTTCCTTGGCCGGCTTGCCATCTGGCTGGCCGCCTTCGACGCCGTTCTTGGCAATCTTATCCATCGTCTTCATGCCCTTGTCGGTGATGGTGGCGAAGTAGGTGTAGCTCGGGGCCAGCTCGGAGTCGTCGTAGTTGAGGAAGAACTGGGAACCATTGGTGTCTGGGCCGCTGTTGGCCATGGCGACGGAACCGCGCGGGTAGACAACGGGGTTCTGTGCGTCCTTCTCATCCACCTCGTCGGTGGGGTACTCATCAGCGAAGCTAAAGCCGGGACCGCCGGAACCGGAACCGGTTGGGTCGCCGCACTGCAGCACGTTGAGCCCACCTGAGGTCATGCGGTGGCAAACGGTGTCGTCGTAGTAGCCCGACTTTGCCAGCTCAGAAATAGCATTGGTGGTACACGGCGCCTTGGCGCGGTCCATTTCCATCTCAATGGTGCCCTGATTGGTTTCAAAGGAAACGGTGACGGTGCCCTTGGTGGAAATATCCTTGCCGTTGGGCTTCTTCGCGCCGTTGGACTCTTGACCGTTGTCCTCATACTTGCAGGTCACGGTATCCGGTAGGGCCTTGGCGCGCTTGTCAGCGATGGGTTGCGCCTGTGGCGTTTCTTGCGAGGTCTCAGCTGCGGAAGATTCCTCAGCCTGTACGTTTTCATCGTCGCCTTCGCGGGTAGACAAGAAGTAGATGCCGCCGACGAGGGCGAGGATTACTACGAGGGAGGCGGCAACAACGCCTAGCGGACGTGCCTTTTGCTTGCGTTCGCGGGATTTTAGCTCGCGCTCGAGCTTGCTCAGCGCCTCTTCGCCGCGCTTTTGATTATTTGGCACCGGGAGTCAACCTTTCTAGCGATTTTCGGTGGCATGATTCAACCTGACCGAGTTTAGCGGTTCCCTACAGCTGAGAAAGCGTTGGCATGGAAAATAGAGCAAGTTAATAGCTTTTAGGCCAAATCATGAGTACAGCTTGTATCTGTGGTTGAACCAGATTTTACCGATCCGCCAACGCCCACCGTTGGTGAACTTCCCGCAGTGGGAGATCCGCTGCCCGAATTTGAACTCATCGGTACCGACCTGCGTCAGATTACCAATGAGACTTTTGCGGGCACGCGCCTTATTATTTCCATCTTGCCCTCTATTGAAACCCCTGCCTGCCAAGAACAGCTGCGCCGCTTCCATGAGCAGGTGGCGTATCTAGACACCACTAAGCTTCTTTCCGTTTCTCTTGATTTGCCTTTTACTCTCAAGCGTTTTGCGCAGCTGTTGGCATTGATGATGTCATCGCCGCCTCCGCATTTCGCTCTGACTTTGGTGAGAAGTTCGGCGTGACCGTGCGCGATACCGTCCTGGAAGGCCTGCTTGCCCGCTCCGTGCTGGTGGCTGATGAAGACCACAAGGTCATCCACACTCAAATGGTTCCTGGCGTGGTCACCCAGCTTGATTATGACAAGGTGCGGGACATTTTGCGTTAAGCCGTTCGGTGCTGCCGGCCTCTGCTCATTAAGAAGATGGGGGGGAGGCCGGCTCCTTTTTATGGAGACAGCTAGGGTAGTGGGTATGGAAATCTTCGGTTTTACTGCCGGTCCGTTTCAGACCAATACTTATGTGATTGCGGAAGGCCGCCGCGCCTTCATCGTGGATCCCGGCATGGATGCGATGGAAAAAGTCCTCGAGCATGACTTGGACTATGAGGCAATCGTGCTCACCCACGGCCATATTGACCACACCCGGGACGCCGGGTCTTTGGCAGAAAAGCTCGACATCCCTGTTTATATCCACCCTGCTGATAGGTTTATGCTCGACAGCGGCGAAGGAGTCTCGCCTCAGGCCCAGGAGCTTTTCGACGCCGCCCATATGACCCCCATCTCCGACCTCCGCGAGCTCCAGGATGGCGAAACCTTGGAGCTTATCGGTCATACCTTTGCCCTCAAACACGCGCCCGGGCATTCGCCGGGATGCGTGATGATTGTCTCCGAGGACTTTGCTTTAACAGGGGACGTGCTCTTCGCCGGGGCCATTGGGCGCACCGACTTACCCCACTCGGATCCCAATGCCATGCAGAAGTCGCTTGCTGGCCCAGTGTGGAGTCTGCCCGATAACCTTGACATTCTGCCCGGCCACGGGCCTACCACCACAATGCGTAAGGAGAGGGCGACCAATCCCTTCTTCGCTACATTGAGGGAGGTACTGTAATACCCGTGAGTAATAAGAAGCAGTTCCAAGCCCTGTCCGCCCCCAAAGGTGTCCCAGACTATTTCCCACCGCAGTCGGCCGCATTCTATAAGGTGCGCCAGACCATGGTGGAGCAGGCACATCTCTCCGGCTTCCAGCACATTGAGCTGCCCATTTTTGAAGACACCGCCCTCTTTGCCCGTGGCGTGGGCGAGTCCACCGACGTGGTGTCAAAAGAGATGTACACCTTTGCGGATCGCGGCGACCGCTCCGTTACTTTGCGCCCGGAGGGTACCGCCGGCGTGATGCGCTCGGTCATCGAGCACAACCTGGACCGTGGCCAGCTGCCCGTGAAGCTCAACTATTTTGGTCCGTTCTTCCGCTATGAGCGCCCCCAGGCTGGCCGCTACCGGCAGCTACAGCAGGTCGGTGTAGAAGCTATTGGCGTGGACGATCCTGCGCTTGACGCCGAGGTCATCGCTTTGGCGGATCGTTCCTTCCGCGCGCTGGGGCTTAGCGGCTTCCGCCTCGAGCTCACTAGCTTGGGCGATCGCAATTGCCGCCCGGCTTACCGCGAGAAGCTGCAGGAATTCCTCTTTAAGCTCGACTTGGATGAAGAGACCCGCCACCGTGCAGAGATTAACCCTTTGCGTGTGCTGGATGACAAGCGCCCGGAGGTCCAGGAGCAGCTTGCCGACGCCCCCTTGATGCTCGACCACCTCAATGACGAATGCCGCGAGCACTTCGAAACCGTTACCGGCATGCTGGACGATATGGGCGTAGCCTACGAGATTAATCCCCGTATGGTCCGCGGCTTGGACTACTACACCAAGACCTGCTTCGAGTTCGTTCATGACGGACTCGGCGCGCAGTCCGGCATCGGCGGCGGTGGCCGCTACGACGGACTGATGGCTCAGTTAGGCGGCCAAGACCTATCTGGTATCGGCTACGGTCTGGGTGTCGACCGTGCCCTGTTGGCGCTGGAGGCTGAGGGCATCACCCTCGATGGTGTGGAGTCCCGCGTGGACGTCTTTGGCGTTGCACTGGGTATGGCCGCCAAGCGCACCATGACCACCCTGATCAATGACCTCCGCAAGGCTGGAATCTCTGCGGATATGTCCTTTGGAGACCGTGGCCTGAAGGGCGCGATGAAGGGCGCCGACCGCGCCGGTGCACGCTTCGCGCTGGTCTTGGGCGAGCAGGAGCTAGAAAATGGCACGGTTGCGCTCAAGGATCTTGCCGCCCATGAGCAGCACGACGTAAAGGTTTCGGACCTAGTGTCCGTACTTGCTCGGGAAATGAACGGCGAGGCCTAAATTTCCTTTAGCCGGTGGGCATCGCGCTTAGGCGCGGTGCCCACTTTTTATGCCCGCCAGAAAGAGGTCAATGATCTTTTCTTGAATATCCGGCTGGTAGGCATCGATATCAACCTCGCGGGGTCGTGCCAGGCTCAACAGTCCCACAATGAATTCGAGGTGGGTGACGCCGGGGCCAATCTCGCCTTGCTCTTGGCCCAGCTCAATAAACCGTCGGCCGTTGCGCTCTAGGAGATCGCGCTGGGCATTCAGCTCGGGGCTCAGAGAGTCCAAATCCTGCGGGACGAACGCTGGAATAAGGGTGTTCAGTCCCATGGTCAGGATATGAGTGGCGTAGGTCCGGACGTAGTCTTGCCCAGAATGGGTGGAGTCCTCAAAGTCCGCGATGAGGCGCTGTTGAAACTTGGCAAAGGCATTACCCATATATTCCGCGCACGCGCGGATAAGGCTCGCGCGGTTGGGGAAGTTGCGGTAGACCGTAGCCACGCTTACGCCAGCCTGCGTAGCCACTTCTTCCAAAGCAACATCATCGCCGTGGGTACGAAAGAGCTGGCAGGCCGCAGCGATAATGGCGGTGCGGCGGTGAAGGGCATCTGCGCGCATGGAGTCCCTTTTAGCACTCCACCTGCGAAACGCTAAAGCCCATGGTCTTGGCCAATCCGCCCAGGGAGGTTTCCTTGTACTTGGAGAGCATATCGCGGCCGGTTTCAGCCATGGTTTGTACCGCATTATCCAAGGTGACGTGGTGAGTGCCCTCTCCCATTTTGGCCATGCGCGCGGCGTTGATGGACTTTACCGCGCCGATGGCATTGCGCTCGATGCACGGAATCTGCACCAATCCGCCCACTGGGTCGCAGGTGAGGCCCAAATTATGCTCCAAAGCGATTTCCGCGGCGTTTTCCACCTGCGCCGGGGCTGCTCCCAGCAGCTCTGCCATGCCTGCGGCGGCCATAGCGGAGGCGGAGCCCACCTCGCCTTGGCAGCCAACCTCAGCACCAGAGATGGATGCGTTTTCCTTGATAATCATGCCGATGGCACCGGCGGTCAATAGGTACCGACGGGCAGTGGAACGGGTAAAGTCTGCGCGGAAATCGCGCGCATAATGCAGTACTGCTGGAATGATGCCGCATGCGCCGTTGGTAGGGGCAGTAATGACGCGGCCACCGGCAGCGTTTTGCTCATTGACCGCAAGGGCGTAGAGGTTTACCCACTCCATGGCGGAGAAACCGCAGCTGGTATCGTCCTGATTTTCTAGCAACTGGGCATACATCTTCGGGGCACGTCGTGCCACACGCAGGCCACCGGGAAGAAGGCCCTTGGTGGAAATACCCTCAGTCACACATTCACGCATGATGTCCCAGACCAAATCAAGGTGGCGCAGAACGTATTCCGCTCCGCCTTCATCGCGGTGCAAGGCCTCCTCGTTGGCAAGGACGATCTCCCAAATTGCTTTGTCATGAGCCTCGCAGAGGTTGAGCAATTCTTCGCCCGTGGTGAACTCATAGGGAACGGAGTCATCTACTTGGGCGGCGGCTACGCCGGCGGGAACCTCATGGCTTTCGGCGACTTCCGCATCGAGCTCGGCGCGGGAGAGGATAAAGCCGCCGCCGACAGAGAAGTACTCTTCCTTTTCTGCGAGGAGGTTGCCGCTGTCATCCCAGGCGCTAAAAATCATGCCATTCGGGTGCTGGGGCAGCGGTTCGTTATCAAAGACGATCTCATAGTCCACCGTGCCCCGGGGGCCAGAAATAGTTCCCTCGCTAGGGATAAAGCCGCCCGCGTGAGGCTCGGCGTCGATAGGCACGCTCAGCGGATCCCAGCCGGCGAGCCCAAGGATGACGGCGCGATCGGAAGCGTGGCCACGGCCGGTGGCGGAAAGCGATCCGCGCAACTCCGTATAGACCTTAGCTGGGTGTTTCTCTAGTGAATCGAGGAATTGCTTAGCCGCGCGCATGGGCCCGACGGTGTGCGAGGAAGAAGGGCCAATGCCGATGGAGAAGATGTCCGTGACGCTAATTGTCATAGTTAAGCTGTGCCGAACCTTTCTGAAGGGATAGCTGTTGGGCGCATGTGCTGTGCCGCTATTGCGGTCACAGCCGAAACCGAAGAGTAGAGGCAGATTTTATGTGACCAGGGTAGCGAAAGTCACACCTTCTATCAATCGCCGTCTATGCGTAGCACTGCTCGCGTTTTGGCTTAGCTGCCATACCCATTAAGGAGCTTGTCAAGGGGGATGAAGTTCTCCTTTGCCAACCGAACGGTGGAGCGGCCTCCCAACCCGGTCAGGTCACCGGCAATTCCAGGCACCCTGTCTCGAGGGGCAACCATCTGGTCAGCCAGCTGGATGGCAGAGCGCTCAATCCGGGAGGCGATGCGTTCTCCCTCCGGAGTGCCTAAGTCTTCTGTGGCCTGAAATACGCCAGTTGGCACGATGTTGGCGTGGAGTAGGTTAAATAGCGGGCGGAGCGCGTAGTCCAAAATGAGGGCATGGCGCGAAGAACCAGCCGTAGCTGCAATGATGGTGGGTAGGTTATCAAGTGCATGGGGCTGCAAGGTGTCAAAGAACATCTTGAAAAGGCCCGAATAGCTGCCTTGGAATACCGGGGTGACGGCGATGAGTCCATCGGCATCGGCAACTTGCTGCTTGGCTCTAGCCAAAAGCGGTGTGTGCGCAGTCTGATCGGTCATGGCGGTAGCTAGTTCGAAAGCGAGATCGCGGACCTCAATGACGTCGATGTGGACTCCTTCACCGCGCGCGGAGATTTTGGCGCGGGTGGCTTCTGCGAGCATGTCCGCCAGCCTGCGAGAGGATGACGGCTGCGAAAGACCAGCTGAGATAACGAGGAGGGAGCGCATAACTAGTTCTCCTTTCCTGGGCTGACCTGAAGGTGTGAAGGATGAGCCGCAGAAAGCAAGCTTGCGTGCGTCGGCGGGTCAGAAGGCACGTGGCTCGGGCGGCGCTGCGCAAAGCGGCGTCGCAGCTCGGGAACAACCTGCGTGCCGAGGATTTCTATCTGCTGGAGAACTACCTCTTGGGGCAGTCCGGCGTGATCGATGAGGAATAGCTGGCGTTGGTAGTCACCGGCCCAGTCAGCGAAGCTGAGGGTCTTTTCAATTACTTGTTCTACGGTGCCGATGGTCAGTGGAGTCTGCGCCGTGAAGTCCTCGAGGCTTGGCCCGTGGCCGTAGACTGGGGCGTTGTCGAAGTAGGGGCGGAAGAAGTCTTTAGCTTCTTGTTCGGTTTCGCCAATGAAGACTTGGCCGCCAAGTCCGACGATTGCTTGGTCCGCTTGACCATGGCCATAGGTTTCAAAGCGACGGCGGTAGAGGTCTACCATCTGGGCGGTGTGTTCCTTATTCCAGAAGATATTGTTGTGGAAGAAGCCATCGCCGTAGTATGCGGCTTGTTCAGCGATTTGCGGTGAACGAATGGAGCCGTGCCAGACAAAGGGCGGAATTCCATCCAGCGGTGCCGGAGTAGCGGTAAACCCTTCTAATCCCGCACGGAACTTTCCTTGCCAGTTAACGACGGGCTCGCGCCACAGCCTGCGCAGCAGGTGATAGTTCTCAATCGCCAAAGGAATACCCTGCTGGATGTCTTTGCCGAACCAGGGATAGACCGGGCCGGTATTTCCGCGGCCGAGCATGAGGTCTACGCGGCCGTCAGCAAGGTGCTGCAAAAATGCATAGTCCTCTGCGATCTTTACAGGGTCATTGGTAGTAATCAGCGTGGTTGCAGTAGATAGCTGCAAGCGCTCCGTCTGCGCGGCGATATACGCCAAGTGTGTTGTAGGAGAGGACGGAACGAAGGGCGGGTTGTGGTGCTCGCCGGTAGCAAAGACATCAAGGCCAACCTCTTCGGCTTTAAGCGCAATTTCCGTTAGGTTGCGGATGCGCTCAGCCTCAGTGGGGGTCTTTCCTGAGATGGGGTCAGTGGTCAAATCCCCAATACTGAAGATGCCGAATTGCATGGTTGCCTTTCTATGCGGTGCACAGGAGTACAGATAGACGCAGTGTCGACTGCGGGAGAAGCCGACTGCGGGAGAATTATTCCCATTCTAGGGCATCAAAAAGCGCCGGTAGATCGGCCGGCGCAACTAGTCGCAGGGGTTTCTCAGTGACCTTGCCGTGTTCCGTGATGACCGCGGCGCATGGGTGATGTCCTTGGTTGTCGGTTTCTGAAAGTGCGTCCACCGTTTCCTGCACGCTTACTGTGCGGGCAAGAAAGATAGCGCGATCACTGGGTTCTTGATATTCGACAATGTCCGCGATGTCCGCGGCATCGAGCACGTGATTATCGCTGAGGTCTCTGGCTACCCATCGAGCGATAGTGTTGGTGGTTAGCAAAGCGGTGAAGCGGCCCTCATCGTAGATGGGGATTTGGGAGAAGTCCTTATCCTTTATGACGTTAAATGCCTCCATGATTGATGTGGCAGACGTCAAGGTAAATACCTTTTGTGGCTGCAAAACGTGGAGTGCGTCGGGTGGGGAAACCACTATGTCTCGGAGGGCGGAGATTTGCTTGACCACTGCTTCGTGCGGTTCAGCGATGGGCTCCGATTTGTAGTAACGCCCGTGGGCAATGGCATTGCGAAGGTTAGAAAAATCTTTCAGTGCCTCGGCTTGCTTGCCAGAAAGCATGTGTTTGTCTCGTGCCTTGTCTACTATCCACCAAAAGGAATCTGAGTTCTCAGCGTTGAGAGCCGAGCGCAAGTGTTGTTCTATGTCGTTGAATGCGGCCAGGAATGCAGTAGCTCGGTGCGCGGTCATATGGGCCAGTGTAGAGAAGGGGGCGTCGCCAAGCAGGGTGTTAGTCCAAGCCACCCAATGGAAAGTCCGCTAACCCCGGCTCGATGGCCGGTGGGGCTAGCGGATGCAATGGGGTGCCTAGGATATGCGGCGCTGAGCTAGCCCTAGAAGACTACGCGCAGCACAGACACGGTAATAGCAGCGATGACTGCCGCGGCGGGCAGGGTGATGACCCACGCCAAAGCGATAGGCTTCATCAGGTTCCAATTAGCTGCCTTGTTGACAATGCCTACGCCCAGCACGGCACCGATGAGGATGTGGGTGGAAGAAACCGGCAGGCCGAGGATCGATGAACCCATCACCACAGCGGCGGCGGCAAGCTCAGCAGCGAAGCCGGAGGAAGGATGCATTTGGGTGAGGCCTGAGCCTACGGTCTGAATTACGAAGCGGCCGATGAACCACAGGCCAGAAATCAGGGCGATGCCCATGGCAATCATGACAGCAACGGGCACGGCAGCTTCATCGCTTACTCGGCCCGTCTTGAGGACGTCAATCACCGCAGCGAAAGGGCCAATAGCATTGGCGATGTCGTTGGAACCGTGGGAGAAGGCGAAGGCCGAAGCGGTAAATACCTGCATCCAAGAAAAGAGAAGAAAGGTGGACTTAGCCAGCGACTTCTTCTTCAGGGAGCGGGCGAAAATGAAGACGGCCATCCATACCACTGCGCCGACCATGCCCATAACCAACAGGTTCTGAAGGACGCTGAAATCGAGTCCAGTGTGCTTTAGACCCTTGAACATCACCATGGCGGAAATGATGATGGCGCCAAGAGCGGCTAGTACCGGTACCCAGCTTTCCAGGGCGCGGTGAGCCTTGACATCATCCATGTCCTTGTTGAGGTTATACAGATCGCGGTAGTACTCAGATTCCAGCTGATCCGGATCAAAGTCTTCTTCTGCCACCAAGGCAGCATCCCGGGCCATGGCGTTGGTGTAGCTGATCTGCTGGATTTCATTGAGACGCGAAAAACGAGTTTTGTGCTCTTGGCGCAGTTCCGCGCGGCGGGTCTTGATTTCGCGCAGCTTCTGGTCCGCTTCCTCGTTGTAGACCAAGATGGAGGTCTTAATCCATTTGAAGAGGATGAAAGCGGCGAGACCGCCGAGGACAGGGGAGAGCACCCACGAGATGGCAATGGTGCCAATTCCGCCCCACTGCACCATGTCCAAGCCGCCCTTGCCGGTGATGAACCCGACCGTGAGCGCGGCGCCGACGATGCCGCCGACGATGGAGTGGGTGGTAGACACTGGCCAACCCATACGGGTGGCAACAAGAAGCCAGATGGCCGCACCCAAAAGGGAAGCCATCATGATGTAGACGAACTCCATGGGGTCTAGGCCATCAATGGCGTCAAGGTCGACGATGCCGGAACGCACGGTATCGGTGACTTCGCCGCCGGCGAGGATGGCGCCAGAGACCTCGAAGATCGCGGCGACAACGAGGGCCTGCTTCATGGACAGCGTCCCAGCACCTACGGAGGTACCGAAGGAGTTGGCAACGTCATTGCCACCAATATTGAAGGCCATGAAAAGCGCGAAGAGAATGGCGGTGCCAAGGAGAATGGGCTTAGAGCCATCGACGTAGTCGTGGCCCCAGATTATAAAACCGATGAGGGTAACGGCGGTAAGGCCGCCAAAGATGGCGTGCCAAATCCAGTCGTTGCCCTTGCCATTGACGGCCTCAATGTCCGTCATCTGGGTGGTAGGGGTAGACACAGGAAGAACCTTTCAGGAAAGCGTGCACGAGAAGTATGGCCGCGCTTCTCAGCGTGGCGAAAAGGATTCTCAAAGGAAATTCTTATGTAGAGAATGCACGCTTAGACTAAAGGCCCTAGGTGTCAGGAAAGTGAACTCAAGATGTGGAGTTCGTGAAAGCAATGTGGCTATTTGTGAACATAATGGCCGCCGCTCTCGGTGGCGGCCACGTTGTGCGTATTAGCCGCGGTAGGCGCCGCGCTCAAGGGTGTCGCACTGGGACATTTTGCCAGAGTTATATCCGGCAAGGAATGCCTTCTCACGCTGTTCGGAGGAACCATGCGTCCAGGAGTCGGGCTGGACCTGGCCGCCGGAGCGGCGCTGGATGTTGTCATCGCCCACCGCCTGGGCGGCCGCGACAGCGTCTGAGACCTGTTCCTTAGTAATCGGCTCGAGCAAGGGGTTATCGCCCTTGTCGGCGTAGGAAGCCCACAGGCCTGCGTAGCAGTCAGCCTGGAGCTCGATTTTCACCGCGTTGGAATCTGCGCCTGGGTCGTTATAGTCCGACAGGCCGAGGGTGCCCTCAAGGTTTTGAATGTGGTGGCCGAACTCGTGGGCCACGATGTACATGCGGGCCAACGGGGCATTTTCCGCGCCGAAGTTGCGCAAGGAATCAAAGAACGCGGTGTCGAAATAAGCGGACTCATCGCGCGGGCAGTAGAAGGGGCCAGTAGAAGAAGAGGCCGCGCCACAACCGGTATTAACGCCGCCGTGGAAGACCACGCGCTCCGGCTCGGTGTATTGGATATCTGCCTGTTCCGGCAAGACCTTTGACCAGACGTTATCCACGCTGCGCCCGGTGAACTCTACGAGGCATTCATCCTTGGTGTTGCCATCTTCTGCAGTTTCACATTCGGGGCTTTCGCCCTGTGCAGCGCCGTCGGATTGGGTCTGCTCGCTGCCCAGAATTGCGCCCAAGTCTGAGGGATTGCCGCCCATGAGGAGGAAGAGGCCTACGAGAACAATCGAGCCGATGCCACCGCCAATGGCGATGCCACCGCCGCCGCCACCCGAACGCGCTTCCTTGCCGCCGAAATCGGCACCTGATCTAAAAGTCATGCCTAAATAGTGCCACATGGCCCCCTCATACACAGGATGAAGATTGTTGCAAAGAGGCTGAAGAAGGGAAACGGTGGTTCTTCTGCGGCCTTCGGGGTTAGCTTGCCTCCACCTAACTGCTCTCCACGTACCGGTAGGGATGTAGAATTGTGCGCGTTCCTAGTCTTGTGCTTGGTTTGGCGCGCGCTGTTTACGCGTGGCGGGACCCGCAAGTGACACAATTTTCAGAAGGGATTGAACAACAGTGCTGCGTACCCACTTAGCAGGTGAGCTCCGCAAAGAACTCGCAGGAGAGACCGTCACCCTAACCGGTTGGGTTTCCCGCCGCCGCGATCACGGTGGTGTGATCTTCATTGACCTGCGCGATCGCTCCGGCATTGCCCAGGTTGTCTTCCGTGAATCTGACGTGGCGGAGCGCGCCCACGACCTGCGTTCCGAATACTGCGTTAAGGTCACCGGTACCGTGGAGCCTCGCCCAGAAGGCTCGGAAAACCCCAACCTGCCGTCCGGTGAGATTGAGGTTAATGTCGCGGATCTTGAGGTTCTGAATAAGTCCGCAGCGCTGCCATTCCAAATTGATGATCCTTCCACCTCGGGTGAGGTAGGCGAGGAGACTCGTCTGAAGTACCGCTACCTGGACCTGCGCCGCGAGCGCCAGGCAAAGGCACTGCGCCTGCGTTCTGCTGCCAACCGCGCGGCCCGCAAGGTGCTGGATTCTCATGACTTTGCTGAGATCGAGACTCCAACCTTGACCCGTTCCACCCCGGAGGGTGCACGCGACTTCCTGGTACCAGCGCGTTTGAAGCCAGGCACCTGGTATGCACTGCCGCAGTCCCCGCAGCTTTTCAAGCAGCTGCTCATGGTCTCGGGCATGGAGCGCTACTACCAAATCGCGCGTTGCTACCGCGATGAGGACTTCCGGGCTGACCGCCAGCCGGAGTTTACCCAGTTGGACGTGGAGATGTCCTTCGTAGACCAGGACGATGTCATCGCCTTGGCGGAAGAGATTGTCACCGAGCTGTGGAAGCTCATCGGCTACGAGATCAAGACTCCAATCCCGCGCATGACCTATGCCGATGCGATGAAGTACTACGGTTCCGATAAACCGGACCTGCGCTTCGACATCAAGATTGTAGAGTGCACCGAGTTCTTCAAGGACACCACTTTCCGCGTCTTCCAGAACGAATACGTCGGCGCCGTGGTCATGGAAGGCGGCGCCTCCCAGCCACGCCGTCAGTTCGATGCTTGGCAGGAGTGGGCAAAGCAGCGTGGAGCCAAGGGTCTCGCCTACATCACCGTGGGCGAGGACGGCACCTTGGGCGGTCCGGTAGCCAAGAACATTACCGACGCCGAGCGCGAGGGCATTGCAGAGCACGTCGGCGCTAAGCCGGGCGACGCTATCTTCTTTGCCGCCGGTGACACCAAGTCTTCCCGCGCCCTGTTGGGCGCTGCACGTGGCGAGATTGCAAAGAAGCTGGACCTTATTAAGGAAGGCGACTGGGCCTTTACCTGGGTTGTAGACGCTCCGCTCTTTGAGCCTTCCGCTGATGCGACCGCTTCTGGTGACGTCGCGCTGGGCCACTCCAAGTGGACCGCGGTTCACCACGCCTTTACCTCCCCGAAGCCGGAGTACCTGGACAACTTTGACCAGAACCCGGGCGAGGCGCTGGCGTACGCCTATGACATTGTCTGCAACGGCAACGAGATTGGCGGCGGCTCCATCCGTATCCACCAGCAGGACGTGCAGAAACGCGTCTTCGACGTCATGGGAATCGGTGACGAGGAAGCTCAGGAGAAGTTCGGCTTCCTGCTCGATGCATTCCAGTACGGCGCCCCACCACACGGCGGCATCGCCTTCGGCTGGGACCGCATCGTTTCCCTGTTGGGCGGCTTCGACTCCATCCGCGACGTCATTGCGTTCCCGAAGTCGGGCGGCGGCGTGGATCCGCTTACCGACGCCCCGGCGGCAATCCCTGCCGCACAGCGTAAGGAGACCGGCGTAGACTACAAGCCGGAAAAGAAGAAGGAACAGGACAAGGCCGGTTCCACTACGGAAGAAACCGCTGAGGAGAAGTAGACCGGGAGCTTAAACCTCGGCCTTTCAGGCGCACCGTGCGGGGCACATCGTAGTCCGCTGCAATTTCGCTGCGGGCGAACTTGTGACCCCGCTTTGGTGTGAGGGGGCATACTGGATAGAACTATGGTTGATAACGAAGCTGTGCTATCACCCGAGGATGTCATCAAGGCCGCCTCGGAGATGCTGTCGCGCCGTTTTGGTGGCACCCCGGAGATGTCGAGCGTGGAGCGCTTGGACGGTTCCGGCAATGCATTGGTCCTGCGAGCCAGGATTGCCCCCGGAGCCTTCCTGCCGCATCGCTCGGTAGTCATTAAATACAACCCGGTCACCGGCTATGGCGTCGATGATGCCGCGATGCTGCGCGAGGTGGTGGCTTATCAATTCACCACCGCGTTATCCGAGGACGTGCGCCCGGGACCCGTACTTCTTGCCCACGATCTGGAGCAGCGCATTATTGTGTTGACGGACTTGGGTGAGGGCGAAACGCTTGCCGATGTCCTCGTACAGTCCACCGATGATGACCGCGTACAGGTGCTGCGCTCGCTGGGCAGTGCGTTGGGGCACATGCACGCTGGAACCGCGGGCCATGAGCAAGATTATGAAACCTTGCTCACTAGGATGCTGCGCAAGAATCCGGACTTGGCCCCGCACCAGTCCGTGCGCGATGAGGCGCTGGAGCGCTCCATTGGCATCGGCCTCGACTTGCTGGATAAGGCAGGGCTTGAAGCACCGGCAAGCTTCCGGGAACTTGCGGGTCAAGCCGCACGCTCCCTAGCATCCGGCAAAGACCGGGCCTTTACTCCCTTTGACCTTTCGCCGGATAACATTATTGTGTCCCAGCGCCTGCACTTCTTGGACTATGAATGGGCAGGATTCCGCAATGTTGGCTTCGACGTAGCCTGCGTTATCGCCGGATTCCCACAGTTCCTCTTCTCCAAGCCGATTACGGACGAAGAGGCAGACATCTTCATTTCTGCCTGGTCCCGTGCCGTATCTGAGGTGTGGCCGCTATTTTCCAATTCGGAAGAAATCCACGGCCTTATCGTGGCGTCGCTTATTGGCTGGGCGCTATCGAGCGTGACCACGATGCACGCCGGCGGCATCGAAGGGCTGGTTGCCCTAGCCAGGGGAGAAGCCGAGGTCGTCCACGATCCGCAGCGCTCCATCTTGCGTCCTGCTGACCACGGTCCGTTCACAGAAGATGAATTGCTCGTGCGCCGCGACCTCTATGAAACCTTTGAGGCGCTATCCCGATATGCCGCGCGCTGCGATGGCCCCGCCTGCGCGCCTATTGCGGAATTTGGCAGCGCCATTGCGCGCCGCCTGGATGACGAATAGACAATCACGATGTGCCCGCACGCTTATAGGAGGTAGCTTTCCAGTGTCTCAAGACTCTTTATTCGGCGGGCCCACTCCGGACCGCAGCGCGTCGCCGCTGCCCGGGAAGAACCTTTTCGCCACCCACGCCGGGTCGCCACTGGCGGCGCGGATGCGTCCCCAAAACCTGGATGAAGTGGTCGGGCAAGACCACCTTCTGGCTCCCGGCAAGCCATTACGCCGCCTCGTGGAAGGCTCAGGGGAGGCCTCTGTCATCTTGTACGGGCCGCCGGGCACCGGCAAGACCACCATTGCCTCGCTCATCGCTAGCCAAATGGGGCAGAACTTCGTGGGCCTCTCCGCCCTCGATTCGGGCGTCAAGCAGGTCCGCGAGGTCATCACCCACGCTCGGCAAGAACTCATTCATGGTCGGCGCACGGTGCTGTTCATCGATGAGGTGCATCGGTTTTCCAAGACCCAGCAGGACGCGCTCCTCGCAGCCGTGGAAAACCGCACGGTACTGCTCGTCGCGGCAACCACGGAAAACCCTTCCTTCTCCGTCGTCGCGCCGCTTCTATCTCGCTCGCTGCTGTTGCAGCTGCATTCGCTAAGCGACGATGACTTAAGGGGCGTCGCCAAGCGCGCGCTCGAAAGCGACCGTGGACTAGGCGAGCGCAAGATTCGGATTACCGACGAAGCCTTGGAGCAGTTGGTACTCCTCGCCGGCGGTGATGCGCGGCGCACGCTGACCTATCTCGAGGCCGCGGCCGAGGCGGTTGACGATGGTGGGGAGATTACCCCACAAACGGTCACGGACAACGTCAATAAGGCAGTGGTGCGCTATGACCGCGACGGCGACCAACACTATGACGTGGTTTCCGCGTTCATTAAGTCCATTCGCGGCTCAGATGTGGATGCGGCGCTGCATTATCTCGCCCGCATGGTAGAAGCCGGGGAGGACCCGCGCTTTATTGCCCGGCGGCTCATTGTGCACGCCTCCGAGGACATTGGCATGGCCGATCCCACCGCGCTCCAAGTGGCCGTGGCGGCGGCCGAGGCCGCTCAGCTCATTGGCATGCCAGAAGCCCGAATCCCGCTCGCGCAAGCCACCATTCACCTGGCCACCGCGCCCAAGTCTCCCTCGGTCATTTCTGCCATCACGCAGGCGCAAGCCGATGTAGCCGCCGGCAAGGTGGGCCACGTGCCACCGCACCTGCGTGATGGGCACTATGAGGGCGCCAAGCGGATGGGAAATGCCGTGGGCTATGTCTACCCCCACGATGATGCCCGCGGCGTAGTAGAGCAGCAGTACCTGCCCGATGAGCTGGAGGGTTCGGTTTACTATGAGCCCACCGATCACGGGGCTGAGAAGCGTGTTTATGACTATATAGGCCGCTTGCGCAGCATTATTCGTGGCAAGCGTGGCCCCGGCAAAAACGCGCGCCGGCCTCGCTGATCCCCACCGATGGGAAATCGCTGTGCAGCGAAGGGTAGAGTTGGGCGGGTTAGAAACTTCTTGATAGAAGATGAAAGCTCAGACAGTTAGGATTGTTGCTCGTGAAGACTCATGAGATCCGGGAACGGTTTACCCAGCACTTCGTCAATTCTGGTCACGAGGCAGTACCAAGCGCCTCGCTGATCCTGGATGACCCTAACCTGCTGTTCGTTAATGCCGGCATGGTTCCGTTTAAGCCCTACTTCTTGGGCCAGCAGAACCCGCCCTTTGCCAAGGGCCTTGCCACTTCCATCCAAAAGTGTGTGCGCACCTTGGACATTGATGAGGTGGGTATTACCACCCGCCACAACACCTTCTTCCAGATGGCCGGCAATTTCTCCTTTGGCCAGTACTTCAAGGAAGGCGCCATCACCAATGCGTGGACCTTGCTTACCAGCTCCGTTGAGGAGGGCGGCTTTGGCCTAGACCCAGAGCGCCTGTGGGTGACCGTTTACCTGGATGATGATGAGGCCGCCGAAATCTGGCGCGATAAGATCGGTGTGCCTGAAGAGCGCATTCAGCGCCTCGGCATGGAGGACAACTACTGGTCCATGGGTATCCCTGGCCCCTGTGGCCCGTGCTCCGAGATTTATTATGACCGCGGTCCTGAGTACGGCAAGGACGGCGGCCCGATTGCCGATGACAACCGCTACATGGAGATTTGGAACCTGGTCTTCATGCAAAATGAGCGCGGCGAGGGCATTGGCAAGGGCAACTTTGAGATCGTCGGCGAGCTGCCGAAGAAGAATATCGATACGGGCCTGGGCATCGAGCGCGTGGCCTGCATTTTGCAGGGCGTAGACAACGTCTATGAAACGGACCTGCTGCGCCCAGTTATTGACGTAGCCGAGGAACTTACCGGCGCCACCTATGGTGACAAGGCCTCCCACGAGGACAATATCCGCTTCCGCGTGGTAGCTGACCACTCCCGTACCGGCATGATGCTCATCCTGGATGGCGTGACCCCGGGCAACGAGGGCCGCGGGTACATCCTGCGCCGCCTGCTGCGTCGCATTATCCGTTCCGCCAAGCTGCTGGGCGCTAAGGGCGCGACTATGGAGCGGTTCATGAATACGGTCATGGATACCATGACCCCGTCTTATCCGGAGATTGCAGACAACCGCGAGCGCATCCTGCGCGTTGCTGTGAATGAGGAAAAGGCCTTCCTGAAGACCCTCGAGTCCGGCACCCGCCTCTTCGATGATGCCGTCCAAGAGCTCAAGTCCACCTCCCGCGCGAAGACCGCAAAGGTCCTGCCGGGCGAGAAGGCCTTTGAGCTGCACGATACCTATGGTTTCCCCATCGACTTGACCTTGGAGATGGCCCAGGAGGCCGGCCTTGAGGTCGACATGGATGGCTTTAACGATGCCATGGGCGAGCAGCGCCGCCGCGCCAAGGCCGATAATCAGGCCAAGAAGCACGGCCACACTGACCTTTCCCTCTACCGCGACTGGGTAGACAATAACCCCACCGTCTTCACCGGCTTTGAGGAGCTTACTTCCGACGCCCGCGTGATCGGCCTCGTTCGCGGCGGCGAGAAGGTCGACCAGGTGCATGAAGGTGACCAGGTTGAGGTCATCTTGGACCACACCCCGCTGTACGCCGAAGCGGGCGGCCAGATGGCAGACCGCGGCCGCATTATTGCCGGCGAATCCCTGCTGGAGGTCAACGACGTTCAAAAGATCGGTAAGAAGCTGTGGGTACACAAGGCGACGGTTACCGCCGGCGGCCTTGACTTGGGTATGTCCGTTGAAGCAGCCGTCGACGAGCAGTGGCGCCACGGTGCCACCCAGGCGCACTCCGCAACCCACCTCATTCACGCCGCACTGCGCCAGGTGCTTGGCCCCACCGCCGTCCAGGCCGGCTCCATGAACCGCCCGGGCTACCTACGCTTTGACTTCAACTACACCGAGCAGCTCAGCCAGGCGCAGTTGGAAGAGATTGCATTGATCACTAACCAGGCAATCGACTCCAACTTTGCCGTCAACACCATTGAGACCTCCCTGGAGGAGGCCAAGGCCATGGGTGCTATGGCACTATTCGGTGAGAACTACGGCAAGGAAGTCCGCGTGGTAGAGATCGGTGGCCCGTTCTCCATCGAGCTGTGCGGCGGTACGCACGTTGGTTCCTCCGCTGAAATCGGACCGGTGTCCGTGCTCGGTGAGTCCTCCGTTGGCTCTGGTGCTCGCCGCATCGAGGCCTACTCCGGTTTGGATGCCTTCCGTTACTACTCCAAGGAGACCGCCTTGGTGGAAGGCGTTTCTCGCGAGCTGAAGGTACAAACCGAGGACCTGCCGGAGCGCATTGCTCAGCTGTCTGAAAAGCTCAAGGCAGCGGAGAAGGAAATTGAAACCCTGCGCAAGCAGCAGCTGGCTGCGCGTGCCTCCGAGTTCGTCAGCGCGGCTAAGGACATCAATGGGTTCAAGGTTATTGCGCTGACCTTGCCGGAAGGCACCACCGGCGGGGACCTGCGCACCGTTGCTACGGACCTGCGCAACCGCCTGCGCGAGGAAGAAGCCGTCATCGTCTTGGGCGCCGAGGACAAAGGCAAGTTCCCGTTCATCGCGGCGGCCACGGACAAGGCCGTTGGGCGCGGCGTGAAGTCCGGAGACATCGTCAAGCAGTTTGGCCAGTACGTTGACGGACGCGGCGGCGGTAAGCCAGATATGGCTCAGGGCTCTGGTTCTACTGCGGCCGGTGCTGACCGCGGCTTCGAGGCCGTCAAGGACATGCTCGAGTCCCTGTAGGAGTTCGACCGTGGCAAAAGTGGAACCAGATACCCCCGGAGTTGATGATCCGGGGCAGGGCCGTCGGCTCGCACTCGATGTCGGCACGGTGCGCATTGGCGTGGCAGTGTCCAATAGGGAAGCCACGCTTGCCACTCCAGTGGAGACCGTGCACCGGGAAACCGGGTTTAAGGACCGCGATAAGGGCGATATTGACCGCATCCTAGAACTGATTGATTCTTATGGCGCAGTAGAGGTCATCGTAGGGCTGCCGCGGGACCTGCAGGGAAATGGCTCAAAAAGCGTAAAACATGCTAAGGAAATTGCGTTTCGGATCCGCCGTCGGTTGAATCGAGATGCAAATATAGATAAAGTTCCACCACCAGTACGTTTGGCTGATGAGCGTCTGACCACCGTGGCAGCAACCACCGCGCTGCGCGCGTCCGGCGTGTCCGAGAAGAAGGGCCGTAAAGTCATCGACCAAGCAGCAGCGGTGGAGATATTGCAGACTTGGTTGGATGGGCGCGCGAGCGCGCTACGAACCCAAGATGCAATAGACCAGCCTTCAGACTCAGGAGACTAAAACACGTGAGCCGTAACCAAGAACGCCTCGGCCGATCGATGGAGCCGAAATACGTCAAGCGCCGCCAGCGCGGCATTGCCGTTGTCATTGCGTCCATCATCGTCATCCTTGGCGCCCTTATCTACATCGGATTCCGCCTCGGCAATACCTCCGCCGATTATGAAGGAACCGGCAACGGTACCACCCAGCTGGTGGAGGTGCCGGAAGGCTCGTCCATGTCTGAGCTCGGACCTGCGTTGGTAGAGAAAAATGTGGTGAAGACGCAAGACGCTTTCGATTCTGCTGCGTCGATGAACCACAGCGCGAGCCAGATCCAGCCGGGCTTTTACCGTCTGCAGGAAGAAATGAGCGCGGACGCAGCAGTCGAGGCACTGTTGGATGAGAATAACCGCGTGGACATGCTCGAGGTGCAAGGCGGCGCCACCTTGGAGGACGTCAAGGTGGTGGGCGGAGACGTCCGCTACGGCATTTACTCCCTGATTTCTGAGGTCAGCTGCAACGATGGCAACTGCCTGAAGAAGGAGGACCTGGAAAAGGTTGCCGCGGAAACCGACCCAGCCGAGCTGGGCGCACCGGAGTGGGCCTTGGACGCTATCAACAAGCGCGGCAATGACCCCAAGCGCATTGAGGGCCTTATCGCACCAGGCCAGTACGTCTTGGACCCCAATATGGAGGCCAAGGATATCCTCAAGGACCTCATCACCCGCTCCACCAAGCGCTACAACGAGACCAATATTCAGGAACGCGCGCAGGCTATCGGCTTGAGCCCTTATGAGCTGCTCACCTCCGCATCCCTGGTGGAGCGCGAGGCACCGGCAGGCGAGTTCGACAAGGTTGCCCGCGTTATCCTCAACCGCTTGGACGAGCCAATGCGCTTGGAGTTTGACTCCACCGTGAACTACGGCTTGGAAGACGTTGAGCTGGCCACCACCGATGAGGCCCGTGGGGAGAAGACCCCGTGGAATACCTACGCGAAGGAAGGCCTACCGGATACCCCGATTGCTTCTCCTTCGGACGATGCAATCAAGGCCATGGAAGAGCCGGCTGAGGGCAACTGGAAGTTCTTCGTCACCGTGGACAAGGAGGGCACCACCGTCTTCTCCGATACCTACGATGAGCACTTGGGCCGCGTCGATGACGCTATCCGCTCCGGCGTGCTTGACTCCAAGCGCGAAGGTGAGGGCGCTGGTTCCGGCAACGGCGACGCCGCTGCCGAGCAGCCCGCCCAGTAGAGTCGCGACGACCACAAAGAGGTAGAACACCATGCCACGTGCGGCGGTCCTTGGTAGCCCCATCGAGCACTCCTTGTCTCCGGTGCTTCACAATGCTGGCTACGAGGCCGCCGGGCTGGCCGGTTGGGACTACACCCGCTTTGAGTCATCGGCGGAGGGGCTGCCGGAATTGGTGGCGGCAAGCGACTCAGAGTTTGTTGGTTTCTCCGTGACCATGCCCGGCAAGTTTGCTGCCCTCAGCTTTGCGGACATTGTAAGTGACCGGGCCCAACTGATTGGCTCGGCAAACACCTTGGTGCGCAGGGCTGATGGTTGGTTTGCGGACAATACCGATACCGAGGGCGTACGCGGTGCGCTCGCCGAGCTCCTGGGGGATAGTCCGGCAGGTCATGCGCTGCTCATTGGTGCTGGGGGCACCGCCCGTCCGGCGTTGTGGGCGCTTTCCGAGCGCGGGGTGAAAAAGGTTACGGTCCTCAATCGTTCCGACCGGAGCGCCGAACTGTTGCCGCTCGCCCAGAACTTAGGGCTGGAGCTTTCCTTTATCAGTTTCGACGGGGACTTATCCGTGCTGTCTCGGGAAGCCGATGTCATTGTGTCCACGGTTCCGTCAGCGGCGGTGAAAGACTATGTCTTTGACCTCGCCCACGCACCGGTGCTGGACGTCATCTATGATCCCTGGCCTACACCGCTGACCACGTGTGCGGCGGCCAATGGGTACAAGACTGTGGGCGGGCATGTCATGCTCGCCTACCAAGCATTTAGTCAGTTCGAGCAATTTACTGGGGTGGCCGCCCCGCGGGAAGACATGCTGAAGGCATTGAACCAGGAGCTGCAGAAGCGGTCGCAGACGACTAAGTAGGAGGGGCGTCGGCAAGCGGGGCCGACAACCCTCGTGCCGTAGGAACTGCAGACTTCGCCATGTAGACATTGACGCCCAGCGCTTCCTCACAGCGTGCCTTAGAGTGATCCCCGTGCTAATAGTCGGGGGAATTATTTATGGTTTGTGGGCAGCAGCCTTGTCTTGGTGGGATATTCGGCAGCGCCGATTGCCAGACTGGTTAACCCTTCCAGCTGCGGTGCTCTCGCTCGTCGTTGCCAATTGGAGTGGGCTGTGGTGGCCGGGGATGTACCTCGTGCTAGGGCTGGCCCATGCAGGCGTGGGTGGAGGCGACATAAAACTCGCCTGGCCCCTGGGAATGCTGGTGGGGCATGTGGCCGGGTTTATGGGCGTGGTAGCGGCAAGCGGCAGCGCGTCCCTTCTGACGCTTTTGTGGTCCGCGTGCAGTGGGCAGAAGGAGAGCCCGCACGGCCCTGCGATGTTGCTAGCGGCAACGGTCGTTCTCGCATGTGCGCACCCTCTTTGAGGGGGTGGAAGAATATATTGCGGGGCCAAGTTGGTACTGGATTGGCCAGGCCGTGCGATAATACCCGCATGCTTCGTTGGACTACTGCAGGTGAATCCCACGGCCAAGCTCTTATTTCGATGTTGGAGCATATGCCCGCTGGGGTCCCCATTACCCGCGCCGATATTTCCCATCAGCTTTCCCGGCGCCGCCTAGGCTATGGCCGCGGTGCCCGTATGAAGTTTGAGGCTGATGAGGTGACCGTGCTGGGCGGAGTCCGCCACGGGCTCACCTTGGGTAGTCCCATCGCCATCATGATTGCCAATACGGAGTGGCCCAAGTGGACCACCATCATGTCGGCTGATCCGCTGGATATGGACGATGAAGAATCCGTCAAGGCGATGAACTCCGGCCGCGGTGCCGCCTTGACGAGGCCGCGCCCCGGGCACGCGGACTTTGCCGGAATGGTGAAGTACCGCCACAGTGAAGCACGCCCCATCCTCGAGCGCTCTTCTGCGCGTGAAACGGCGGCCCGTGTGGCCGCAGCTACCGTAGCGCGCAATTTCCTGCGCGAGACCTTGGGCGTTGAGGTTCTCTCTCACGTGATTTCCATTGGCGCTTCCGAGCCTTATGAGGGGCCTGCGCCAGCGTTCACGGACATCGAGGCTATCGATGATTCGCCGGTCCGCGCCTGCGATAAGGCGGCTGAAGCCTCCATGATTGCGGAAATTGAGGCCGCAAAGAAGCAGGGCGATACCTTGGGCGGCATCGTTGAGGTTGTGGTCGATGGTCTGCCTATCGGGCTGGGCTCGCATATTTCCGGCGATGACCGCTTGGACGCACAATTGGCTAGCGCCTTGATGGGCATTCAGGCTATCAAGGGCGTGGAAATTGGCGATGGCTTTGCCGAGGCCCGACGTCGCGGTTCCGCTGCCCACGATGAGATGGTCCGAACCGAAGAAGGCGTATCCCGCCTTAGCAACCGTGCAGGCGGACTTGAAGGCGGCATGACGAACGGGCAGCAGCTGCGCGTGCGGGCGGCGATGAAGCCGATTTCTACCGTTCCGCGTGCCTTGCGCACTATTGATATGGAGTCCGGCGCTGAAGCTACTGCCATTCACCAACGCTCCGATGTGTGCGCGGTTCCCGCGGCGGGCGTCGTTGCAGAGGCAATGGTTGCCCTCGTCCTTGCGCGCGCCGTGCTAGAAAAGTTCGGTGGCGATAGCCTCGAAGAAACCTCTGCAGCCATCGCCGCGTATGATAAATACGTTTCGGACCGTCTTGCTTTTGACCAGGAGTAAGTTATGACCACCCCAACCGCCGTTACGGGCCTGCCCCGTCCACGCGTTGTTTTGGTTGGCCCGCCAGGTGCGGGTAAATCCACCATTGGCCGCCGCCTTTCCCACGCCTTGAGCTGCGAACTGGTGGATTCGGATCACCTCATTGAACAGGATAAAGACAAGCCGTGCGGGGAAGTCTTTAGCGAGCTGGGTGAACCAGACTTTCGCGCGCTCGAAGCCGAGCACGTTGCTGCGGCGCTGCGCACTGGTGGAGTAGTCAGCCTCGGCGGCGGGGCAGTGCTGACGGACTCCACCCGTGAGCTGCTGGAGCGCCATAGTGTCATCTTTTTGGATATCTCTCCTGAAGAAGGTGCACGGCGGACGTCCGGGGATAGCAATCGGCCAGTGCTTGCGGCCGCCGATCCCCTCGAGCACTACCGCAACCTTGTGGAGGCGCGTCGCCCGTATTACCAGGAGGTGGCCGATTACCGGGTACGCACCGATGCCCGGACCCCACAGCAGGTAGTGGGCGATATTCTCGGCTTCCTCGATACTTTGTAGATTCCCGCCGCTCTACCACTAGTTCCTCGCCCCCCTTGGCTCGGCGGCGAACGGAAAGGACCATCATGCCCAGCATTGCCGTTAATGGACCACAGCCCTATGAAGTTCGCATTGGCGCCGATCTCAATTGGGACATCGCGCAGCGCTGCGCGCAGATTGGTGCAGGCCAGGCGGGCATTATCTGCCAGCCGCCCCTGCGTGCCGCGGCCGAGCGCTTAGCAGAACTCGTCGCCGCTGAGGGGGTGGAGCCTACGCTTATCGATGTCCCCGATGCCGAGGCCGCCAAGCAGCTCAGCGTCATCGGCGGCGTGTGGGATCAGCTGGGGGAGAAAGGCTTTAGCCGCCGTGACGTCATCATCGGCCTCGGCGGTGGCGCCACCACCGATTTGGCTGGGTTCGCGGCGGCCGGGTGGATGCGCGGCATCAAGGTCATTCAGGTACCGACCACGCTATTGGCCATGGTTGACGCGGCCGTCGGCGGCAAAACCGGCATCAATACCGCCGCCGGCAAGAACCTCGTTGGCGCTTTTCATGAGCCGGATTCTGTGTTTGTGGATCTGGAGCGCCTCGATACCCTCCCCGCGGCGGAGATCATTGCAGGCTCGGCAGAAATCATCAAAACCGGATTCATCCATGACCCGGTGATCCTTGAACGCTATGACAGTGACCCCGGTGCATGCGTGGACCCGCAGGGCTATCTTCCAGAATTGATTGAGCGCTCTATCGCGGTGAAGGCCGCGGTGGTGGGCGAGGACCTCAAAGAATTGGGCCTGCGGGAAACGCTCAACTACGGCCATACCTTTGGCCATGCGGTGGAGCGCCATGAACAGTATCAGTGGCGCCATGGCAACGCGGTGGCGGTGGGCATGATGTTTATCGCCCACCTAGCGCATGCGCGCGGCCTCATTGACGCGGAACTCGTGGAAAAGCACCGCCGAATCCTGCACAGCATTGGGCTGCCAACCTCGTATAAGGCAGGTCAGTTCGCGGACCTGTATGAGGCAATGACCCACGATAAGAAGAACCGCGACGGAAAGATCCGGTTTGTAGCCTTGACCGGGGTGGGCGAAACGACCCGTCTCGAAGGCCCCACCACGGAAGAGCTAGAGGCGGCCTACGCCGCGATTTCGGAGTAGAAATGAAGATTATTGTCCTCAACGGCCCGAACTTGAACCGCTTAGGAAAGCGGCAACCGGATGTCTACGGTTCCACCACCTTGGCGGATGTAGAACAGATGATCTCCTCGCGCGCCGCCACGCACGGTGCAGAGGTAGAGTGCTTCCAGTCCAACCATGAGGGTGAGCTCATTGAGAAGGTGCATGCTGCCGCGGATGCGGGCCACCCAGTGATTATCAATCCCGGCGGTTTTACCCATACTTCAGTGGCCCTGCGGGATGCCCTGGCTGAGGTAGCCGATGGCGCCGGATTCGTAGAGGTGCATATTTCTAATGTGCATGCGCGCGAGCCCTTCCGCCATCATTCCTATCTCAGTCCTATCGCCCGCGGCGTCATCGCGGGGTTGGGGGTCTTCGGCTACGTGGCGGCAGTGGACTACCTCTGCCAATAGGCACCCCTCGAACGGGCTGGGCGGCAGCCGGCTAGAAAGAATTCCGCCCAACTGCAGGGGCAGGGTCGATATACTGGGTGGATACTTTCTACACCGCAGTCGACCCTAAAAGGATGAAATCATGGCTTTGGCAGATACCCGTTTTAGTGACCGGCGCCGCAAGCTTGCCGCGGAACTAGCCGGCCAGCGCATCGATGCCGTTCTGGTCACCCACCTCACGCACGTGCGCTACCTTTCGGGATTCTCCGGCTCGAATGGCGGGCTATTGCTGCGCAAGGACCTTACCGCGCAGGTTGCTACCGACGGCCGGTACACCACGCAGATCGCCCGCGAAGTTCCCGATCTGGAGGCTATCCAAGGCCGCGCGGTAGGAAAGGTGCTCCTGCAGCAGTTTGCCGATGTCGAGGGACCGATTCGAGTCGGTTTTGAAGCAGACTACCTCTCGGTCTCCGAGCTGAAGGAGCTGGAAGAGTCCGCCCCGGAGTCGGTTACCTTGGTTCCCATCGCCGGGGTCATTGAACAAATTCGCTTGGTCAAGGATTCGCTCGAGCTAGAAAAGCTGGAAGAGATTGCCGCGCTGGCAAATCAGGCGCTGGAGGATCTACTCGCCGCTGGTGAGTTGCGTGCCGGCCGCACCGAGCGCCAAGTGGCCGCCGATTTGGAGTATCGTATGCGCATGCTCGGCTCGGAGCGAGTGAGCTTCGATACCATCGTGGCGTCCGGCCCGAACTCGGCGATGCCGCACCATGGTGCCGATGACCGGGTCATCGAGGACGGCGACCTAGTGACCATCGACTTCGGTGCCCACCTGCGCGGATTCAACTCCGATTGCACCCGCACCTACGTCGTGGGCACGGCGAATGATTTTGCCAAGGAAATCTATGATGTGGTGCTCCGCGCCCAAAAGGCAGGCGTGGCAGCGTCGGTGCCGGGCGCTAAGCTTGCCGACGTCGACGCAGCCTGCCGCGATGTCATCTCCGCCGCCGGCTATGGCGACTACTTTGTGCACTCGACGGGCCACGGCGTGGGCCTCGACGTCCACGAAGCCCCGTTCGCGGCACAAACCGGTAAGGGCGAACTCGCCGCAGGTATGACCCTGACCATCGAGCCGGGCATCTATGTGCCAGGCAAGGGTGGCGTGCGCATCGAAGACACCCTCATCATTACCGATGGTGCGCCGAAAATCATTACCGCCGCGACGAAGGAATTTACTGAACTGCCCGCCTAGTGAGCCAGCACCTTGGAGTTAAGCAGCTGGGCGACATTGCGATTGCCCAGGTGCGTGAGGTGATTAAAGAGATTGTGCGGTACGGAGTACTCCCACTTGCCGGAAATCCAGCGGGAGCTGTCCGGCGCGCACATGCCGTGATCAATGGAGTCGGCGCGTAGGTCGTAGTACTGCACGCCGTTTGCGCGTGCTGCCTTGTACATGGCGCTATTGACCTGGTCCTCACCGGTGCGGACCAGGCCCGCGTAGTCCATGTTGAAACCGGCTTCAGAGGATCCCGGTGCGGAGGTGCGCAGCGGGCATACCGCGCCATTGCGGGCGGAGATGGCGGGATAGCCTACAACGGTGATGCGGGCATTCGGGGCGGCGTGCCGGACCCGCTGGATCGAATGCTTCATACCGTCGTAGTAAGGGTTGGAAGAAGAAAGCGATGGGCGCACGATTTCCTGGAGATCATTGGCGCCAAACTGAATCAATACGTTCTTCGTTTCGCCATTGAGATCATTATTGGCAATGGCTCCGTTGATCTGTTCAGTGAAGTCCTTGCGGTGCGACTGGCCAGCGGCCTTCGCCGCAGAGCATGCGTAGTTGGCTACGTGCTGACCAGAAACACGGCCCAATTCGCGGCCGACATTACTCTGACCCTGCGGGCAGCCTTGTGGGGACGGCGCGCCAGGAGCGTCTTCGATGCCGTGGGTAGCAGACGAGAGCGTAGTGCTTGCCGAAGGGGACAGGCTCGAGGTAGTGCCAATTTGGCCATAGGTTGGGTTGGCAAAGACAGAATCGCCGAACATCACGGTCTGGGCGTCTGCCGCCATGGCCTGCGGAGCGGAGAGTGCCGCTACGGCTGCGCCAGTAGCAGTTGCTGCGGCGTAAAGCTTCTTGAGAGGCATCGCAAAAATCCTTGGTAGATATGTGAAAAATCAATAAAGCAAAACCTTATCGTACAGCGAGTTATTGCTAGATAAAAACCTTTGATTGCTCGTGTGTCTGACCGCTTAGGGCAGGCGACAGGCCCCGAAAGTCACTCCGCTGGTAACGGTGGGGAAGAAATGGGGGACCGGTAATACCCCAAGGGGCAGTTGTCCGGTAGGCTTAAACATTGTTTTCAACCTTTAGTCCACAATTTTCGGGAGTTTAACCGCAATGGCTGATACTACTGATTTCAAGAACGGCCTCGTTCTGAAGATCGACAACAAACTGATGCAGATCGTTGAGTTCCAGCACGTCAAGCCGGGCAAAGGCCCAGCCTTCGTGCGTACCAAGCTCAAGGATGTTGTCTCCGGTAAGACCGTGGACAAGACCTGGAATGCTGGCGTTAAGGTAGAGACCGCTACCGTGGACCGCCGCGATATGACCTACCTGTACAACGATGGCACCAGCTACGTTGTTATGGATGAAAAGACCTTTGAGCAGTTCGAGCTCCCGCCGGAGAAGTTCGGCGATGCCGCTCGCTTCCTGCTGGAGAACATGCGCGTTCAGGTTTCCTTCTACGAGGATGAGGCACTGTTTGCCGAACTGCCTATCTCCGTAGACCTTAAGGTCGAGCACACCGAGCCTGGCCTGCAGGGTGACCGTTCTTCCGGCGGCACCAAGCCCGCCACTCTGGAAACCGGCGCTGAGATCCAGGTTCCGCTGTTCATTGAGATCGGCAACGTCCTCAAGATCGATACCCGTACCGGCGAGTACCTCTCCCGCGTTAACAACTAGGGCATCTGACTGTGTCTGATAACACCCCTAAGCGCGATATCAACTACAAGCGGCACACCGCGCGGTACCGCGCGCGTCGTCGTGCCGCCGATATCCTCTACGAGGCAGAAAACAGGGACGTTGACCCCGTTGCCATCGTGGAGGATCGCATCGCATTGGCACGTGAGGATCGCAATGCGGTAGCACCTGTCGCCGAATACACGCAGGTCATTGTCAAGGGCGTCGCTGAAGAGCTGGATGCCATCGATGACACCATCTCTCGCTTCCTTGCCGAGGACTGGGAACTGCACCGCATCCCGGCCGTTGACCGTGCGATCCTGCGCCTATCGGTGTGGGAGCTGCTGTTCAACCCGGATATTCCCACCGCTACTGCAGTCGTGGAAGGCGTGGAGATTGCCTCCCAGTACTCTAACGACCAAGCGGCTCCATACATTCACGCCGTGTTGGATGACGTGGCGCAATCCCGTTCTGCGGAAAACCCGATGTCCGCAGAACACCAGGGCAGCGATGCGGATGCCGACGGCGAGGATACGACCGACGAGGAGTCGGTAGACTCTAAGAACGCGGAAGATGCGGCCGAGGATACCTCCGCATCCACCGCTTCGGACTCCGCTGCCGCGGCCGACGGCTCGGCTGTAGCAGACGGTTCTGCGCAGCAGGACCCCACTGCGGAATAGCCAGATTTAGACTGGCCCGCATACTTAAACCGCCCGCCCAGCTCGATGGTGAAGAGCTGTGGCGGGCGGTATTTTCATGGCCAAGACAGAGCCAATCGACGCCCATTTTCGTGTCTCCATGTGCCCAGAACGGCCAAGAGGAAAAAGAACTCTCCCCGTCATCCTTGCGCCGTTGTTAAGGCGGAAGGAGAGGGGAGAGCAGTGGAGACTAGAGCGGCTTAGCTCTGCGCAGCGTCGCCTGCGGCGGCATCGTCAGAACCAGCCTTGGCTGCGGTCTCGGAGCCAAGCTTGGCCATCTCTTCGGCGGCAGAAACCATGGCATCCTGGCCGCGGATGACGCCATCTACGGCGGTCTTCAGGGCAGCCTGCAGCTGCTCGTCGGTCATGCCGGCGGCGGCAGGGATATCGCGCTCGGTGCGCACCACGAGCATGTCATCGTGCTCCGAGATAACTGCGCGGGCGCCGAAGGCTACGGAGTTGATCTGGTTAGCCGCGAGGAAGAGGCCGGCGTCGGCTTTGGAATAGGCGGCGTCGGTAGGCACATCGCAACGGACAATAACTACGGAGTCGAGAACGGCGAACATGGTGGGCAGGCCGTTGAGGTTGGCGGTAGCTGCCTCAATATCGCTGTCCATCTTGGTCAATTCGATGTCGAAGGTGCGCATGGCCTCGACAACGCGGTCAAGGGTGATCTCCGGCAGATTATTTTCGGTAGAGGCATTAGTCATGGTTGTGCTCCTCCCAAGTCACGAGCTGTGGGTAGTGTTCTTCCACGAAGGCGAAGGACTGCAGCATAGAATCCAGCGTGGACATCACAAAGGCGCCGATCTGATTACGGGACAAACCGTGGGCAATGTTGATCTCACGCACGCCGGAGACGGCGAGGTTATTCTCTGCTGACTCAAAGAAGCGCAGTGTCGGCGCGAAGTGCTGCTGGTTCCATTGGTTGAGTACCATCAGCAGGCTTGGGCCCTCAGAAGAAGGCACATTGCCGCGCCAGACGGAATCTGCCACGAGCACATCATCGCGCACCTGCATGGCGATGGCGACGTTGGAGAACCCAGTGCGCAGGATCTGCACGGTTTCTTCCTCGCTCACTGGCTGCTCTTCGAGGCGGTATTCCAAGTTCTCAGATGCAAAGATCTCACCGATGCGCTCGAGAGTTACGGGCTCTACCGGCGTATCGGGATACAGGGTTGGTTCTTCAGACACTTAAGTAGTCTCAATCCATGTACTAATCGGGGATAAAGGTCAACCTTTGCTAGTTTACCTAAGTTCTTATCTAGCTACTGGGACTGCCATAGGTGCTCGCCGCCAAGTTCGTGGGCGAGAGCAGTATCGATCGTGGGGTAGCGGAACGTATGCCCGATGTTGTGTAGAACCGTGGGGCTTACGCGTTGTTGCGCCAAGGCCAACTCTTGGGCGCCTTCCTTGCCCAGCAAAATTGCGGGACCGAAGGGCGGAACGGGGAGTAAGGCCGGGCGGTGTAGCTCTGCGCCAAGGGCTTTGACGAAGTCCTTGTTGAGCACCGGGTTAGGCGAGGCCGCATTGACCGGGCCTTCCAGCGAATCGTCCACGATGGCGCGGAAGTAGGCATCCGTCAGGTCATCGAGGGCAACCCAGCTGAACCAGAACTCACCGTCGCCGAAGGGACCGCCCAGGCCGGTAGAGAAGAGGGCGCGCAGCAGTGGCAGGAGGCCGGAGCCGCCCGACATGGCGATGCCGGTACGAATATTGACCACGCGGGTGCCCGCGGCGCGGGCGGGTTCGCAGGCGCGCTCCCAGTCGACCACTACGTCTGCCAGGAAGCCCTCCCCAGGTGCGGAATCTTCGGTGAGAATCTCATCGCCGCGGTCCGCACCGTAGTAGCCCACGGCAGAGGCGCAGACCATAGTGCGGACGGAATCCGTGGTGCCCGCTAGACGGGCTAGGCGCTCGGTGGGGCCAACGCGGGAATCGCGGATGGCGGCCTTGTGCTCGTCGTTGAAGCGGCCGAAGATGGGCTCGCCTGCCAGATGGACGAGGACGTCGACGCCGCGCAGAAGGTCGGGATCGGGATGTTCTGGCCGCCAGGTGCGCTGACCTTTGCTGGCCGTGCCGCGCACGAGCTGGATCACCGTGTGCCCGGCGGTGCGCAGCTGTGCGCTGAGCGCTGCACCCACGCTGCCGCGGGAGCCGGTCATGGCGATGGTTAGTGGTTCGGTGTTTAAGGAGGCGTCGGCAAGCCGCCGGAGAAAGGAAAAATCCTCAATGAGCTGGTGCTGCCGATAAGCAAAGACCGATTCCAGCGCCGCCGAAGGGATGCGGGTAGTGACTTCATCGCGAACGAGCGTGCCGTCCGGGTGATCCGCAAAGGTGTGGTGGTGCTGCCATGTGGCAAATTTGCGAATGGGCGAGTTCACGCACACATCGGTGAACTCATAGCCCTCGCGGTACTGGGAAAGTTTATGCTGAGCAGTCCAGCGCAGGCCGCCCGGAAGGCCCAGGATGGAGGTGCCATCGCCTAGGCTCTGGGCCTGCTGGATGGGTTTCATGAAGGCAAAGGGCGCGTTCAGACGGGTTAAAGCGCCTTGGCGGGTATGCCATTGCCAGACCTGCTCGCGCGGGGCGGGAACTATGTGTTCGGCGGAAAAACTCACTGTGTGAAGTGCCTCCTTCTTTTCGCCCTCACCCAAATGGTGGGGAAGGTGCTAGAGTATTCTGTGTCTAAGAGCATAGACATTTTTGAGACCATCAACCGGCATCCTTTAAAGACCGCACCGTGAGGCGGGGAAGGAGGTCACGATGAGTGGAACTGACGCTACCGCGAAGCAGCTAGAGCTTTTAAGCTCCGATGACGTTTCGCGTACCGTTGCACGCATCGCGCACCAGATCATTGAAAAAACGGCGCTCGATTCCGCGGACGCACCGCGGGTCATTCTGCTTGGCATTCCCTCTGGTGGCGTGCCTCTTGCACAGCGCCTAGCGCACAAGATTGAAGAATTTTCCGGGGTTGCAGTCCCATGGGGCTCTCTCGATATCACTCTCTACCGCGATGACCTTTTGAATAAGCCGCATCGCGCACTCCAACCGACGACGATTCCCACCGGTGGCATCGATAATGCCATCGTCATCTTGGTCGACGATGTGCTGTATTCCGGCCGCACAATCCGCGCCGCCTTGGACGCGTTGAGTGACGTGGGCCGTCCGGACATTATTCAGCTGGCCGTCTTGGTAGATCGCGGCCACCGCGAGGTTCCTATCCGCGCCGACTATGTGGGTAAGAATCTGCCCACCGCGCGAGAAGAAGACGTCACCGTATACAACAGCGAGATTGACGGCCGGGATGCGGTCGTATTGACCCGAGCCGCCGCAACAACTGACGGAGCTGGCTCCGAAACGGGGGAGGCATAACCATGAAGCACCTCATCGATATGGCAGAGCTGGACCGAAGCGAAATCATCGGTCTAATGGATGAAGCGGATCGCTTCCGGGAGGCCCTAGAAGGCCGCGAAGTAAAGAAGCTGCCGACCCTGCGGGGGCGGACCATCTATACCCTCTTTTATGAAAACTCCACCCGCACCCGCTCTTCCTTTGAAACGGCCGGCAAGTGGATGTCCGCGGACGTCATTAACCTGTCTGCCTCCACCTCCTCGGTAAAGAAGGGCGAGTCCCTGAAGGATACGGGCCTTACCTTGGCCGCCATCGGCGCCGATGCGATCATCATGCGCCACCCTTCCTCTGGTGCGCCCCAGCAGCTAGCCCAGTGGGTTGCCCCTAATGGCAAGGGTCCTTCAGTGATTAACGCGGGCGACGGCGCGCACCAGCACCCAACGCAGGCGCTTCTCGACGCCGTCACGATGCGTCAGCGCCTAGGACTGCATAGCGACGAAGGCTTTGCCGGCCTGAAGGTCAAGATTGTGGGCGATTGCCTGCACTCGCGCGTCGTACGCTCCAACGTAGATTTGCTCACCACTCTTGGTGCTGAGGTAACCCTCGTGGGCCCAGCCACCCTCATGCCCTTTGGGGTAGAGAATTGGCCAGTGCGCGTGTCCTATGACTTTGATGCGGAAATCGCAGACGCCGACGTCGTCATGATGCTGCGCGTGCAGCAGGAGCGCATGAACGGCGGCTTCTTCCCCTCCCACCGCGAGTATGCCAACCTCTTTGGCCTGTCTAAGGATCGCGCGGCGGCCATGCATAAGGACGCCATCGTCATGCACCCAGGCCCGATGCTGCGCGGCATGGAGATTAACTACGGCGTCGCAGATTTGGACAAGACTGCGGTCCTGCAGCAGGTGCACAACGGTGTACACGCCCGCATGGCGGTGCTGTTTACCCTGCTGACCAATGGCGAAAACGCCGGCATTTAAACCCGCGACCCACACTCAACTTTAGGGAGAGACAATGACTACTTACCCGGAAACCGGTCGCCTTTCCGCGCCGGCGGAAACCCCACTGGTGATTAAGAATGTGCGCCTGTACGGCGAAGGCGAGCCCACCGATGTCGTAATCAAGGACGGCATTATCGCTGCCATCGGCGCCACAGCAGAAGCCGAGGATGCACAGGTTATCGACGGCCAGGGCAACGTACTTCTGCCGGGCTTGGTGGATATGCACGTGCACCTGCGCGAGCCCGGCCGCGAGGATACCGAGACTATTGAGACCGGCTCCAAGGCTGCCGCCAAGGGCGGTTTCACCGCCGTGTTCACCATGGCTAATACCAACCCGGTGACCGACCAGCCGATTATCGCTGAGTCCGTGTGGGCCAAGTCCCAAGCACTAGCGCTGTGCGACGTCCACCCGGTGGGCTCCATTACCAAGCGCCTGGAAGGCAAGACCCTCACTGAGTTCGGCATGATGGCGCGCTCGGACGCCAAGGTCCGCATGTTCTCCGATGACGGCAAGTGTGTCCAGGATCCGCAGCTCATGCGTCGTGCTCTGGAATACGCCAAGGGCATGGACGTGCTGCTGGCTCAGCACGCCGAGGATGACCGCATGACCGCCGGTGCTTCCGCCCATGAAGGCGAGACCGCGGCCAAGCTCGGCCTGCGCGGTTGGCCGCGCGTGGCGGAGGAATCCATCGTGGCCCGAGACGCCCTATTGGCGCGCGACTACGGCAACCGCGTGCACATCTGCCACGCCTCGACCCAGGGCACTGTGGAGCTGCTGAAGTGGGCAAAGGAGCAGGATATTCCTCTCACCGCCGAGGTAACCCCGCACCACCTATTGATGACCGATGACAAGCTGCGCACCTACGATGGCCTCTTCCGCGTCAACCCGCCGCTGCGCGAACAACGCGATACTGAAGCCCTGCGCGAGGCGCTGCTTAACGGCACCATCGACTGTGTTGCCACCGACCACGCCCCGCACGGCTCCGAAGACAAGTGCGTGGAGTTTGAAAATGCCCGCCCTGGCATGTTGGGCCTGGAATCTTCCTTGGCCGTCATCGCCAAGATCTTCGTCGAGTCCGGCCTAGCGGATTGGCGCTTTGTTGCTCGCGTGATGTCCGAGCGCCCAGCAGAAATCACCCGCCTGCCAGGCCATGGCCGCCCCATCGCAGAGGGCGAGCCTGCCAACTTGACCATTGTGGACCCAAACCACCATTGGGTTTCTGATTCCTCGAAGCTGGCCTCCAAGTCCGAAAACAACCCGTACGCTGGCGAAGAATTTGGTGCCCGCGTTACCCACACCATTTTGCGAGGTGCCGTCACTTTTGACTTGGCAGCCTCCGAAGAAGACTAACCTTGCACACTGAGACCACCTATATGGCAGAGAAAGGCCACGACGTGACTGATAGAACCCCAGCAATCCTCGTTCTCGCGGACGGGCGCACCTTCCGCGGCTATGGCTTTGGTGCCACCGGCACCACCTTGGGCGAGGCCGTATTCACCACGGCGATGACCGGCTACCAGGAGACCATGACGGACCCGTCTTACCACCGCCAGATTGTGGTTTCCGCAGCGCCGCACATTGGCAATACCGGTTGGAACGACGAGGACAATGAGTCCCACGGCAACCACATCTGGGTTGCGGGCCTCGTCATTCGCGACCTCGCGCAGCGCGTATCCAACTGGCGCGCAGAGCGCAGCCTGAGCGAGGAAATGGAAAAGCAGGGTGTCATTGGCATCCGCGGTATCGATACCCGCACCTTGGTTCGCCACCTGCGCAACTACGGCTCCATTGCCGCCGGCCTGTTCTCCGGCGAAGATGCAAAGCGCCCAGTAGAAGAGTTGCTCAAGGAAGTTAAGTCCCAGGACTCTATGGAAGGCGCTGATCTTGCCGCAGAAGTATCTACCGACGAGCCGTACACGGTTGAGGCCGTAGGGGAGAAGAAGTACACCGTCGTTGCCTTCGACATGGGTGTGAAGAGCGCAACCCCGCGCCACTTCTCCCAGCGCGGTATCGAAACCATCGTCGTGCCCGCAAATACCTCCTTTGACAAGGTGAAGTCCTATAACCCGGACGGCGTCTTCGTCTCCAACGGCCCGGGCGACCCGGCTACCGCCGACGAAATGGTGGGCATCATCAAGCAGGTGCTCGAAGCCAAGATCCCGTTCTTTGGCATCTGCTTTGGCAACCAGCTCCTGGGCCGCGCGCTTGGCCTGGACACCTACAAGATGAAGTTCGGCCACCGTGGCATCAACGTGCCGGTGCGCAATAACGTGACCGGCAAGATTGATATCACCTCTCAGAACCACGGCTTCGCGCTGAAGGCACCGGAAGGCTACGACCTAGACAGCAAGGACGCCGAGTTCGCCACCGACTTCGGCCCCGCCCAGGTCACCCATATCTGCCTCAACGACGACACCGTCGAGGGCGTGGCATTGCGCAACGGCATGGCCTACTCCGTGCAGTACCACCCAGAATCCGCGGCGGGCCCGCACGATGCCAACCCACTATTCGATCAGTTTGAAGAACTGATGGCTAACCACACCCCAAATAAGTAGACCACCAGGAAAAGGAAGAATAACTATGCCAAAGCGCAACGACATCAACCACGTCCTGGTCATCGGCTCCGGCCCGATCGTCATCGGCCAGGCTTGCGAGTTTGACTACTCCGGTACCCAGGCCTGCCGCGTGCTCAAGGAGGAGGGCCTGCGCGTAACGCTGGTGAACTCCAACCCGGCCACCATCATGACCGACCCTGAGTTTGCGGACCACACCTACGTGGAGCCCATTGAGCCGGAATACATCGAAAAGATTCTGGTCAAGGAACGCGAAGAGGGACACCCCATCGACGCCGTTCTGGCTACCCTGGGCGGCCAGACCGCGCTAAATGCCGCAGTTCAGCTCGACCGCCAAGGAATTTTGGACAAGTACGGCATCGAGCTCATCGGCGCAGATATTGACGCCATCGAGCGCGGCGAGGACCGCCAGAAGTTCAAGGACATCGTCGCCTCCATCGGCGGTGAGTCCGCCCGCTCCGCTGTGTGCCACAACATGGATGAGGTCCACGAGACCGTCGACAAGCTTGGCCTGCCCGTTGTTGTCCGCCCTTCCTTCACCATGGGCGGCCTGGGCTCCGGTCTGGCCTTCAATAATGAGGACCTGGATCGCATCGCCGGCGGCGGCTTGGCCGCATCCCCTGAGGCCAACGTGCTCATTGAGGAATCCATCCTGGGCTGGAAGGAATACGAGCTCGAGCTCATGCGCGATGGCGATGACAACGTCGTGGTCGTTGCCTCCATCGAAAACGTCGACGCCCTAGGCGTGCACACCGGCGATTCCGTCACCGTCGCCCCGGCGCTGACGCTTACTGACCGTGAGTTCCAGAAGATGCGTGACTTGGGCATTGCCATCATCCGCGAGGTCGGCGTCGATACCGGCGGCTGCAATATCCAGTTCGCGGTCAACCCGGACGACGGCCGCATCATCGTCATCGAGATGAACCCGCGCGTGTCCCGTTCCTCCGCGCTCGCCTCCAAGGCCACCGGTTTCCCGATTGCCAAGCTGGCTGCCAAGCTCGCTATTGGCTACACCTTGGACGAGGTGCAAAACGACATCACCGGCGAGACCAAGGCAGCTTTCGAGCCGACCCTGGACTACGTCATTGTCAAGGCCCCACGCTTTGCTTTTGAGAAGTTCCCGGGTGCCGATGACACCTTGACTACCACCATGAAGTCTGTGGGCGAGGCCATGGGCATCGGCCGCAACTACATCGCGGGTCTGAACAAGGTCATGCGTTCTTTGGAAAACAAGCCGAATGGCTTCTGGACCAAGCCGGATGAGTACTTCGCGGGCGAGCGTGCCACTGACCTGCAGGCCGTGCTCAAGGATCTGGAGCGCCCAACCGAGGGCCGCATGTACGACATCGAGCTAGCCCTTCGTCTTGGCGCTTCTGTAGACGAGGTCCACGAGGCTTCCGGCGTAGACCCATGGTTCATCGCTGAGCTGGCCACGTTGGTGGCCTTCCGCCAGGAGCTTATCGACGCCCCAGTGCTCACCGAGGAGCTGCTGCGCGAGGCCAAGGTCTTTGGGCTTTCCGACGCCCAAATCGCCGCCCTTCGCCCAGAATTCAACGGCGAGGATGGCGTACGCAGCCTGCGCTGGCGCATGGGCATCCGCCCCGTGTACAAGACGGTAGATACCTGTGCCGGCGAGTTCGAAGCACAGACCCCGTACCACTACAGCTCCTATGAGCTTGACCCGGATGCCGAGACCGAGGTTCGCCCGGCACCGGAAGGCTCCAAGGGCAAGGTCATCATTTTGGGCTCCGGCCCTAACCGCATTGGTCAAGGTATCGAGTTTGACTACTCCTGCGTTCACGCGGCCCTGGAACTTTCGGATCAGGGCTACGAGACCGTCATGGTCAACTGCAACCCGGAGACCGTCTCCACCGACTATGACACCGCAGACCGCCTCTACTTCGAGCCGCTGACCTTCGAGGACGTCATGGAGGTCTACCACGCGGAGGCCGCTTCCGGTGACGTTGCTGGCGTGATTGTCCAGCTGGGCGGCCAGACTCCGCTGGGCCTTGCCGCCCGCTTGGAGGAGGCAGGCGTTCCGGTTGTGGGCACCAGCCCCGCAGCTATCGACTCCGCCGAGGATCGCGGCGAATTCGGCAAGGTCCTCGATGAGGCAGAATTGGCAGCACCGGAATACGGCACCGCCACCTCCTTCGCGGAGGCCCGCGAGGTTGCTTCCTCCATCGGCTACCCGGTACTGGTTCGTCCGTCCTACGTGCTGGGCGGCCGCGGTATGGAAATCGTCTACGACGAAAAGGCGCTGGAAGACTACATCGAGCGCGCCACCGAGCTGTCTCCGGACCACCCGGTTCTGGTGGACCGCTTCTTGGATTCCGCCATCGAGATTGATGTTGATGCGCTGTGCGACGGCACCGAGGTCTACCTGGGCGGCGTCATGGAGCACATCGAGGAGGCCGGTATCCACTCCGGTGACTCCTCCTGTGCGCTGCCTCCGATGACACTTGGACCCGAGGACATTGAAAAGGTCCGCACGTCCACCCGCTTGCTCGCCGAGGGCATTGGCGTCAAGGGCCTGATGAATGTCCAATTCGCCTTGAAGGACGACATCCTCTATGTCATCGAGGCGAACCCACGTGCTTCCCGTACCGTGCCGTTCGTATCCAAGGCCACCGGCGTACCACTGGCTAAGGCGGCTTCTCGCGTCATGATGGGCTCGAGCATCGCGGATCTACGCGCCGAAGGCATGATTCCTTCCGAATACGACGGTGGCTCTTTGCCGCTGGAACACCCGATTGCCGTCAAGGAAGCAGTCTTGCCGTTCAACCGCTTCCGCCGCCCAGATGGCAGCCTGCTCGATACGCTGCTCTCGCCAGAGATGAAGTCCACCGGTGAGGTCATGGGCTTGGCTACCAACTTTGGTGCGGCCTATGCCAAGGGCGAAATCGCTGCCTTTGCCGTGCCGCCCACGGAGGGCACCGTCTTCGTATCTGTTGCCAACCGCGACAAGCGCACCCTGATCTTCCCGATTCAGCGCCTGGCCCACATGGGTTACAACATCGTCGCTACCGCCGGCACCGCGCAGATGCTGCGCCGCAACGGTATCGAGTGCGAGGTTGCCGCCAAGGTCTCTGAGGCCAAGGAAGGCGAAGAGTCCATCGTGGATAAGATTTTCAACGGCGAGATCGACTGGATTCTCAATACCCCGGCCGGCTCCGCCGGTGCCCGCCACGATGGCTACGATATCCGCGCCGCCGCCGTACACATGGAGATCCCGCTGGTGACCACCGTGCAGGGTGTAACCGCAGCCGTCCAGGGCATCGAAGCGATGCGTATTGGCAACCTGCAGGTACGCGCACTCCAGGAGCTTGAGCATGGCCCACAGCACTAAAGGATTTGGCGCGCGGCTAGAAGAAGCCGGGCAGGAACGTGGGCGCCTGTGCGTTGGCATCGACCCGCATCCATATCTCTTGGAGAAATGGGGGCTGGAGCCCACCGCTGAAGGTCTGCGGACCTTTAGCATGCGCTGCGTTGAAGCCTTTAGCGATACCGCCGCCTTGGTAAAGCCACAGGTTGCCTTCTTTGAGCGCTTTGGCTCTCAGGGCTTCGCGGTCCTGGAGGAAGTCTTGGCTTCCCTGCGGGAAGCGGGGTGCCTTACTGTTGCCGATGCCAAGCGCGGCGATATTGGCTCCACCATGGCCGGCTATGCAGATGGGTGGCTCGGCGATAGCTCGCCGCTGCGCGCAGACTCTGTGACCGTGTCACCCTATCTAGGCGTTGGCGCACTGGGGCCGGTATTCACCAAGGCCGAAGAAACTGGCCGCGGTGTATTCGTCCTCGCCGCTACCTCCAACCCGGAGGCGCGTGCCATCCAGTCGGTCCCGGTGGGCGAGGAGAGCACTATCGCTCAGGGCGTCGTCGATGAATGCGCCGCGTTCAATGTCGAGGCGAACAAGGCCGACAAGCCTGGCGATGTCGGCGTAGTCGTCGGCGCTACGTTGGACAATCCGCCGCGCCTCGATGCGCTCAATGGTCCAGTTCTTCTGCCCGGTGTCGGCGCCCAGGGCGCTGGCCCAGAGCAGGTGCACGGCATTGTATCTGCTCATCCATCGCTGGGATTTGCCAATGTGTCCCGAGCAGTGCTGGAGCAAGGTCCTGACGTCGCTGACCTGCGCAAAGCAGCTGCTCAGGTGGCGGCGGAGTTTCGGGACTAATAGAGGCGGCGTGGCTGATTAACAGCCGCGCCGTTTACCTGGTACTTTGTTTAAGGTATGTGCGGTGACGTGCTAAAATAGGCGTGCTTTTGGACCCGCTAATCGTCACCGTTCAATGAGCAGTGCTAGGATTGCCAGAAGTCGGTTTGCTCGAAGGTTATTAATAACTTTCCGCGGTGTATTAACTGCGTTAGGCAACCGTAATCTGGTACCAAGTACTAGACGTAACAGAATCAATCTAATGAATCGGAGGAAACCCGTGGCCCTTCCAAAGTTGACTGATGAGCAGCGCAAGGAAGCTCTCGCAAAGGCCGCCGAGGCCCGCAAGGCTCGCGCCGAGCTCAAGGCTGCGCTCAAGCGCGGCGAGACCGACCTGAAGGACGTGCTCGAAAAGGCTGAGACCGATGAGATCATCGGCAAGACCAAGGTTTCTGCACTCCTCGAGGCTCTGCCGAAGGTTGGCAAGGTCAAGGCTAAGGAAATCATGGAGGACCTGGAGATTGCTCAGACCCGTCGTCTGCGCGGCCTAGGTGAGCGTCAGCGTCGTGCTCTCCTCGAGCGTTTCGGCTACGGCGAATAGTCACAACCATGGCTGACGCAACTGCACGCGGGCGCCTCGTCGTATTGGCGGGGCCTTCCGCAGTGGGAAAATCCACCGTAGTTTCGCGTCTGCGCAGTGACGTCGAGGGGCTGTATTTCAGCGTGTCTATGACCACGCGCCAGCCCCGCCCCGGGGAGCAGGACGGTGTCGACTACTTCTTCGTCACCCCAGAAACCTTTCAGCAGCGAATCGATGCCGGGGAGATGCTCGAATGGGCTGATATCCACGGCGGGTTGCAGCGCTCTGGAACGCCCGCCCAGCCGGTAGAGGAAGCTTTGGCCGCTGGCCGGCCGGTACTCGTTGAGGTTGACCTCGCGGGTGCTCGGAGTGTTAAGAAAGCGCTGCCGGAGGCAGACCTGGTCTTTTTGGCACCCCCGTCATGGGAGGTACTTGTGGAGCGGCTCACCGGCCGCGGTACTGAGCCGCAAGACGTCATTGACCGTAGGTTGCAAACTGCGCATGAGGAACTAGCCGCACAGGACGAGTTCGATCACGTCGTTGTGAACGAGGATCTGGACGAGGCAGTATCTGCCATTAGTGATATCCTGCGGGCATAGACCTCCTTTTTGACCATCTTCAATCAATGTAAAGGTGCATGTGACTAACGTGACCACCCCTTCTAACACTGAAGCCGCAAGGGCGGAACCAGTATTTGATGATCCGATCGGCATTACTGATCCCCCGATCGATGAGCTTTTGGACAAGGTTTCCTCTAAGTACGCTTTGGTCATCTTTGCCGCTAAGCGCGCACGCCAGATCAATAGCTACTACCAAGAGCAGGATGAAGGTGTCTTCGAGTTCGTAGGCCCGCTGGTTACCCCAGAGCCAGGCGAAAAGCCTTTGTCCATCGCATTGCGCGAGATTGATGCTGGCCTGCTTGACCACGAGGAAGGCAAGTAGCTAGCACTCAGCGTGTAATAGCTTTAAGGCTCCACGCGCCGCCACGGATGTGCATCCCCGAATTAGGGTGCACCTCTTGGTCGCGGCGGGTGGAGCCTTTGTCTATGTTGGCAGGTACCATCGTGCGGTGTGACTGATAAAGATACCTCTCGCAATATTGTTCTGGGCGTCGCTGGCGGCATCGCTGCCTACAAGGCGTGCCACCTCGTGCGCAACCTCAAAGAAGCGGGCGATGATGTCCGCGTTGTCCCCACGGAAAGTGCACTGAACTTCGTGGGCGCGGCCACGTTTGAGGCACTGTCCGGCCATCCCGTCGCCACGAGTGTGTTTCAGGCCGTGGATGAGGTGCAGCACGTCAACGTAGGACAGCATGCGGATGCAGTGGTCATTGCGCCTGCCACCGCGGATCTTATCGCGCGCTTGGCTGCAGGCCGGGCAGACGATTTGCTCACGGCCACCGTATTGGTCGCGACGTGCCCGGTTATTGTGGCCCCGGCCATGCACACTGAGATGTGGCATAACCCCGCTACGCAGGACAACGTGGCTACTTTGCGGCGCCGCGGTATTACCGTCATCGAGCCCGCCCACGGACGCCTTACCGGCAAGGATTCTGGCCCAGGTCGTTTGCCGGAGCCGGAACAAATCGCGGAGATTATCCGTACTGAACTAGCAGGCTATCGAGTGCAGCACACCTGGCAGGGCAAGAAAGTCGTCATATCAGCCGGCGGTACCCAGGAAGAGCTGGATCCGGTCCGATACTTGGGTAATCGCTCTTCCGGCAGGCAGGGATTCGCGCTCGCGGAATGGGCCGCCCAGATGGGGGCCAAGGTCACCCTCGTTGCGGGTAATACCGCCCAGCTTCCTGTGCCAAGCGGCGCGAAGCTTCGGCACATTGTCTCCACCCGTGAGTTGGAGGACGCCATGCGCGAGGAGTCCCGCGATGCGGACGTGGTGATCATGGCCGCTGCAGTCTCTGACTTCCGTCCGGCGGTGGTCGCCGAATCAAAGATGAAGAAGGGACAGGCAGACGATGCACTCTCGACGCTCCATCTGGTGGAAAACCCGGATGTGCTCAAAGGGCTTGTCGTTGCGCGCAACCGCTCGGAAATCCCTGCCGAGTGCGTAATTGTGGGGTTCGCCGCCGAAACCGGTGATACTCAGAAGTCCGCCTTGGACTACGCCCAGGAAAAGTTTGCGCGTAAAGGCTGCGATGTGCTCATGGCCAATGAGGTCGGGCGCGGAAAGACCTTTGGTCAAAAGTCCAGCGAGGGGTGGATCTTGCGCCCGGATTCCGCGCCGCAACGCGTGGAGCATGGCTCGAAGCAGGTTGTCGCCGCTCAGATTCTTTCGGCCGTGAATGAAATGTTTCAAGGGTAGACAACTAAAATTGCTTTTATAGACCGCTTGGTCTAGGCTTGCGAGGTATTAGGCTTGGGCGTAGAAAACCCACAGCATCGAATCAACAGTGAGAACATAAGGAAGTTTTTGTGACTGATAACGCTGCAGTGGCAACTCGTCTTTTTACCAGCGAGTCCGTTACGGAAGGCCATCCCGATAAGATTTGTGACGCCATTTCTGACGCCATCCTTGATGCCCTGCTAGAAAAGGATCCAGCATCCCGCGTGGCCGTTGAGACGTTGGTAACCACCGGCCAAGTCCACGTGGTGGGCGAGGTTCGCACCGAGGCATACGTCGAAATCCCGGCGCTGGTGCGTGACACCCTTAAATCCATCGGTTTTACTTCTTCAGAAGTCGGCTTTGATGGCAACACTTGCGGTGTGAATATCGCCATCGGCGAGCAGTCCCAGGAAATTGGCGCGGGCGTAGATAACTCCACTGAAGCCCGCGCCCATGACGAGGACTATGATGCCGAAAACGATACCGCTGGCGCAGGCGACCAGGGCCTGATGTTCGGCTATGCTTCCAATGAGACCGCTGAGTACATGCCACTGCCTATCGCTTTGGCGCACCGCCTGTCCCGCCGCCTGACGCAGGTACGTAAGGAAGGCATCGTCGATCACCTCCGCCCGGATGGCAAGACCCAGGTGACCTTTGCCTATACCGACGACAATGAGCCGTCCCACCTGGATACCGTGGTCATTTCCACGCAGCACGATGCCGAGGTCGATAGCGCTTGGTTGGAAGGTCCCTTGCGCAGTGAGGTCCTTGAATGGGTTATCAAGGACGCCGGCTTGGACAAGTACTACACCGAAGAGACGACCTTGTTGGTCAACCCTTCCGGTTCCTTCATTCTTGGCGGACCGATGGGCGATGCCGGTCTTACCGGCCGCAAGATCATCGTCGATACCTACGGCGGTATGGCTCGCCACGGCGGCGGCGCCTTCTCCGGCAAGGACCCAAGCAAGGTGGACCGTTCCGCTGCTTATGCCATGCGCTGGGTGGCTAAAAATATCGTCGCCGCGGGCTTGGCAGATCGCGCTGAAGTTCAGGTGGCTTACGCCATCGGCCGCGCCAAGCCGGTCGGCTTGTATGTGGAGACCTTTGGTACCGCCAAGGAAGGGCTGAGCGATGCGAATATCCAGGCTGCGGTGAATCAGGTATTTGACCTGCGCCCGGCCGCTATCATTCGCGAGCTCGACCTGTTGCGTCCCATCTATGCGCAAACTGCGGCCTACGGACACTTTGGCCGCACCGACGTTGAGCTGCCGTGGGAGCAGTTGAACCGAGTGGAAGCATTGCGTGCTGCCGCTGGTCTGTAGAATCGAGGCCTATGCCTAAGAAAACACCCGCCACCCGGAAGCCGGTTGCGCGGGTGTTGCCTCTTTTAGGGGTTGCGCACCTGGACCGAGGATTTGATTACCTCGTTGAAGAGGCAGACTCGGAAGAAGTCCAACCGGGGATTAAAGTGCGCATCCGCTTCAACGGGCGCTTGGTGGACGCGATTGTCATAGAACGCCGGCATGATTCTGAATTTGGCGGCAACCTGCGCTTTATCGAGCGCATCATCTCACCCTTCCAGGTTTATCCGGCGCAACTGGCCCGGCTTGTCGACGCCCTCGCTGACCGCTACGGCGGGGTGCGCTCAGACATTATCCGCTCCGCCATCCCGCCGCGGCACGCCAAGGCGGAGGAATCCGACCTAGAAACCCCGTGGGAGGAGCTCGGCACCACGAGCGAGCCCGACCTATCAGGATGGTCGGCCTATCAACATGGCGAGGCTTTCGTCGACTCGATTCTGGCCGGCAAGCTCGCCCGTGCCGCCTGGCAAATCGCCCCGGGCGATGATTGGGCACATGCGCTGGCTGCACTCGCTGCCAAAGTGGCGCTTGGGGGAGGAGGGGTTCTCCTCGTCGCCCCGGACCAGAAGGGCGTTGATGCTTTAGACGCCGCGCTTCGCCAGGTACTTGGGGCAAAGCAGATTACGGTGCTGACAAATAGCATGGGCCCGCAGGCGCGCTATCGCCGCTATCTCTCCGCTCTAGTGGGCCAAGCCCGCGTGGTCATTGGTACCAGGTCCGCCGCTTTTGCCCCGGTCAAAGACCTGCAACTGGCGGTGATCCTCGATGATGGCAATGATAATTTGGTCGACAACCTCAAGCCCTACGTCCACGCGAGGGAAGTACTTACCACCCGCTCAGCCTTCGAAGGCTGCAGCATGGTTTTGGCCAACCATTCGCGGACGGCGGAGACACAGCTCCTCGTGGAATCAGGATGGGCGCACGACGTGGTGGCCAAAGAGCAGACCATATCGGCGCGTTGCCCGGCTATCGAGGCGGTGGGGTCGTTCGGTCTGTCTATCGCCCGCGACCTCCAGGGCGGCACCACAAAAGTACAGGCGCAGGCCTTCCAAGCCGCCCACCAAGCGCTGGATAGAGGAGAGCCCGTGTTGGTGCAGGTCCCGCGCAAGGGGTATGCGCCCATTTTGGCCTGTGGCCAGTGCCGAGCGCCGGCTCGCTGCCGGCATTGCAATGGGCCATTGGGGCTGCCGCCCAAGGGGGCGTCGGCAAGCGCAGGCTCGGACGAAGCGGGAATGCCTACCTGCCGCTGGTGCGGTCGCATTGAGGCGCGGCATCGGTGCACCGAATGTGGGTCTCCGCGCCTGCGGGCCATCGTGTTGGGCTCGGAGCGCACTGCGGAAGAAATGGGCCGAGCCTTTCCCAATACGCGGGTGGTGGTCTCAGGCGGAAACAAGGTGCTCGATGCGGTGGACAATGCGCCGGCGCTGGTCATTGCCACCCCTGGTGCGGAACCGAGAGTAAAAGATGGAGCCTATGGCGCGGCGTTGCTCTTGGATGCCGGGGCATTGCTCAACCGGCAAGACCTGCGCGCCACGGAGGATACCCTAGCGAAGTGGGCGCAGGCGGCTACCTTGGTGCAGCCGCATTTCAAGGGTGGTCGAGTAATCCTGGCGGCCGATGACTCGCTCACCGTAGTCCAGCATTTCCTGCGTTGGGATATGGTGGGCGCGGCCGCGGCAGAGCTTGCTGCCCGGCGCGAAGTGCGCTTCCCACCCGCGGTGCATTTTGCTGCCATCGACGGTGCGGATGCATCCCTAGATGGCTTTGCCGAGCTTGTGGATCTTCCAGACCACGCGGAGGTATTAGGACCAGTTCCCCTTCCGCCGGGGCAGAGCCTGCCTGGTGACTACGATAGCCAGCGCTTTGGCCCACCGCAGCGGCTGGTCGTGCGCACCCCGCTGGGGCCGCGGTCCCAATTGGGGCGGGCTTTGCGCAGCGCCAACGCCGCGCGCAGCGCCCGCAAGGATGACCTGCCTTTGCGCATTGTGGTTGACCCTATCCACGTGGGTTAGCCATATCGGGGCCATAGGCGCTCATGCGCTAATCTCGACGGAGGAAGCCGCCACCGCCGGCCGGCTTGGTCTCGGTGCCATGAGAAAGGTGTGATTGCCATGTCCCTTCGAGAGCTGCGTATCTACGGCGACCCAGTCTTGGGCAGCCGCGCGGAGGAAATTAGTAAATTTGATGCTAGTCTGCGTGCTCTGGCGAGCGATATGCTCGAGACCATGGACAAAGCTGGGGGAGTAGGGCTAGCGGCTAATCAGGTGGGGATTTTGAAGCGAATCTTCGTCTATGACTGCTCGCATACCCAATCTGGGCTGCGCGGGGCACTTGTCAATCCGGTCTGGACTCCGGTGGGAGAGCAGCAGCAAACAGGCCCGGAAGGATGCCTATCCATTCCGGGAATTAGCGCGGAAACCACGAGGTTCAACCAGGTCTTTGTGACTGGCCAGGATATTGAGGGGCGCCCTGTGTCCATGGTGGCCTCAGGACTGATGGCTCGGTGCATCCAGCATGAGACGGACCACCTCGATGGGGTGCTCTTCCTACAACGCTTGGAGGCGCCAGTGCGCAAGGAGGCCATGCGCGCCATCCGTGAATCCGAGTGGTTTAACGCCTCGTAGCCCACTCGCTGTGGCGGCAGTGTTGCGGCGTTGTAGCCTAGTATTTTGAACGATATTAAGAGGAGAGTTTCCCCGCATGCGGATTATTTTTGCCGGTACCCCTGAGCCAGCCGTTGTGGCCTTGGAAAAGCTGCTTGCCTCGTCGCACGAGGTGGTGGCGGTAATCACTCGCCCAGACGCGAAGAAGGGCCGCGGCCGCACTCTTCACCCGAGCCCAGTGAAGGCGCTCGCCCAAGAACATGGCATTGAAGTATTGACCCCAACCACCCTGTGCCCTGACTCGGAGGACGGTCAGGCGCTGCGTGCCCGCTTAAAGGAATTGCAACCAGAGGCGATTCCGGTGGTGGCCTACGGCAATCTGGTGACTAAGGACCTGCTGGAACTACCACAGCATGGCTGGGTAAACCTGCATTTTTCCTTGCTTCCGGCATGGCGCGGCGCGGCACCAGTGCAGGCGGCCATTGCCGCAGGCGATGACGTGACCGGCGCATCAACCTTCCGCATTGAAGAGGGCCTTGATACCGGCCCGGTGCTCGGTACCGTGACGGAGGAGATTAAAGGCACCGATACTGCTGATGACCTGTTGACGCGCCTTGCCTATTCCGGTGGCGATCTGCTCGTGGCCACCATGGATGGCTTAGCGGCGGGGCAGCTGGAGGCACAACCGCAGCAGGGTGAGGCTACCTATGCGCCGAAAATCTCTACCGCGCAGGCCCGCGTGGAGTGGACCCAACCGGCATTTGCCATCGATCGGCACATTCGCGCACATACGCCTGGTCCGGGTGCATGGACCATGTGGGACGAGGCCCGCGTGAAGATTGGACCGGTTAGCCTCAAAGATGAGGCGGCGGTTCCACAGGAACTAGAACCAGGGCAGCTGCACATTGCCAAGAATGCCGTATTCATCGGTACCGGTACGCAGCCAGTCCAGCTGGGTAAAATCCAGCCTCCGGGAAAGAAGATGATGAACGCGGCCGATTGGGCCCGCGGACTAGGCAAGGATGCCGAGGTGAAGTTTCAATGAGTGGTGGTTTCCGTTCCCGCAGCAAGTCCGGGGATAAGTCGCCGGCGGGTAAGCCGCAGGACTCCCACAAATCCGCTGGTGTGAAGGGTCGCGGCGGCCGCCCGCAACGGCAGCAGCATGGTAGCCGCGGTGGGCAGCACAGTGGCCGGCAGGCTGCTGCTAAGGGCCAGCGTCCCGGCAAGCGCCAGGAAAGCGGACTGATTCAGGCCGCGCTGGCTGCGGGCGTGGATGCGCCGCGTGCGGTCGCCTTCGACGTGGTGCGCAGGGTAAGCGAGGATGATGCTTTCGCCAACCTCATTTTGCCCAAGGCACTACGCAAGCAAAAGCTCAAGGGGCGCGATGCCGCCTTCGCCACCGAAATCACCTACGGGACGCTGCGCACCCTTGGCGTAGTTGATGCCGTCATCGCAGAGTGCTCTTCGCGCGGCCTCGAGGCCATTTCCCCAGCCGTGGTTGATGCCTTGCGCCTAGGCACCTATCAAGTTCTTTATACCCGCGTGGAGCCACACGCGGCGGTTGATACCACCGTTCGTTTGGTAGAAGCCGCCGGTGAAGTCAAAGCCAAGGGCTTTGCTAATGGCATCATGCGCACCATTACGCGCACGCCAGCTAAGACCTGGCTGGACAAGCTCGCTCCACAGGGGGAAATCGCCGGCATCGCCTTTAAGCATGCCCACCCCACCTGGATTGCGGAATCGTTTAGCCGCGTGTTGGGCCTAGGGGAGTTGGAGGCTGCCCTGGCGGCAGATTCGGATCGACCTTCGGTGCATCTGGTGGCGCGCCCTGGGGAAATCTCGGCCGAGGAATTGGCCCTGATGACCGGCAATGAGGAGGGGCGCTATTCCCCTTATGCGGTGTACATGGAATCCGGTGACCCCGGCCAATTGGAACCCGTGCGCCAAGGATTGGCGGCCGTGCAGGACGAGGGCTCGCAGCTGATTGCTCGCGCGGTATGCGAGGCGCCCCTCGAGGGCGAGGATACCGGCCGGTGGCTGGATCTCTGCGCCGGTCCCGGCGGTAAGGCGGCATTGATGGGCGCGCTTGCCCGCATCGACTCCGCGCACGTCGATGCAGTGGAGGTATCCCCGCACCGAGCGGCGCTGATTGGGAAGACGGTGAGCGATTTACCTGTGGACGTCCATGTGGCAGATGGCCGCAATCCCGGCGTGGGGGAGGGCTTTGACCGCGTGCTTGTCGATGCCCCCTGTTCCGGCCTCGGTGCCCTCCGTCGCCGCCCCGAGGCGCGGTGGCGCAAGTCCGAGTCTGACATTACCGAGCTCAACCAGCTGCAATTCGAGCTCTTGTCTTCCGCATTAAACCTAGTGCGTCCAGGTGGCGTGGTCATCTATTCCACCTGTTCGCCAGATCTGCGCGAAACCCGGGGCATCGTTGACCGCGCTGTGCGCGAACTTGGCGCGGAAGAACTCGACGCACATGCTCTCATTCCTGATATGGGAGACGTGGGCCATGAGAAATCCGTGCAGATGTGGCCGCATCGGCACGGTACCGACGCCATGTTCTTTGCGGCCCTTCGCCGCGCAGCCGACTAATCGCGATAGACTGGTGGGCATGTCCGCACCGATTATTTCCCCTTCCATCCTGGCCGCTGATTTTTCTCGCTTGGGCGAGGAACTAGCGGCGATTGATACCGCAGACTGGGTCCATGTGGACATTATGGATGGGCACTTTGTGCCCAACCTGTCTTTCGGCCCAGATATCACGGCCACGGTCCATCGCAGCACCGATAAGCCACTAGATGTCCACCTCATGATTGAGGAACCCGAAAAGTGGGTGGAGACCTATGCCAAGGCGGGCGCGCATACGATTATCTTCCACGTGGAGGCCGTCGCCGATGACCAGGCGGCAGTGAACTTGGCCAAGCGCATTCGCGATTTGGGTGTGCACGCGGCCTTTTCCATCAAGCCAGGCACCGCCATCGAGCCGTGGTTGGACAAGCTGCACCATTTCGATGAGGTGCTCGTGATGTCTGTGGAGCCCGGCTTCGGCGGGCAAAAGTTCATGCCGGAGATGTTGGAGAAGGTCCGTAAGCTGCGCCGTGCGATTGATGAACAGGGCTTTGATACCGTCATCGAGATCGATGGCGGCATTTCGCCCGAGACCATCGAGGCAGCCGCGGAGGCGGGTTGCGACGCTTTCGTGGCAGGCTCAGCTGTATTCAAATCGGACGATCCCGCCGGCGTCGTCAAGCAGCTGCGTGATCTGGCGGCTGGTACCTAATGGGTGCGGAGCTACAAGACAGCACTCTCTCCGCTGCGCTATTGCGCGCAATGGCCGCGGGTGCTGAAGTCCGTGGAACCACGAGCCCTAACCCACCGGTAGGCGCGGTCATCGTGTCGCCAGCTGGGGAAATTGTGGGCGTCGGTGCCACCCAGCCCGTGGGAGGCGCGCATGCCGAGGTCATGGCGTTGCAGGAGGCCGGAGGTAAAGCACGCGGGGCCACGGCCGTGGTCACCTTGGAACCCTGCGCGCATACCGGCCGCACGGGTCCCTGCGCGCAGGCGCTTATCGATGCCGGCGTGGCTCGCGTGTACTACCTCCACGCCGATCCCACCCCGCAGGCTGCGGGTGGAGCAGAAGTGTTGGCGGAGGCTGGAGTGGACGTCGCCAAGCTAGAAAAGCCCCCGCACGCCGAGGATGCTTTGGTGCCATGGCTATTCGCTGTGCGCACCCAACGGCCTCACATCACTTTGAAGTTCGCGCAAACGCTGGACGGTTTTACAGCCGCGGCCGATGGAACCAGCCAATGGATTACGGGCGAGGAGGCGCGCGACTGGGTGCATGCCGATAGGGCGCACCGCGATGCCATCGTGGTGGGCACCGGCACGGCGCTGGCTGATAATCCCTCGCTCACCGCGCGCTTTAACGACGGCAGCTTGCGCGCGCACCAACCACGCCGGGTGGTCATCGGCAAGCGTGATTTGGCATCGGCGGGCGATGCGGCAAGCCACCTGCGCGAGTTGGGGTACGAGCAGTACGAGAGCATCGAAGAAGCTCTCTTAGAGCTCTACGCCACCGGTGCCCGCGACGTCCTCGTGGAAGGAGGCGCAGGCCTGGCTAGCAGCTTCCTCAAGGCCGACTTGGTGGATGCTATCTCCGCCTATATTGCGCCACTCTTGCTAGGCGAGGGCCGCGGTGTACTCGCGCACCCCGTGACTCAGACGCTGGCAGAGGCCACCCGTTTCCGCCGGGTGGGAATGAAGGCGCTGGGTGATGACGTTCTTATTGAGTACGTGCGCTAGACGCTGGACATAGCAGTGAGCGAGAAAGGTTGGAAGTGTTTACTGGGCTAGTACAAGAGTTGGGCACCGTGGAGGCAATGGAACCGCACGCAGACGCGCTGCGCCTGAGCATTCGTGCCCCGCGTACCGTCGCGGAGGCCGCACTGGGTGATTCCATTGCCATTAACGGCGTATGCCTTACCGTGGCGGATCTGTCTGCGGATACTTTTTGTGCGGATGTGATGCAGGAGTCCCTGGACCGCACAGCACTGGGGCGCCTTGCCGAGGGAGATCCGGTCAATGTCGAACCGGCCCTGCTTCCCACCACCCGGCTGGGTGGGCATATCATGCAAGGACACGTGGACGGTACCGCTACGCTGCAGAGCCGAACTAGCTCCGAGAATTGGGATGTGCTGCGGTTTAGCTTGCCATCCGAGCTTGCCCGGTACGTCGTGGAAAAAGGCTCTATTGCCGTGAGCGGCACCTCGCTGACCGTGAGCGCCGTGGGCCCCGACTGGTTCGAAGTATCCCTTATCCCCACCACTTTGCGCGATACCATTCACGGCGCCTTGCCGGTGGGAGGAGAGGTAAACCTCGAGGTGGATGTGCTGGCCAAGTATGTAGAAAAGATGCTTCACCCCGAAGCTAAACCCCCTGAGGCTAAGGACTAGACTGCTACCTTATGAGCGCGAGTGAGAATTCCATCCGTCTAGATTCCATCGACCAGGCCATCGCGGATATCGCCGCTGGTAAGCCGGTTGTTGTCATCGACGATGAGGATCGCGAAAACGAAGGCGATCTGATTTTCGCCGCAGAGCTAGCCACCCCGGAACTTGTGGCCTTCATGGTGCGCTATTCCTCTGGATATATCTGTGCACCCTTGCTGCCAGAAGATTGCAACCGGCTGAACCTACCGCCGATGCTGGCGGTCAACCAGGATGTTCGCGGCACCGCCTACACGGTGACCGTGGATGCAGCGACGGGTAGTACCGGTATTTCTGCGACCTCGCGCGCAGAAACCATCCGGCGTCTGGCAGACCCCAACACCACGCCGGGCGAATTCACCCGGCCAGGCCACGTGGTGCCGCTGTGTGCCCGCCCAGGCGGCGTTCTGGAGCGGGACGGACATACTGAGGCCTCCATTGATCTGGCCCGCTTAGCGGGCCTGCGCCCGGCCGGTGTGCTGTGCGAGATCGTCTCCGAAGATGACCCCACGGACATGGCGCGCTCACCAGAGTTGCGTCGCTTTGCCGATACGCATGGACTCTCCATGATCTCTATCGCGCAGCTCATCGAGTGGCGCCGCCATAATGAAACGCAAGTCACCCGCCAGGTAACCACCGAGCTACCCACCGAATACGGCCACTTCACCGCCATCGGTTACCGCCATGAGGTAGACGGGCAGGAACACGTTGCTTTGGTCGTAGGGGAACCCGCCCAACTGCGGGGTGCACGCGACGTCATGGTGCGCGTCCATTCCGAATGCCTAACCGGTGATGCCTTTGGTTCACGGCGCTGCGATTGCGGGCCCCAACTGCATGAGTCCATGCGCCTTATCAGCCAAGAAGGCTGCGGTGTGGTCATCTACCTGCGCGGTCAAGAGGGCCGTGGCATCGGACTTCTGCATAAGTTGGAGGCCTACCGTCTGCAGGATTCGGGCATGGATACCGTCGATGCCAACCTGGAGCAGGGACTGCCCGAGGACGCCCGCGAGTATTCCGTGGCCGGGCAGATCCTTCGCGATCTCGGCATAGAATCCGCAAACCTCTTAACCAATAATCCGCATAAGGGCGAGGGGCTGAGTGGCTTTGGCGTGGACGCCAGCCACCACACGCCGCTGGCAGCCCCTGCCCACGCGGATAATATTGACTACTTGCGTACTAAACGCGACCGCATGGGCCACGACCTTCCGCAGGTTGCCCAGTGGGACGCCGAACATAAGTAGAACTTTGACGTCCAATCGAAAGGATAGCGATGAGTAAAGAAGGACTACCTGATATTGCCCAGGTAGATGGCAGTGGACTGCGTGTTGCCGTGGTTACTGCTACGTGGAACGCAGAAATTTGCGATCAGCTCCATGCCCAGGCAGTGCAGACCGCTACCGATAATGGTGCCGAGGTTGCCGAATACCGAGTGGTAGGTGCCCTGGAACTTGGCGTTGTCGTCCAAGCAGCAGCCCGCGCCTACGATGCCGTGGTGGCGCTAGGCTGTGTTATCCGTGGCGGCACCCCGCACTTTGACTACGTATGCGATTCCGTCACCCAGGCGCTGACCCGCATCTCCCTCGATGAATCCACCCCGGTAGCTAACGGCGTCCTGACCGTTAACGACCAGCAGCAAGCTATTGACCGCGCCGGTTTTGCAGATTCGGTAGAAAACAAGGGCGCCGAAGCCATGATTGCGGCTTTAGATACCGCGCTGCAGTTGCGTACACTAAACGCAGCACAGAAGTAACCTCTAGCAATGCGTCAGCGCCCGATGCTTGACCACTAAGGTGGCTGGCGGGGCGCGCCCCAAAGGAGTATGCACATGAACGAGGCGCAGGCCCCAAAGAATCCGCAGCACAGCCGCCAGCTTAGCGACGCCGAAGTATTGGCCTATACCAGTGCCGATCCCTTCGCACAGACCACCTCTAAACCGTGGGAATTTACGGCGACCTCGCCCTTCTTGCGCAAGGTGGCTATCGCCTGGGTGATCCTCGTTCTGGCCATCCATATCTTCATGGGAATCACCTTGGATGTGTCTTTTACCGGTGCGCACGTGACTACCATCGACAAATTCGCCTTCCCTGGCGTTGGTGTTCTCATTTCCGTTTTCTCTTGGATCGCTCTTAACCGTCCACGCTTGCGCGCCAATGAGGATGGGGTAGAGGTCCGCAATATCGTGGGCACCCGCTTTTATCCGTGGCAGGTGGTCTACGGACTTTCCTTCCCCGTAGGCCAGCGTATGGCACGCCTTGAGCTGCCCGAGTTCGAGTTCGTTCCCGTCTGGGCGTTGCAGTCCGGCGATAAGGACACCGTCATTGACAACGTCCGCCGCTTCCGCGACGTGGAAGCCAAGTACATGCCCCAGGATTAACAATTGGCTGACCCCACCACTTACCGCCCAGCTCCGGGAACCATTCCCACCGACCCGGGCGTCTATAAGTTCCGCGATGAAAACCGCCGCGTTATCTACGTGGGCAAAGCCAAGAACTTGCGCGCTCGGCTGTCTAACTATTTTCAGGACATCACGCAACTGCACCCGCGTACTCGCCAAATGGTTCTCACCGCCAACTCGGTGGAGTGGACGGTAGTTGCCAGCGAGGTGGAAGCCTTGCAGTTGGAGTACACGTGGATCAAGCGCTTTGATCCACACTTCAACGTCATGTACCGCGACGATAAAACCTATCCTATGCTCGCGGTTTCGGTCGGGGAGACGGTCCCTCGCGCCTTTTTCTACCGTGGCCCGCGGCGCAAGGGCGTGCGCTATTTCGGCCCCTATTCCCATGCCTGGGCCGTGCGCGAAAGCTTGGACTTGCTTACCCGCGTCTTTCCCATGCGCACCTGCTCGAAGGGTGTGTATAACCGGCATGAGCGGCTCGGGCGTCCGTGCCTTTTGGGGTACATCGGCAAGTGCGATGCACCCTGCATTGGCCGAGTAAGCAAGGAAGACCACCGCGAGACGGTCAACGATCTCGTGTCCTTCATGAATGGCAACACCGGTTCAGTGCGCCGCAAACTCACCCAGGACATGGAGCAGGCCGCCGAGAACCTAGAGTTCGAACGCGCGGCGCGCCTGCGCGATGACTTAGGCGCGATTGACAAGATCATGGAACAGCAGGCCGTGGTCTTTACAGACAGCACGGATGCTGATCTCATTGCTTTTAACTCCGATGAACTTGAGGCAGCGGTGCAGATCTTCCATGTCCGCGATGGGCGCATTCGTGGTCAGCGCGGTTGGGTAGTCGAACGCGCCGGAGATCAGGCAAGCTCAGAGCCCTTGGAAGAGGGGCAGCCTGATCCCGCGCTGCCAGCGTTGGTACAGAACTTCCTCATCCAGTTCTATTCCGATGCAGTAGAGCGTGAGAAGCAAGAAGCGCAGGAAGACGCTGCGCTCGCCGCGGACGTGAAGCGGCGCGGGGTGGACCAAGAATCGCACATGAAATCCCGCCGCGTGCAGGTTATTCCACGCCAGATTTTGGTTCAGGCCCTGCCGGATGAACCGGAGCAGGTCGTCGCGTTGTTGGAGGAGCTGCGCGGTGCCCAGGTGGACCTGCGCGTTCCCCAGCGCGGCGATAAAAAGCAGCTTATGGCCACGGTGGAGAAAAACGCCAAGGAGCAGTTGCGCCAGCATAAGCTCAAGCGGGTAGGAGACCTCACCGCACGCTCGGCGGCCTTGCAGGATATTCAAGAAGCTCTGGGCATGGAGCAAGCCCCATTGCGCATCGAATGTACTGATATCTCCCACATTCAAGGCACAGATGTGGTTGCTTCCCTGGTGGTCTTTGAAGATGGCCTGCCCAAGAAGTCGGACTATAGGCGCTACCGCATCAAGGAGGCGGCTGGTGATGGCCGCTCGGATGACGTCGGTTCTATCGCAGAGATTACGCGCCGAAGGTTTAAGCGCCACAAGCAAGATAAGCTGGCCCATCCGGATGAGGAAGTAGAAGAGTCGTCCTTTGCAGAGGAGAAGGTGGCGGAAGAATCCGCCGAAGCAGGTCGCCGCTTTGCGTATCCACCGCAGCTTTTCATTGTGGATGGCGGCGCGCCCCAGGTGGCCGCAGCTCAAGAGGTATTTGATGAGTTAGGAATCGTGGATGTAACCCTGGTGGGCCTGGCCAAGCGTCTCGAGGAAATCTGGGTTCCCGGCGATGATGAGCCGGTGATTCTGCCGCGAAACTCGCAAGCGCTATTCCTCTTGCAGCAGATTCGCGATGAAGCCCACCGCTTCGCCATTACTTACCACCGGCAGCAGCGCTCAAAGCGGATGCGTTCCTCAGTTCTTGATTCCGTGCCGGGATTGGGACCGCAGCGGCGCACCGATCTGGTTAAGCATTTCGGTTCGGTGAAGAAGCTCAAGGCCGCCACTGTGGATGAGATCTGCGAGGTAAACGGCTTCGGTCCAAAACTGGCCCAGACCGTCTACGAGAGTTTGCATGATTCTTCGGGCAACTAAGTGGAGTTCTCCTAGAAGCGGCGAATCCTAAAGCGCTAGACTGTTGGGCATGACGCATTTCGAAACTCCACCCATTTTGATAACCGGCATGTCCGGCGGCGGGTTGAGTTCCGCTGCCAAAGTGTTTGAGGATAAGGGCTACTACGTGGCCCACAATATTCCGCCTCGCGCCATTGTTGACCTGCTCAAGCTGTGCAACCAAGAGGGAACTCCGGTGGGCAAGGTAGCAGCCGTAACGGATGTGCGCTCGCGCATGTTTCCAGGGTCTTTGTTAGAGATTATGGATGAGCTTATGGAACTAAATATGAAGCCCACCGTGCTCTTTTTGGATGCTCGTGATGATGTGCTCATTCGCCGATTTGATTCGGTGCGTCGCACCCACCCACTGCAGGAGGGCGACACGCTCAAAGTAGGTATCCAACGCGAGCGTCGGGCGGTGGCAGACGTGCGTTCCCATGCGGATATGATTATTGATACGACGAACCTATCCATTCATGATCTCCGCCGCGCCATTGAGGCGGCCTTTGGTGAGATGCAAAATGAAAAGCAACATGTCACCGTTGAGTCCTTTGGATTTAAGAATGGCTCGCCCCGCGATGCTGACTTAGTGGTAGACGTGCGTTTCCTGCCCAACCCCTATTGGGTTCCAGAACTGCGGGGATACCGCGGCACGGATGAACCGGTTGCCCACTATGTGCTCTCGCAGCCAGCGGCGCAGGAGTTCGTGGATACTTTCTTGCAGATGTTTTCTACCATGCTGGATGGCTACCGCCATGAGGGCAAGAACTTCATCACGCTTGGCGTCGGTTGCACGGGCGGCCACCACCGTTCCGTCGCCATCGCAGAGGCTATAGCGGCGCGACTGCGGGACAATGACACTTTGGACGTCAGCACCTTGCATAGGGATATCGCACGAGGCTAGAGCACAGGAGTTTTAACGCTTTTATGACCAATCCTTCACACATGGTCTGCCTCGGCGGCGGCCATGGACTTTATCAAACCCTTCTGTCCGCACGCTTTAGCGAGGCGACCGATATTTCTGCGATCGTTACCGTCGCGGATGATGGCGGCTCCTCTGGCCGTTTGCGCCGCGAGCTGGAAATCATTCCCCCGGGTGACTTGCGCATGGCGCTGGCTGCCTTGGCCAATAGTGACCCAGTGGGGGACTTGTGGGCGCGAACCTTGCAACACCGTTTCGGTGGCAATGGCGCTATGGCAGGGCATGCGGTGGGCAATCTGATGATTGCGGGATTAACGGATGTGCTCGGCGATTATCAAGCTGCCCTGGATACCATCGCAGAACTTACTAATTCCCAGGGGCGAGTTTTCCCAGTGGTCAATCAAGCCTTAGAGATTGAGGCGGATGTTGCCGGGCTTGACGACGACCCCCGTGTCATGCGCCAGGTCCGCGGCCAGGTTGCGGTCGCTTCCACACCGGGCCAGGTGCGGCGCGTGCGCATCGTGCCCGAACAACCCAGCGCGAATCCGGATGCCCTTGATGCCATCCAGCGCGCGGATCTCATTACCATCGGCCCAGGCTCGTGGTTTAGCTCGGTATTGCCGCATACTCTCGTGCCGCAGGTAGTGGATGCGATTTCTGCTTCCGATGCGTTGCGCGTCGTTGTTTTGAACCTTTCGGCCGAGCCGGGCGAAACTCATGGCTTCTCCGCAGAGCGTCACTTGCACGTGCTCGCGCAGCACGCCCCTGATCTGCGGATTGACCGTATTTTGGTGGACGAGGCGGCTTTGCCCACCGATAGTGAGCGCGTCTATATTCAGCGCGCCGCGCAGTCCCTAGGCGCTCGCGCTACCTTCGCGGATGTGAGCCAAGTTGATGCCAATGGTCGCAGCATCAATAAGCACGATCCGGAAAAGCTGTCTGCGGCGCTCTTGGACCTATATTCGGACTATCGCAGCACTCGCGATTAGAACCGGCGCTAATTCACCGCGGTATCGTGCGAGCGGCCGCACTCGACCGACTGCGCGGCGATCGAGCCCGCGCGGTATGATGTCAGAAATCCTTTCACCGCACTGGGCTGGAAGCAATGGCTCTAGCCGGTATGCGTACTTTGTGACTGTGAGAATAGAAATGGGGCGAACTAGGTGACCACACCATTGACCGACCAGGTCAAAGAAGAATTGACGGCTGTCGTCGTGCCACGCCAGTCCGCTCGCGCTGCCGAACTGGCGGCGATGTTGCGATTCGCCGGCGAACTAGATATTTCCGGTGACAGTATGTCCTATGAGCTGGAGCTAGAAAGCCACGCCATTGCGCGGCGCTTCATGAACGCTCTTGATGACCTTTATGGGATCACTGCCGATAGCCATGTCGCCGGCCCGGCAGGAATCACCAAGAAGACTCGCGTAACGGTTCGCATTTCCACCGGCGCGAAAGAGTTGACCCGTCGGCTGGGTCTTATCACCCGCTCCGGCCATGCAGTAGTGGGTCTGCCGCCGCAGGTCATCTCCGGCACCGTCGCCGATAGCGAAGCAGCATGGCGCGGAGCCTTCCTTGCCCATGGCAGTCTCACGGAGCCAGGCCGCTCTTCCGCGCTGGAAGTTACCTGCCCGTGCCAAGAGGCTGCGTTGGCACTGGTGGGCTGCGCCCGCCGCCTTGGTATCTCTGCGAAGACCAAGGAAACTCGCGGTGAAGATCGCGTCGTTGTACGCGATGGTGATGCTATCGGGGCGCTTCTTACGCGTATGGGTGCTCAGGAGACTCGATTGAGCTGGGAAAAGAAGCGAGTTAAGCGGGAGGCGCACGATACGTCTCGGCGCTTGGACAATTTTGATGACGCCAACCTTCGGCGCTCTGCTCGCGCTGCGGTTACCGCGGCAGCGCGCGTTGACCGCGCCATGGAGATCTTAGGTGACGATGTTCCTGAGCACTTGGCAGACGCGGGCCGCTTGCGAGTTCAGCACCGCGAGGCTTCGCTCGAAGAGCTGGGTCGCTTGGCCGAGCCTCCTATGACTAAGGACGCAGTAGCTGGGCGTATTCGCCGCTTGCTGTCGATGGCCGATAAGCGAGCCGAGGAGCTGGATATCCCCGATACCAACCAAGCGATTACAGATGACCTCTTCAACGAATCCTGACCCTCGGATTCGCTTACATTAAAAGAACTCCCCGCAGTGCGGATACCAAAGCGGTAGACGCAGCTGCGGGGAGATTTTTAGTGCCTTCCCGGCTAGCAGGTGCGCAACCGGCTAGCCAGAAGCGTTAAAGAACTAGGGCACGAGGAATCCTAGGACGTTGGTCATCAAGAACACGATGACGCATACAATGGCTAGGAAAGCCACGGAGTAGCCCACTACGTTCTTCAGGATGACTGATTCCTTGCCCTCCATATTGACGGCGGTAGCCGCAATTGCAAGGGACTGCGGGGAGATCATCTTGCCCACAACGCCGCCTGCGGTATTGGCCGCGAGCATAAGGTCAGGATTCACGCTGATTCGCTCTGCCGCTGCAACCTGCAGGTTGGCAAAGAGGGCATTAGCAGACGTATCGGAGCCAGTAACCGCGGTACCAATCCAGCCCAGGACTGGGGCGAAGAGCGCAAAGATGCTGCCGGCAGAAGAGACGAACTCACCAATAGCAATAGTCTGGCCGGAGTAGTTCATCGTGTAGGCCAAGGCCAGCACCAAGATGATGGTAAGGGCCGAGAACTTCATGCGGCTGACGACGTCCCCAAAGGCGCTCACCGGTTGCCCAAAGCTTAGGCTGTAGCGGCCATTTTCATTGAAGTAGTGGTAGACAACCGCAACGATAATGCCCGAGAGCAGCAGGAGCGTACCTGGATTGCCAAAGACATTGAAGCTGAAGCTGGTATCCATGAGATTGCCGTCGGCGTCGACAATCGCGTCATCAAGCAAAGGCCAGGCAAAGTGCAGCTTGAGGAATCCGAAGATAGCGGGGGCGGCGGTGGCCACGGCAAAGACCACGGTCACTACGGCGTAGGGAAGCAGCGCCATCCAGATACGGCGTCCGTTGAGATCGGTGGTGGACTCGGCGGCAGGAAGCTCGAGACGCTCGCGCAACTCCTTGACGCCCTTCGGCTTCCATACCCGGAGGAAGGCGAAAGCACAGCCCAAAGAGACGATGCAGGCGATGACGTTGGTGAGCTGGTACGCAAAGAAAGTCGCGGCCAACCACTGAGCCAACGCGAAGGAAATGCCAATCACGGCAGCGGCCGGGGCAGTTTCCTTGACACCGCGGAAGCCGTCCAAGATGAAGGCGATGAGGAATGGCACGATGGCGGCGATGAGCAGCACCTGCAAGGAGATAAGTGCTGCAATGTCGTGGGTTTGCTCGGCACTGCGACCGGCAACCTCGCCCGCAGTGGTTACCGGGATGCCAACCGCGCCAAAAGCAACCGGAGCGGTATTAGCAATCAGAACTACTGTAGCCGCGCGCAGTGGCTTCACACCGAGGGCCATGATCATGGTCGCGGTAATGGCTACGGGGGCACCAAAACCGGCGAGGGCCTCCAACAAACCGCCAAAACAGAAGGCGATGAGGATAGCCTGGATGCGAATATCGCCGTCACCCAAAAGGTCAAAGGTCTTGCGCAGGTCCTCGAAGCGCCCGGAGGCTACGGTGATTTCATAGAACCAGATTGCGGTAATGATGACCCAGACAATGGGTAGGAGCCCGAATAGCCCGCCACGTACGGCGGAGGACAAAGCCATATCTACCGGCATGGAGAAGCCGGCGATGGCAATAATGAGGGATACTGCCAGGGCAACGGCGCCAGAAGTATGCGCGCGTGCTTTAACCCCAAGCAGCATGATAAAGAATGCAATGAGCGGGAGAATCGCCACCAGGGCGGTAAGCCCGAGGCTGTCACCCACAGCAGAGGTATTTATTTCGAACAAGAGAAGTCCTTGGTTTCTACGGTGGTCTTGCCCGTAGGAAATTACGGGCACCTGAAGCATTCTCACGGTGACTAACGGTGGCGCTAGAGCAGGAAGGGTTGCCTTAAACGCTTTGTGAGCCAGTGAGTAAAGAAAGCATATCGTGCGGTGGGCGTCACGGAAAGAATACGGTCGTCTTGATAGGAGTCAACGGCAGCATTTCTCAATGTCCGATCGGACAGAAGCGGGCGCAACCCCTAAAGTGTAGTAGTGATATATCTCATGGTAACAGAGTAAACCCAACATAAACCCACGTGTTCGGGCCTATCCAGCGGTTTTGTATGTGGGAAATAAAAAGGATCGGAAAGAGTGTACGCGCTTTTGGAAAGTCTGTCATCCACTAGTTCTTAAGGTCGCTGGGAGCCTGCGCTGACAAAAAACGCTCGGTAGTATCGGCCATGTAAGGGAAAACGCTCGGGCGCTTCTCAAACACAGGCTTCATCGAAGGACCCGCGCACATACCCGTACACACATTTACTCGACTCTTTGAGGAGAAATACAGTGACTATCCGCGTAGGTATCAATGGCTTTGGCCGCATTGGCCGTAACTTTTTCCGTGCAGTCGCTCAGGGTGACAACAACCTCGAAGTTGTTGCAGTAAACGACCTGACCGACAACGGCACGCTGGCTAACCTGCTGAAGTACGACTCCGTGCTGGGCCGCTTCGATGGCGAAATTACTCACGACGATGAGTCCATTACCGTTAATGGTCACCGCATCGTGGTAACCGCAGAAAAGGACCCGAAGCAGCTCAAGTGGGGCGAGTACAACGTAGACCTCGTCATCGAGTCCACCGGCCGCTTTACCAACGGCAACGACGCCAAGGCTCACCTCGAGGCTGGCGCCAAGAAGGTCATCATCTCCGCCCCGGGCAAGGAAGTAGACGCAACCTTCGTCTACGGCGTCAACTCTGACACCTATGATCCGGCAAACCACAACGTCATCTCTGCAGCATCCTGCACCACCAACTGCCTGGCACCGATGGCAAAGGTTCTCAATGACAAGTTCGGCATTGAAAAGGGCCTGATGACCACCGTTCACGCTTACACCGGCGACCAGCGCATCCAGGACGCTCCGCACAAGGACCCGCGCCGCGCCCGTGCCGCTGCAGTAAACATGGTGCCTACCTCCACTGGCGCTGCTAAGGCCGTATCCCTGGTTCTGCCTGAGCTGGACGGCAAGCTGGATGGTTACGCAATGCGCGTTCCGGTTATCACCGGCTCCGCTACCGACCTGACCTTCACCGCTTCCCGCGACGTCACTGCCGAGGAAATCAACGCTGCCTTGAAGGAAGCTGCTGAGGGCGAGCTCAAGGACACCCTCGCATACACCGAGGATCCGCTGGTTTCCACCGACATTGTTACCTCCCCGCACGGCTGCATCTTCGACTCCGGCATGACCAAGGTTTCCAACGGCAACCTGGTCAAGGTTCTGGGCTGGTACGACAACGAGTGGGGCTACACCTCCCAGCTCGTTCGCCTGACCAACCTGGTGGCAGACAAGCTCTAAACTAGAGCTCTAGCAATGAGGATCCGGCCGCGATGCAAGCCTAAACGGCGCTGCGTCGCGGCCGGTATTCTTTTATCTATAGCCTTTTAACCCGTCCGAATTGTTTAAGGAGTAAATAATGGCTTTCCAGACTCTTGACGATCTTCTCAAGGAGGGCGTCGAATCCCGCCACGTCCTCGTCCGCTCTGACTTCAATGTTCCACTTGATGAAGAGGGAAACATTACCGATCCCGGACGCATCAACGCTTCTCTTCCGACCATCAAGGCACTGGTAGAGGGTGGTGCAAAGGTCATTCTTTCCGCACACCTGGGTCGTCCAAAGGGTGAGGTAAACCCTAAGTTCTCTTTGGCTCCAGTAGCTGAAGCGCTGTCTGAAGCGCTTGACCAGTACGTTGCCCTAGCCGGCGACGTCACCGGAGAAGATGCTCATGAGCGTGCCAACGGCCTCAACGATGGCGATGTGATGTTGATCGAAAACGTCCGCTTCGACCCCCGTGAGACCTCCAAGGACGAGGCTGAGCGCGGCCAGTTCGCTGAAGAGCTCGTTGCTCTGGCAGCCGATAACGGCGCTTTTGTTTCTGATGGATTTGGCGTTGTCCACCGTGCGCAGGCATCTGTGTATGACGTCGCTAAGCGCCTGCCGGCTTACGCGGGCAAGCTCGTAGAAAAGGAACTGTCGGTTCTGTCCACCGTAGCCAAGGAGCCGGAGCACCCGTACGTGGTTGTCCTCGGCGGCGCCAAGGTTTCGGATAAGCTCGGCGTGATTGAAGCACTGGCCGGCAAGGCAGACAAGGTCATCATTGGTGGCGGCATGTGCTACACCCTGCTGGCCGCCAAGGGGTATAACGTCCAAGAGTCTCTGCTGCAAGAAGATCAGATCGAAAACTGCAAGGACCTGCTCGAGCGCTTTGGCGACAAGCTGGTGCTTCCGGTTGACCTCGCTGCTGCAAGCAAGTTCGCAGCGGATGCAGAGACCCAGGTGGTCGAGCTCGATAGCATCCCTGAAGGCTGGATGTCCCTGGATATTGGACCAAAGTCTGTGGAAAAGTTTGCAGAGGTGCTTGCTTCCTCCAAGACCGTCTTCTGGAACGGCCCGATGGGCGTATTCGAAATGGAAGCTTTCTCCAAGGGCACTGCTGGTGTAGCGCAGGCTATTATCGACGCCACCGCAAAGAACGGTTCCTTCTCCGTCGTTGGTGGCGGCGACTCCGCTGCCTCCGTGCGCATGCTTGGCTTGGACGAGGATGGCTTCAGCCATATCTCCACCGGCGGCGGCGCCTCCCTCGAGTACCTCGAGGGCAAGGAGCTTCCGGGCGTATCTGTCCTGGAAGCCTAAAACTGCCTTCTTAATTTGCCAGAAAGAGAGGAAAAATTCATGGCACGCACCCCACTTATCGCAGGTAACTGGAAGATGAACCTCGACCACGTCGAGGCCATCGGCTCCGTTCAGAAGTTCGCCTTTTCCCTGCCAAAGGACTACTACGAGAAGGTCGACGTGGCTTACATGGTCCCGTTTACTGATATCCGCACTATCCAAACGCTGGTAGAGGGCGACAAGCTGCAGGTCACCTACGGTGCGCAGGACATCTCTAAGCACGAGTCCGGCGCATTCACTGGTGAAGTATCTGGCAAGATGTTGGCCAAGCTCGGCTGCAGCTGGGTGGTTGTGGGCCACTCGGAGCGCCGTCAGTACCACGGCGAGACCGATAAGCTCGTTGCAGAGAAGGCAGCTGCAGCATTGGACAATGGCATCAGCCCCATCGTGTGCGTAGGCGAGCCGTTGGCTGTACGCGAGGCCGGTACCCATGTGGACTACGTGGTTAACCAGACCCGCAATTCTTTGGCCGGCCTGAGCGCAGACCAGCTTGCCAAGACTGTCATCGCCTACGAGCCAGTTTGGGCGATTGGCACCGGCAAGGTTGCCTCCGCAGACGACGCCCAGGAAGTCTGCGCCGCCATCCGTGAGCTCGTAACGGAGCTCGCAGGCGAGGAGGTTGCTGCAGGTATCCGCATTCTCTATGGTGGTTCCGTCAAGGTTGATTCCGTTGCAGAGATCGTCAGCAAGCCTGACGTCGACGGCGGCCTTATCGGTGGCGCTTCCTTGGTCGGCGAGGAGTTTGCCAAGTTGGCCGCCAACGCAGCTAATGCCCTGAGCTAACAGGAGTTATCACCCGTCACAGGTTCGCGCTAAGGCGCGGGTTGGAATGGTTCCAGCCCGCGCCATCGTGTACAGTGGGCCGGTGTGATTGCTTCGCTGTACGCGAAGCCTAAAAGTACGATTCCGCGCTAGCGGGTGGCGAGAGTCAACCGCAGGGCGCACGTTAGAAATAAGGATTATCCTCATGGTCTTGGCACTGGAAATCATCTTGGTCATCGCAGCTATTTTGATGTCCATCTTCGTGCTGCTGCACAAGGGCAAAGGTGGTGGCCTGTCCAGCCTCTTTGGCGGTGGCGTGCAGTCGAACCTGTCCGGCTCGACCGTCGTGGAAAAGAACCTGGACCGTTATACCGTGGTCATGGTAATTATCTGGCTTGCGTGCATCGTAGGCCTCAACCTCATCCAGGCATTCGCTTAAGCCACCAGCTGGAATAGCGAAAGCGCCGGTACCGGCTTCCAACCTCCTGGTTTCCTGTGGGAACTGTAGGTGGGGAAGCGGTATCGGCGCTTTTTCTTGGCGCCGAGCCAAAAGTTCAGCTCGGCTGCACGCTAGGCTGACGTGCCTAGAGCTCGGATGCGGCGTCATCGGCAAGGAAGAGGATGGTTTCTTCCTTACCGTGCACGCCTGCAGCTGGCCATTCTTCAGGCTCAGCGCCTTCAACGACGTGCTTGGCAGCTTCCGCCTTGGCCTCGCCTGCTACAAGAAGCCAAATACGATCAGACTTGTTGACTGCGGGAAGAGTAAGGGTGATGCGCTCGCTCGGCGGCTTGGGAGAGTCGTGAACGGGAACAGCTAGCTCTTCTTGTTCCCGAACCGCCTCAGAATGGGGGAACAAGGAATTGATATGGCCCTCTTCGCCCATGCCCAGCAGATGGAGGTCGAAGCCGTTCGGGGCAAATTCCTTCAGCTCTGGCTCATACGCACTCGCCGCGGCTTCCATGGACACCGCGCCCAGATCAAAACCATGGATATTCTGGTCTGGAATATTTACGTGGTTGAGCAAGGCACTGCGTGCTTGACCCTCATTAGAATCTGCATCAGAGACGGGTACATTACGCTCATCGCCGAAGAAGACGTGAACGCGCGACCAATCGATGCGTTGGGCGGGAAAATTCTCGCCTTGTTGCTGTGCCGCGAAATCCAAACGAGCCAGCTCGTGAAGAACGCCAATTCCAGCGCCACCGCCGGTTAGGACAACTCGCGCGACCCCATCGTGGTGGAGCCCGCCACCGGCGGCTTGGATGCGCGCTACGGTATCCACGAATTTCAGCGCGGCCTGGGAGATAAGGTCATCCACATCGCTTACGCGGTGAAGAGTTACCATGAGGTATCGCTATCCTTTGCAAAGAATCAGAGTTAAGCCGTTTTACTGCTTACTGTAGTCTACTTGGGCGAGCGCACGGAGCGCTTGCGCATACGTCTTATCGGCATCCAGATGGCGCAATTCTTCAGAGAGAACCTCAGCTTGGGAGCGCTTGCTAAGGCTCACCAAGGAATCCGGGGAACCTGGAACGCACACACGCACCGTGCGCTCGTCGACGACATCAACGTCGACGTGGCTCGTTTCCCGATTAAACCGCAAGTGGGTCACTGGGAAGTGCAGCTCCTGAGAATCGGTCACAGTGCGGTGGACGGGGACTGCCAAACGATCGAGGAGCCATCCGGCCGCGAAGTCTGGCGCTGGGTGGCCCGCAGGGCCCGCCACCTCGACGGACTGCACGGGCTCGTGAGGATGGCGGTCCAATGCGGAGGCTACGACCCCGCGCCACAAAGTGATGGCGGCCCAGGACATATCGGAATCGCCCGGCGTGTAACCGGCGGATAAGGTGCGCAGATCTTCGCCAGTGACGCGTCCGTCATAGGCAACGTTGGTGATGCGGCGTTGAGCCAGTTTGCCCACCGAGCTGGAAGCTGGATCGGGCGGGCACAAGGTAGGCCACCAGGCGACCAAGGGGGTATCGGGAAGCAGCAGTGGAGTAACGACCGCCTCGTCCTGGTTTGCCAAGGCGCCGTGCAACTTCATGATGACCATCTCAGAAGCACCTGCTTCACCACCCACGCGAAGCTGCGCGTCCAGGTGGGTATCTGCTTGCGGGTCGCCCGTCACGACGACCAGAACGCGCGACGGGTGCTCGTGGGAGGCATCGCGCACGGAGGCCAGGATGTTTTCCAGATCATCGTCCTCGCGGGCAGCCACGATTAGGGTAAGTACTCGGCCGGTAGTAAGGGTGTAATGCTCTTGGGCCTCTACTAGCTTCTTGGAGATTTCACGCGTAGTGGTGTTGGGCAATGGAATAATCATTGTCTGCGTCCCTCCTATGGGCGGCGCCAGGAGTGGCCCCGGCGGCGCAACATTCTATCGGCGGATTCCGGGCCCCATGTGCCAGCGCGGTATTCCTCCGGCTGACCAGCTTCGGCCCAGTAATCGATGATGGGATCCAAAATCGACCAGGAAAGTTCCACCTCTTCGTTGGTGGGGAAGAGCGAGGACTCATCGAGGAGGGCATCCAAAATCAGCCGCTCGTATGCTTCCGGAGATTCCTCGGTAAAGGCCTCAGCATAAGCAAAGTCCATATTGACGTCGCGGACCTCCATGGTGGAACCGGGCACCTTGGAACCAAAGCGCATGGTGACACCTTCATCCGGCTGTACGCGGATGACTACGGCGTTTCGGCCCAGCGCATCGGTCTGGCCGTCAACGAATGGTTGATTTGGCGCCGCCTTGAATACCAGCGCAATCTCGGTCACGCGGCGGCCCAAGCGTTTGCCCGTGCGCAGGTAGAAGGGTACTCCTCCCCAGCGGCGAGAGTTGACTTCCAAGGTACAGGCTGCATAGGTCTCCGTCGTGGACTCCGGATCGAAGCCTTCTTCTTCGCGCAAGCCCTTGACAAACTCGGAGCCTTGCCAGCCGGCGGAGTACTGGCCGCGAGCAGTGGTCTTATTTAGCGGGTGCACAGCGTGGGTAGCGCGTAGCACCTTGACCTTTTCTGCCTGCAGGGCCTCGGGCTCGAAGGAGGAGGGTTCTTCCATCGCAACTAGAGCCAAGAGCTGGAGTAGGTGGTTCTGGATGACGTCGCGAGCCGCACCGATGCCGTCATAATAGCCAGCGCGGCCGCCCAGGCCAATATCTTCGGCCATGGTGATTTGGACGTGATCGATGTAGTGGGCGTTCCACATGGGCTCAAAAATTTGATTGGCAAAGCGCAAAGCCATGATGTTTTGCACCGTCTCCTTGCCCAAATAATGGTCAATGCGGAAGACCGCGGACTCGGGGAAGACGGCGTTGACAATCTCATTGAGCTTGCGGGCAGACTCTTGATCGTGGCCAAAAGGCTTCTCAATGATTACCCGGCGCCACGAGTCCTCGAAGGAGTTGGCCATGCCCACCCGCTCCAGCTGGTGGCAGATATTAGAGAAGAACTCCGGGGGAACCGAAAGGTAGTATGCCCAGTTGCTTCCGGTGCCGCGCTCGCGATCAAGCTCGCCCAAACGCGCCGAAAGGCGATCGAATCCAGCATCATCGAAGGAACCTTGCACAAATTCGATGCCTTGGGATAGATGCTGCCAGACATCTTCATTGAACTCGGTACGTGAGCCAGCGATGACGGCTGAGCGAACGTAGTCACAGAATGCGACCTTGTCCCAGTCGCGACGACCATAACCCACAAGGGTAAAGCCAGCGGGGAGGAGACCACGGCTCGCTAGGTCGTAGATGGCGGGCAGTAGCTTTTTATATGCTAGGTCACCGGTAACGCCGAAGATGACCATGCCCGCGGGTCCTGCGATTCGCGGCAATCGCTTGTCGCTGGCATTGCGCAAGGGGTTGACCCAAGCGGCTGAGTCGGTCACGAAGAATCCTTCCTGAGTTTATGGGCTTTAAGCTCGCTAATATTTTAGCGGCAGAATGCCCCGCCGAATTCTCGGCGGGGCACAAGTCACACGGCTAGTTTACGCGAGTCGCTCCTGAATGGAAGCAAGCAGTTCCTCCCACGCAGCGACAAACTTATCTACGCCCTCGCGCTCCAGCACTGCAAAGACATCATCGAAATCAATGCCGGCCTCTTCTAGCTGGGCAAAGACGTCCTCTGCAGCCTCGCGGCTATCAGACAGGGCGTCGCCGTGAAGGTTGCCCTCGGAAAGAACCGCATCGATGGTCTTTTCTGGCATGGTGTTGACCGTATGCGGTCCAGCCAGCTCCGATACGTACAAGGTGGCTGGGTACTCCGGATTCTTTACGCCAGTAGAAGCCCACAACGGACGCTGGAGGTGGGCTCCCTCGGGCAAGTCGGCGTCGTTAAGCAAGGCGTCCTGGAAGAGTGCATAGGCACGCTGCGCATTGGCGACGCCCGCCTTGCCTCGCAGTGCCAGAGCAATCTCGCTACCAATAGCCTCCAAGCGCTTATCCACTTCGGTATCCAAACGGGAAACAAAGAAGGAAGCCACGGAGTGAATGGTGGAGACGTCCTTGCCTGCTTCGGCGGCACGCTTGAGTCCGGTCCGGAAAGCCTCAATGACATCGCGGTAGCGATCCACGGAGAAAATAAGGGTGACGTTGACGCTGATTCCCTCCGCTAAGGCATCTTCGATGGCCGGAAGGGAGCCGGTGGTGGCCGGAATCTTAATCATCACGTTGGGACGATCAACCTTGTTCCACAGCTCACGCGCCTGCTCAAGGGTGGCGGTAGCATCATCAGAAATGCGTGGATCGACCTCGATGGACACGCGGCCATCCGCACCGTTAGTAGAGGAGTAGATATCCGCAAAGAGGTCGCAGGCATTCTTGACGTCCTCGATTGCCAATGCGTACACCGCTTCATCGGCGGTGGCCTTGGCTTCCTTCAACGTGGAAAGCTCGGCGTCGTAGGCGGTGCCGTTGGTCATCGCCGCAGCGAAAATCGCCGGGTTGGTGGTAACTCCCACGATGGACTTAGCGGAAATTATCTCCTTGAGATTGCCCGAAACTAGGCGCTCGCGAGAAAGATCATCGAGCCAGGTTGAGGTTCCCAGTTGGGCGAGTTCGGAAATGTGGTTCATGATTACTCCTTATCCAGTCCTGGAGGTCTACTTTTTTACGGCCGCGAGCGATTCCTTTGCCGCTTCAACAACCGCTGCAGTGGTGAAGCCAAATTTCTCAAAGAGTTCGCCCGCAGGAGCAGAGGCGCCGTAGTGCTCGATGGAAATGGTCCGGCCGAAAGAACCGGTGTACTTGTGCCACGGCATAGCGATGCCGGCTTCGATGGAAACGCGGGCCTGCACTTCGCTAGGAAGCACGGACTCGCGGTATGCGTCATCCTGCTCATCAAACCACTCAAGGCACGGTGCGGAGACAACGCGGGTGGCTGTTCCGGCGGCCTCCAGTTCCTTAGCGGCGGCGACAGCAAGCTGCACCTCAGAGCCGGTAGCGAGGAGGATCACGTCTGGTGTTTCCTTGGATTCTTCCACCAGAACATAAGCGCCACGGCGCACGCCATCATGAGCCTTTTCCTTGGTGCCTTCCAGTACCGGCAGTCCCTGGCGGCTCAGTGCCAGGCCCTTAGGCGCAGCCTTGTACTCGAGAGCTGCGGCCCAGGCCTGAGCGGTTTCGTTGGCATCGGCCGGGCGAATAACGGATAGGTTCGGGATAGCGCGCAGGGCAGAAAGAGTCTCTACCGGCTGGTGGGTCGGGCCGTCCTCGCCCAAGCCGATGGAGTCGTGGGTCCAGACATAGTAGGTATCGGTAGACATCAACGAGCCCAGGCGCACAGCGGGGTACTGGTACTCGGAAAAGATAAGGAAGGTGCCGCCATAAACGCGGGTATTGCCATGCAGAGCAATACCGTTCATGATCGCAGACATCGCGTGCTCGCGAATGCCGAAGTGGAGGTTGCGGCCAAACGGCTGAGCCGACCACATATCGGTGGTAATGGCTGCGGGGCCGAAGGAGTCCGCGCCCTTAATCACGGTGTTATTGGAGCCGGCAAGGTCAGCAGAGCCACCCCACATCTCAGGAAGGGAAGCGGCCAATGCCTGGATGGTGGCTTCAGAAGCTTTGCGGGTGGCCAAAGATTCACCCGGTTCCCACACCGGCAATTCAGCGTCGAAACCTTGCGGTAATTCGCGCGCCTGCATGCGGTCAAAGAGTGCCTTGTTCTCCGGATTGGCTGCAGCCCATTCGTTGAACTTCTTCTGCCACGCGGCGTGCTTCTCGGCGCCGCGCTCGCGCAGCTTGCGGGTATGTTCGATGACCTGGTCGTCGATATGAAAGCTGCGCTCCGGATCGAAGCCCAAGACCTCCTTGGTGGCAGCTACTTCGTCATCGCCCAGCGCAGCGCCATGAACGCCGCCGGTATTCATCTTATTCGGGGCCGGGTAGCCGATGACGGTCTTCACGCGGATGAAGGACGGGCGCTCGGTCTCTGCCTGAGCGGCCTTGACAGCCTCCTCAATGGCTACGACGTCTTCGCCGGATTCGACCGTTTGGACGTGCCAGCCGTAGGCCTCGTAGCGGGCTACCACGTCTTCGTTGAAAGCAATATTCGTATCGTCCTCAATAGAGATGCGGTTATCGTCCCAGAAGACAATCAAGTTGCCGAGCTTTTGCGTACCCGCCAGGGAAGAGGCCTCGGCGGTAACGCCCTCCTGTAGGTCACCATCGGAAGCAATGGTGTAGACGTAGTGGTCGAAGGGAGACTCGCCGGCCGGTGCCTTAGGATCGAAAAGGCCGCGCTCCTTCCGTGCCGCCATTGCCATGCCCACGGAGGAAGCAAGGCCTTGGCCAAGCGGTCCGGTGGTGATTTCCACGCCATCGGTGTGGTGCACCTCAGGGTGGCCAGGCGTGCGCGATCCCCACGTGCGCAGCTGCTTGAGATCGTCCATTTCCAAGCCAAAGCCGCCCAGGTAAAGCTGGATGTACTGGGTGAGGGAAGAGTGGCCAACTGACAGAACGAAGCGGTCGCGGCCGGCCCAGTGCACATCGGCGGGATCATGGTTAATGACACGCTGGTACAAGGTGTAGGCGAGGGGCGCGAGGGACATAGCGGTGCCGGGGTGGCCGGAACCGCATTTTTGTACAGCATCTGCGGCTAGTACTCGCACGGTGTCGACGGCGCGGGTGTCAAACTCCGACCAATCCTCCGGATAACGGCGCTCGACCATAGTTTGGAGTTCTGGGGACAACTTATCTTTCGACACAGGAAAGCCTCGCTTACGTCTAGGCAAAAAGTACTTAACTTTATTCAGTCTAGTAATTTTTTAACCGGCGGTGCGCAATTATAGAAAGCTCGGCATAAACGGTATGCTGGCATGGCTAAGTGGAGTGCGCGTGGGCGCTAGAGCGCGCACTGAATCTAGCGGCCGTAGGCTTGTAGTCTTTCGCCCTTGCGCCGAAAATTGTGAGTGAGAGAACTGGAACTTTTTCACGGGCCTGTGCGACCGCTATGGGTGACCGCGCGCAGGGAGTGTGCGGGGCACAGTTCACCAACGTTCAGATAGTGGAGGAATCCCTTGGAGACCATCAAGGCCTATTTTGCGCTAACGAAACCGAGGATCATTGAACTCCTCCTCGTGGCCGCAATCCCGGCGATGCTCCAAGCACAACGCGGCGTGGAGGCCGTTTCAGACAATATCTGGCTTATCGTGTCGACCATTTTCGGCGGTTGGATGGGTGCTGCTGCCGCCCACACGTTTAATAACGTCGTGGACTACGAGCTGGATCAAAAAATGCAGCGCACGAGGGCCCGCCCGCTGGTAAGGGCCACGATTTCCAAGCGGAACGCAGCAATTTTCGCCTGGGTAATGCTGATTATCTCCGTGCTGTGGTTGGGCGTCCTTGCCCATTCCTGGCTAGCGGCCTTTTTCGTGGTTTTGACGAACTTCTTCTACGTCTTCGTCTACACCAAGTTTTTGAAGATGCGCAATGCTCAAAATATCGTCTGGGGCGGCTTGGCCGGCTGCATGCCCGCGATGGTCGGCTGGGCGGTTATCCGGGATAACGCTCCTGCTGGAGAGCCTGACCGATGGTGGCAGGCAATCGTGCTCTTCCTCATCATCTTCTTTTGGACTCCGCCACACACGTGGGCGCTGGCCATGAAGTACAAGGAAGACTACCGCAAGGCCGGCGTGCCGATGCTGCCCGTAGTGGCTGATGAGAAGGAAGTCACTCGACAGATCGTGTGGTATACCGTGGGCACGGTTATCGTGACCCTACTTATCGTCCCCGCTGCATCGTGGATTTACTTGGTCGCAGCACTTGCTTCCGGCGGTGTATTCCTGTGGATGGCTATCCGCCTGCACAAGGGAGTCAAGAACGGCGCCAAGGTGAAGCCGATGCGCCTGTTCATTTACTCCAATAACTACCTCTCGGTGCTCTTTATTGGGCTGTCCATCGACGCAGTATTGGGCTGGGAGCCACTAGGCCGGATGCTCGGCTGGTCGGCCACGTTATTCTAACTGCGCCCAATTACCCAAGGATAAAGCGAAAGCGCGGGAGAAAGCACAGCTGCTTTTCCCGCGCTTTTGGCGTTTGTGGGTGGGTTTAGGCTTTATCGCCAGCTTGGACGCGCAACACGATGGAACCGGTAGTCTTGCGCTCTTGGAGATCGCGGTGGGCCGCAGCGGCATCTTCCAGTGGGTAGGAGGCCGTGACGTTGAAGCTCAGATCGCCATCGATAACAGCTTGGACGACCGCCTGGGCACGCATTTGGAACTCGCCTTCTTGGGCTGTCCATGCGCCGATGGAAGGCCGGGTGAGGAAGATAGACCCATGCTTGTTCAGCAGCTGCGGGTCGATAGGCTCAACTGGGCCAGAGGCGGCGCCGAAGAGCGCGACGGTGCCACGGGGGCGTACTGCTTCGAGCGACTCTTGGAAGGTAGCCTTGCCGACGCCGTCATAAACCACGTCGACTCCCTTATCACCGTTGTAGCGACGGACCTGCTCGGCGAGTCCATCGCCATAACGGAATACCTTATTCGCACCGGCTGCGTAAGAGAGATCTTCCTTTTCGTCCGTGGAGACCACCGTATAGACGGTAGCGCCGAGCGATGATGCCATTTGAGTGAGGATCTGGCCTACACCGCCGGCGCCGGCGGTAATCAGGCAGGAAGCGCCTTCACCCAGTTGATAAACGCCATGCGCCAAATAGTGTGCGGTAATGCCTTGCAGCAGCATAGAGGCAGCGACTTCTGGCTGGAAATCATCCGGGACCGCTACTAGCGCCTCGCGTGGGACGCAGACCTGCTCAGCGTAGGAGCCAAAAGCCTGGTTCCAGGCCACCATTGTGCCCTCGGCAATTTCCCCCTTGGGGTCGTGGACAACGCGTCCGGTGCCTTCGAATCCGGGAATGAACGGGGTGGCCGCGTTATAGATACCCTCACGATAATAGGTATCGATGTAGTTGACGCCAGCCATGATGACGTCCACCAATACCTCATCGTCATTAGGGGTGGGGGCGGGAACTTCGGTATAGCGAAGTACTTCTGGTCCGCCGGTTTCTGTGACCTGAATTGCGTGCATATGGTCAGGCTAGCGCAAAAAGCCGGCCGAGTGCAGTACTTCGGCCGGCTGGGAGTATTACGGGTTAAGCGGTCGCGAGCTCTTGTTCGAGTGATGCTTGGCGCGCCGCGTACTTCTCATCGCCGCTGGGAGAGCCGGTGATGAGATCCGCGGTGCCGTCGGTGCGGCGTACACCGTGCGCCCACAGGAGGGCGGTATACGCGGTGACGAAGGAGGAGAGGCCAATATGGAAGGGGACAGTCCAGCGCGGAATGCTCATGTAGAACTGGTAAACGCCTACTGCCCACTGAATGAGGATGCATACAACGAGGACCCAGCCAGCCTTCTTCGCGTCTTGAGGTGCGCGGTTCTTATAAAGCAGGAAGACGGTAATAACCGTTAGCGTCAGGTAGACGTACATGCACATGGCGTGGGTGACAGCCATGGCTTCGGTATCTACCTGCAGGCGGCCTTCCATTCCCACCCCGGAATCGCCAGAGTGAACGCCCGAACCGGTAACCATCGTGCCGGTGATCAGCACAATGCTCAGGGCAACGGTAGCGACCGCTGCAAGGAGGCGAATCGCCCGAGGGAAGCGAGCGCGTGGCGTTCCGTCATCGGGTTCCAAAATGCGGGAATAGAGCATTGCCGCTAGCCATACCAAGAGCATGGAAGGCAGGAAGTGCAGTGCCACCGACCACCAGCGTAGGTCTAGGTGGACAGAGATACCGCCGATGATCGCCTGCAGGACGATGCCGGCGACGTTGAGCCAGGCGTATACCTTGAGCTCTGCGCGGCGACGCGCCATGCGCATGGCAATGACGGCGGCGACAGCCGCTGCGGTTACGACGAAAGTAAGCAGGCGGTTACCAAACTCGATGGCCTGGTGGAGAGCAGGCGCAGCGCCTTCCATAGGGACAAGGGAGCCTGGTTGGCATTCCGGCCAGGTGGGACAGCCCAATCCCGAGCCGGTCACGCGGACAATGGAACCAGACACGGTGATGCCACCCTGGCACAAGAGAAGGATGAGCGCGATGAGGCGCTGCTGTTGCAGTGTAGGGGCGGCTTCCTTAAAGAAGCGCTTGATCTTCGTCCAGTAATTCACGCATAGCATCCTACTAGTCGGAAGATTTTGGGCATAAAAATTCCTCTCGTTTCGAAAGGAACCGGACAAAAGTCACATTTAGCCATCGAAGCGGAACCAACGGACCGCAGCGAACGACGTCACCGCAAGCCACGCCAACAAGGATAGGAGCTCGAGGCTGGGGAAGGCGGAATTTGAGGCGTCGGTAAGCGCGCCTGCTAGGGCGACAGTCGGCACTGCGTTGAGGATGCCATTATCGCCCAGTCCCTGGGAGTAGAGGGTCCACCCGACTACGCCGAGGAGCAGGAACCAGATGAGGTTGGCCAGTGCGAGTACCACCTCAGAGCTGAGGGTTCCGCCGAGTAGCAGCCCCATGGCGGTAAAAGCCGCAACGCCAAAAAATAGCGAAAGGATCATGAGCAGCACCCCGCCCGGGCTGATACGGAGACCCAGGATATAGGCAGCTATGCCCAAGACGAGGATTTGGAATACCACCATGGTGAGCACGCCGAGGATCTTGCCGCCAATAATGGCCCATGCTGGCACACCGGACGCGCCGGTGCGTTTAAGGGCCCCGTAGCGCCGGTCAAAGGCAAGTGAAATGGCCTGACCGGTAAAGCCTGCGGAGGTGGCCGCTACTGCAAGCACCATGGGAAATACCTCGTGCAAGCCATGTCCGGTGAGCGACTCCAGGTGGGCCGCGCCAATGAGCAAGGCCAGCGGTATGATGACGCTCAACAATTGCTGTTCGCCGTGGCGCAGCATGAGTTTTGCTTCCATCTTTCCTTGCGCGAGCAACATGGCGCCGGCGCTGGCCCGTTTGGGGGCCGGGGTAAAGGTTCCAGTGTTAAAGGTAGTGCTCATGTGGTGGCTTCTTTCCGCAACGCAGTTTGTTGAATTCGGTCCTGGCGGAGGGTGCAGCTAGCTGCGCAAATGGCGGCCGGTAAGGTCAAGGAAGACCTCCTCCAAGTTGCGGTGAGCCGCGTCTAGGCGCCGCAGCAGGACTCCTTGGCGGGCAAGTTCGGCGGTAAGCGTAGCGATGGTCTCGGGCGTGCCGGCTTGGGTCAAGCGGTAATGCAGCGGCCGGGATTTGGTCGCCCGAATTCCAGCCTCAGCCAAAGCCTCCACATCAACATCGATATCGGTGCTGAAACTAAGGCCTGCCGAGTCCGACTGCGAGGTAAGTTCCGCGGGGGTGCCGTGGGCTACTAGCTGGCCATGATCCATGATGGCCACTCGGTCCGCTAGTGACTCCGCCTCATCCATAAGGTGGGTGGTAAGAACGATGGTGACGCCATCGCGCCTTAGGGCTCGAACAAGGTCCCACACCGCCAAACGGGATTGCGCATCCATGCCGGCGGTGGGCTCATCGAGAAAAACTAGCTCGGGCCGACCGATAATTGCTAGGGCAAGGGAAAGCCGTTGCTGCTGCCCGCCGGAGAGTCTGCGATAGGGGGTGCGGGCTACTCCTTCAAGCCCGAGCGTTTCCAGTAGCCAGTGCGGGGAGAGGGGATGGGCGCTGTAGCTAGCGGAAAGTTCTAGCATTTCCAAAACGCGAATGCCGGAGTAGGAACCACCACCCTGCAACATGATGCCGACCTTTTCGCGCACCTTGTCCGGTGCGGAACTCGGGTCTAGTCCCAGAACGTCGATAGTGCCGCTGGTGGGGTGGATAAAACCCTCTGACATCTCAATCGTCGTGGACTTTCCAGCGCCATTGGGACCAAGGAGGCAAAAGATCTCACCTGCGGTAACGCTAAGGCTCAGACCATTAACGGCGGTGGTGGAGCCATATTTTTTCACCACGTTGTCCATGGTGAGGGCTGGGCGATCGGCTGAAATGGAATTCACGTGGGATTAGTTTAGGACACGGATTCCGCTGCGCCGCACTGCAACCCACCACAGGGCGGCAATGACGGCAAACGTGCAGGCAGCTGACACATAGATGACGATGATGGTGCTGGGCGGCAACCCGAGGCCGCGTGGCAGCACAAAGAAGCTCATAGCTGCCGAATAAGCCACGACGCAGAAACGGAAAATAAGCCGGTTGGCCCATGCGGCCAAAGGCAGTACCGCCCACAGGATGTACCACGGATGGACGACGGGAAAGAAGATAACCAGCACTAAGGAGGCGGTGCCGAGTCCTCCCACAGGGTGGATGCGGCCGCGCAACGTTGCAAAGAGCATGCGGGCCATGAAAGCTACTGCCACCAGCACGCCAAAGGTACGGGTAACGGTGAGAATCGCTTCGGTGTGGTCACCTAGGCCCAGCAGCATTCCAATGAAGCCGGTACCCACGCCTACGGCGGTGGAGGTCGAAAGCCACGAGCGGATGGAGGCCGCCCCGCCTTGTCCCGTGATCCACCCCAGGCCAATGCCGGTCAAGGCGCTAATAAGGGCAATGCTTGCGATTAAGATAACTAGCTGCAGGGCAATGGCATAGGCCAAGGCTTTCCAGCGTGATGCGCCGTCCTTGTCTATCAGGTGGCGGGCATACGCCATCCCCACAAAGCCCATTCCGATAAAGCCGGTAACCTTGACCATTCCGGCGCAGGACAGACAAAATCCAGAAGCAATTAGTGCTAGGTAGGCACTGCGCGTGGACTCTTCTAGCTTGTCGACGCCCCTCAGGCCCAGCTCCATGCCTACCAAGAGCAGGCCCAGCATGATGGACTCATTATGGATTCCGCCCACCAGGTGCAAGATAGTGAGTGGGTTGAGAATGCCGAGCCACAGCGCAGATTCTGGAGATACCCGGCAGCGTCGCGCGAGACAGCTAATTGCCCACCCAGCAACCATGATGCCGGCGATGGATAGGAGGCGGTGGGCGATAACTCCTAGAAGGATGGAATTTGAGGTAACTGCGCTCACCACTCCAGCGAGCCCGAGCGCTACGGGGCCATAGGGGGAAGGGGAGTTGGCCCAGATAAACGGTACGGATCGGGCGAGTTCATCACCCGCGCCAAGCAATTGCACCGGTCCTGCAGAATACGGATCCATGCCCTGCATAACGATGGAACCGTTGGCCAAATAGGAGTAGATGTCTTGGGTAAAGAGCGGGGCAGTAAAAATCAGCGGGAGGACCCAACCGGCCCACGTGCGCCACAGCTGGTGTATGGTCACGAGCCGGCGGGCGCGCGCTGGTGTGAGGGCACCTTCTTGGGGTTGGCGCAGCGGCGTGCCTACAAAAGGGGCAAGGAAAACCCAGGCGGCCACCAACAGGCCTACTCCCACCATGACTATGGCAGAAGAGGTCTGCAGCATGCGAGACATGAGGGAGCCGAAGGGCACGTTGTCATAGGGGTTTCCCACTACTGGGAGAGCGCCGGCACCTAACGCGCCGAAGGCGATAAGCAGAGAACCCACTGTGCCTACCCAGCGCAGGATAAAAAATGTCCGCCATTGTGCGGTGGTGGTGCGCTTTAGACCATCCGCATTGGCGGGGACAAAATCAAAACGAGAATCAGGTTCTGCGGCTCCGGTGTCCTCGGCGTGCAGTCGCGCAGACCGAGAACCAGCGGTGCCCAGCTGCGGCAGCTCGGCCTTGACGCCGGAAAGAAAGCCGCGGAATTTGCCTGTCATGGGATAAGACCTTACGCGAATCCTCCGTCTCAACCCCAGCAGGGGCGCTCTTTTAGCGTGGGCAGCGCCGCCAGTCGTGGCGATGAGGGGAGTTGGCCACCCCCGTGCCACGCCGAAGAATGGCCAATGGTGGCATTCTGGAATGAATTAAGGAACACTAGTGTTGTCTAATAAAGGAGGCGCAGTTGGACTGCGGCGCGACTCTCGGAACTACGGGAGTCGGTTGCAGGGCGACTGTAAGTGACCGAAGCGCGAAGGGAGGTCCCGGCATGAGTGCACCTGAGCGTGTAGAAACTACCTACAAGGCGGCTAAGGAATCCCGCACTACGGATGGTGATACCCGCCGGCAGGTGATGCTGTTGCTGCTGAAGGACGGGCCCGTTACCGCTTCCCACTTGGGTGAACGCCTTGGCCTTTCTGCTGCCGGAATTCGCCGGCACTTAGACAATTTGGTGGAAGAGGAACTGACGGAGGTTGTGCGCCGCCGCCCAGTTACTCGCGGCTCAACGGGCAGCGGGTCTGGTCGCGGGCGACCAGCCAAACACTTCCGCCTCACTGATCGTGGTCGAGCGCAATTCGGCCACGCCTACGATGATTTGGCCTCTGATGCCTTGACGGCGCTCCGCGACGTCGGCGGGTCTGAGGCTGTTAAGCGCTTTGCCAAAGTCCGCTTCGAGCGACTCGTTGCAGATGTGCGTCCCTTGATAGAAGAGGGCGAATCTGTAGAGGATGTGGCCCGTAAGCTGGCCGAGGTTTTGGACGAGCACGGGTACGCCGCCACGGTGGACCGCGCTGGTCAGGGAGTGCAAATCTGCCAGCATCATTGTCCGGTCTCCCACGTGGCGGCCGAGCATCCAGAGCTGTGTGAGGCGGAACAAGAAGTCTTTTCTGCTCTATTAGGCAAACACGTACAGCCTTTGGCCTCCATTGCTGGCGGCCACGGGATCTGTACCACGAACATCCCCTTGACACCCGTTAATACAAATACTGAAAGGAGCGAGTCATGACCCAGGCACAATCGGCACCCGAGAACAAGATGACCGATGATGAAATCATTGATTCCATTGGTGCATATGAGTACGGCTGGCACGACTCGGACGCGGCTGGTGCTTCTGCTCGCCGCGGCTTGAACGAAGATGTAGTACGCGATATTTCCGCCAAGAAGGGCGAGCCAGAATGGATGCTTAACCAGCGCCTGAAGGCCCTCAACATCTTTGATAAGAAGCCCGTTCCCACCTGGGGTGCGGATCTGTCTGGCATCGACTTCGACCAGATTAAGTACTACGTGAAGTCCACTGAAGAGCAGGCCCAGACCTGGGAAGACCTCCCGGACGACATCAAGGCCACCTACGATAAGTTGGGCATTCCAGAGGCAGAGAAGCAGCGCCTCGTTGCCGGCGTGGCAGCCCAGTACGAGTCCGAGGTTGTCTACCACCAGATCCGTGAGGACCTGGAGAGCCAGGGCGTCATCTTCGTGGATACTGATACCGCACTGCGTGACTACCCTGAGCTCTTCAAGGAGTACTTCGGCACCGTTATTCCAGCCGGCGACAATAAGTTTTCTGCGCTGAACTCAGCAGTGTGGTCCGGTGGCTCCTTTATCTACGTGCCCAAGGGCGTGCACGTAGATATTCCTCTGCAGGCTTACTTCCGCATCAACACGGAAAATATGGGCCAGTTCGAGCGCACCCTCATCATCGTCGACGAGGACGCATATGTGCACTACGTCGAGGGCTGCACCGCTCCTATCTACAAGTCTGATTCGCTGCACTCCGCAGTAGTGGAGATCATCGTGAAGAAGGGCGGCCGCTGCCGCTACACCACCATTCAGAACTGGTCCAGCAACGTCTACAACTTGGTGACCAAGCGCACCAAGGTAGAAGAAGGCGGCACCATGGAATGGGTCGACGGCAACATTGGCTCCAAGGTCACCATGAAGTACCCGGCCGTATGGATGACCGGTCCTTACGCCAAGGGCGAGGTTCTCTCCGTTGCCTTTGCTGGTGAGAACCAGTTCCAGGACACGGGTGCCAAGATGACTCACATGGCTCCGCACACCTCTTCCAATATCGTGTCTAAGTCGGTTGCCCGTGCCGGCGGCCGCGCCGCGTACCGCGGCTTGGTGCAGGTTAATCAGAACGCGCACCATTCCACCTCTAACGTCGAGTGCGATGCGTTGCTGGTGGACAATATCTCGCGTTCGGATACATACCCGTATAACGACATCCGCAATGACCACGTCACACTGGGCCATGAGGCAACTGTTTCCCAGGTTTCTGAGGAGCAGCTGTTCTACCTGATGTCCCGCGGTATTGCGGAAGAAGAAGCAATGGCGATGATCGTGCGTGGCTTCGTTGAGCCGATTGCTAAGGAGCTGCCGATGGAGTACGCCCTCGAGCTCAACCGCCTCATCGAACTGCAAATGGAAGGATCGGTCGGCTAAAGAAAATGGTCGCTTCGAACGAATTCAACCCGGATAAGATCACCAAGGGTGATGTCTTTACCTCCACCAACGTGGAGGACTTCCCGGTGCCGCACGGCCGCGATGAGGTGTGGCGCTTTGTCTCCCTGCGCAAGCTCCGTGGACTGCACAATGGCGAGTTCGCTGAGGCAGTGGCACAGGACGTCACCGTGAGCGAACATCCAGGTGTAAGCTCCGAGACCGTCGCTCGCGATGACGAGCGCTTGGGCCGCGTTGGTACCCCGTCTGACCGCGTTGCGGCACAGGCGTGGACTTCTATGCCTGAAGGCCAGGTTGTCACCATTGACGCCGAGGCTCAGGTGGAAGAGCCCGTGGTCATTACCTACACCGGCAAGGGCGAGGGCGTAACTTCCTTTGGCGCTACCTCCATCGAGGTAGGCCACCACGCGGAAGCTACCGTCATCTTGAAGTACGTCGGCTCTGGCACCCACGCGGATAACGTCGAGTTTATCGTGGGCGATGGTGCTCACCTGACCGTCGTTGTTGACGTTGATTGGGAAGACGATGCCGTACACCTGTCTAACCACGTGGCACAGCTCGGCCGCGATTCCGTGCTGCGCCACAACTCCGCCATCTTTGGCGGCGAGGTGGTACGTATCGTGCCTCGCGTGAACTTCACCGAGCAGGGCGGCGACGCAGAGCTGCTGGGCGTCTACTTCGCTGACGAAGGCCAGTACTTTGAAAACCGCATGTTGGTAGATCACTCTGTCCCTAATTGCCGCTCCCACGTCCTGTACAAGGGCGCACTGCAGGGCACCAAGGACAATGAGGCCCGCACCTGCTGGGTGGGCGATGTCCTTATCCGCTCCAATGCACAGGGCACCGATACCTACGAAACCAACAACAACCTGATTCTGACTGAAGGCGCTCGCGCGGACGCAATCCCTAACTTGGAGATTGAGACCGGTGAAATTACCGGCGCAGGCCACGCGGCCACCGTTGGTCGCTTCGATGACATCGAGTTGTTCTACCTGATGTCTCGCGGCATTCCAGAGGCTGAAGCCCGCCGCCTCATCATCCGTGGCTTCTTCAATGAGGTCATCCACCGCATCCCGGTGCAGTCCCTGTCCGAGGAATTGGAAAACCGCATTTCCGAAGAACTGGAAAAGATCTCCGCCTAAAGCTTTCATAGAAGGAAAACCACACACATTATGTCTACTCTGGAAATTAAGAACCTCCACGCCCAGGTGCTGCCGACGGAAGAAGGCGGCGAGCCGAAGGAAATCCTCAAGGGCGTTAACCTGACCATCAACTCCGGCGAGATCCACGCCATCATGGGTCCGAATGGTTCAGGCAAGTCCACCTTGTCCTACACCATCGCCGGCCACCCAAAGTATGAGGTCACCGAGGGCGAGGTGCTTCTCGACGGCGAAAATCTGCTGGAGATGCCCGTCGATGAGCGCGCTCGCGCCGGCCTTTTCTTGGCGATGCAGTACCCAACTGAGGTACCGGGCGTAAAGGTCTCCCAGTTCATGCGCTCCGCAGTCACCTCCATTCGCGGCGAGGCACCGAAGCTGCGCGAATGGAACAAGGAGCTTACCCAGGCCCGCGAGAACCTGAAGATTGATAAGTCCTTCATCTCCCGCTCCGTCAACGAAGGCTTCTCCGGCGGCGAAAAGAAGCGCCACGAGGTTATGCAGCTGGATATCCTGAAGCCGAAGTTCGCAGTCATGGATGAGACTGACTCCGGCCTAGACGTTGACGCCCTGCGCATCGTGTCTGACGGCATCAATAGCTACCAGAAGGAAACCAATGGTGGCATCTTGATGATTACCCACTACAAGCGCATCCTGAACTATGTGAAGCCGGACTTCGTCCACGTCTTCGCTGACGGCCACGTCATCAAGACCGGTGGCGCTGAATTGGCAGACCAGCTCGAGTCTGACGGCTACGACCAGTTCCTCAAGTAAGGACCGACCCTCGGCCGGTCAACCGCGACTATCCAAAGAAGATTCATGTCTGGATTTGATGTAAACGCAATTAGGGAACAGTTCCCGATTCTCCAGCGCACAGTGCGTGGCGATAAGCCACTGGTGTACCTGGATTCGGGTGCTACCTCCCAGCGCCCGCTGCCGGTATGGAAGGCGGAAGAGGAGTTTGTGCTGCACACGAACGCCCCTGTACACCGCGGTTCCTATCAACTGGCAGAAGAGGCCGATGATGCCTACGAGTCCGCGCGTCAAGCTATCGCCGCATTTGTGGGCGCGGACCGCGACGAAATCGCCTTTACCAAAAACGCCACTGAGGCCCTGAACGAAGTTGCCTATGCGCTGAGCGACGAGCGCGCGGGGGACCTCTACGTGGGTGAGGGCGATACCGTTGTCATCACCGAATTGGAGCACCACGCCAATTTGGTGCCGTGGCAGGAGCTGTGCGCTCGCACCGGCGCTACGTTGAAGTGGTATTCCATGACCGAAGACGGCCGTATCGATCTCGATTCGCTCGAGCTCGATGATTCCGTCAAGGTAGTTGCGTTTACTCACCAATCCAATGTCACGGGTGCCGTGGCGGACGTGGATGAACTGGTGCGCCGCGCCCGCGCGGTGGACGCCATGGTTGTCCTTGACGCCTGCCAGTCGGTGCCACATATGGCGGTGGATTTCCACGACTTGGACGTGGATTTCGCAGCCTTCTCCGGCCATAAGATGTGTGGCCCCAGCGGCGTGGGCGTGCTGTACGGCAAGGATGACCTGCTCAAGAAGCTGCCGCCCTTCCTGACCGGTGGCTCCATGATTGAGATCGTCAAGATGGAAGAGACCACCTTTGCCGAGCCGCCGACGCGTTTTGAGGCGGGCACGCAGATGACCAGCCAGGTGGTTGGCCTTGGCGCAGCGGTGAAGTTCTTGGAAGAAGTGGGCATGGACAATATCCACGCGCACGAAAAGAAGCTCACCGAGCGCGCATTGCGCCAGCTCAAGGAAATCCCTGGTCTGCGCATCATCGGTCCAGAGACCACCGAAAATCGCGGTGGCGCCATTTCCTTCACTGTGGAGGGCGTTCACCCGCACGACTTGGGCCAGGTCCTCGATGACCACGGTGTGTCCATTCGCGTTGGCCACCACTGTGCGTGGCCACTGCACCGTGCCTGCGACGCACAGTCCACCGCCCGCGCTAGCTTCTACCTTTATAACACCGAGGAAGAAGTAGATAAGCTGGTGGACGCAATCAAGGCTGCCCGCGAATTCTTTGGAGTTGCCTCATGAACTTAGATTCCATGTACCAGGACGTCATCCTGGATCACTATAAGAACCCCCAACACGCCGGCCTGAGGGAGCCATATCAGGCCGAGGTTCACCACGTGAACCCGTCCTGCGGCGATGAGCTCACCCTGCGCGTGCGCCTTTCCGACGACGGTAAGACCGTCGAGGACGTCTCCTATGACGCGGAAGGTTGCTCCATTTCGCAAGCTTCTACCTCGGTTATGGCTGAAGAGATCGTTGGACTGCCGCTTGCGGAAGCCAATGAGAAGCTGGCCGAGTTCGAAAAGATGATTACCTCGCGTGGACAAGAAGAGGGCGATGAAGACCTCATCGGTGACGGTGTTGCCTTCGCCGGCGTGTCCCAGTACCCAGCGCGCGTCAAGTGTGCCCTCCTCGGATGGAAGGCCTTCCAGGCTGCATCCGCAGATGCACTAACTGAAGTGGAGAACTAGATGACCGAACCCGTAGATCCTTATCAGAACGAGAGCTCTTCATTCTCCGGCAGCGGCGAGCGCCCGGAGCAGACTGAAGAGCAGATCTCTAAGGCCTTTGATGTCACCGAATTCATGCGTGATGTCATTGACCCCGAGCTCGGCATTAACGTCGTTGACCTGGGCCTTGTCTATGATCTTTGGTTTGAAGAGGACAATGGCAAGGAGATCGTCATGATCAATATGACGCTGACCTCGCCGGCGTGCCCGCTGACCGATGTCATTGCAGAGCAGGTGGAAGACATCGTTAAGGCCAATAAGCTGGCCGATGCCGTCCGTATCAACTGGGTATGGATGCCGCCATGGGGTCCGCAGATGATTACTGAGGAGGGCCGCGAGCAGCTTCAGGCACTTGGCTTCGCGGTTTAAAATCGCGTATTAATCACACGCCCCCAACAGCGCATTTCTCGGATTCGGGAAGTGGCTGGTGGGGGCGTTAGTGCGTCTTAGCGTTGGCCGCGTCAATTGCTAGACTATTTCTTCGTGATTGTAACCAATGATTTCGAAGTCAGGGTAGGAGCGCGCACGCTTCTCGACGCCCCCGGGCAGCACCTGCGCGTGCAGCCTGGCGACCGAATCGGCCTCATCGGCCGCAACGGCGCGGGCAAGACGACGACCATGCGCATTTTGGCAGGGGAGACGGAGCCTTATGGTGGTTCTGTGACTCGCTCGGGTCCCATTGGTTATTTGCCCCAGGATTCCCGCGAGGGAAATATCGAGCAAACGGCGCGCGAGCGCGTTCTTTCCGCACGCGGTCTGGATGATCTTAAGCGCCGCATGGCCAAGCAACAAGAGCTCATGGAATCGGCCACAGACGATAAGTTCCGGGATAAGGCTATCCGTAAGTATTCCCGCTTAGAGGAGCAATTCGAGTCGCTCGGCGGCTATGAGGCTGATTCCGAGTGTGCGCAGATTTGCGACAATTTGGGCCTGCCACAGCGTGTCCTAGATCAGCAGCTCAAGACTCTCTCGGGTGGCCAGCGCCGCCGTGTGGAGCTGGCGCAGATCCTCTTTGCCGCTACCGAAGGCTCTGGCAAGTCCCAGACCACCCTGCTCCTGGATGAGCCGACTAACCACTTGGATGCGGACTCTATTACGTGGCTGCGCCAATTCCTGTCCAAGCATGAGGGCGGGCTCATTATGATTTCTCACGACGTTGAGCTGCTGGAGGCCGTGTGCAACAAGGTGTGGTTCCTTGACGCGGTCCGCGGCGAGGCCGATGTGTACAACATGGGCTATAAGAAGTACCTCGATGCCCGTGCTACCGATGAAGCGCGGCGCCGCCGAGAGCGCGCCAATGCGGAAAAGAAGGCGTCTGCACTGCAAAAGCAGGCAGCCAAGCTGGGCGCCAAAGCAACCAAGGCCGCTGCGGCAAAGCAGATGCTCCACCGTGCTGAACGCATGATGAGCGAGCTCGATGAAGTCCGCGTGGCCGATAAGGTGGCCAATATTAAGTTCCCCGAGCCGGCGCCGTGCGGCAAGACGCCAATGAATGCCAAGGGCCTGACCAAGATGTACGGCTCGCTGGAGGTTTTCGTGGGCGTAGACCTCGCTATCGACAAAGGTTCTAGGGTGGTTGTTCTCGGCTACAACGGTGCAGGTAAGACCACCCTGTTGAAATTGCTGGCCGGTGTGGAACGCACCGATGGTGAAGGTGGCATCGTCAGCGGCCACGGCCTGCGTATCGGCTACTTCGCGCAGGAGCATGACACCATCGACCCGGATAAGTCCGTGTGGCAAAACACCATCGATGCCTGCCCGGATGCGGATCAGCAGGAGTTGCGCAGCCTGCTTGGTGCCTTTATGTTTTCCGGCGAGAAGCTTGAGCAACCGGCGGGTACCCTCTCCGGCGGCGAGAAGACACGCCTTGCACTGGCCGCCTTGGTCTCCAGTCGCGCGAACGTCCTGCTGCTAGACGAGCCGACCAATAACCTGGATCCGATTTCGCGCGAGCAGGTGCTTGATGCACTGAAAACGTATACGGGCGCTGTGGTGCTGGTGACGCACGATCCGGGTGCGGTTAAGGCACTGGATCCGGAACGCGTGATCATCATGCCCGATGGTGATGAGGACCTGTGGTCCGATGACTATATGGAGATCGTGGAGCTAGCTTAGGGATTTATGAAAACGCTGCTGGAGAGGATGCCCGCCTGGCGGGAAAAGTTTTGGCTCATCCCCGCCGTGGCGGTGGCCCTCGCCGCAGTCGGTGCGGAATTGCTCATTGCGGTGGGTAGCAATTTTAATGTGTCGGCCACGCCCTTTTATGACGGCAGTGCCGATAGCGCGCAAGGGATTTTAAGCGCGGTAGCAACCTCGTCATTATCCTTGGCCGGCACCGTCTTTTTCATCACGCTGACCGCGCTATCCGGTGTCGTCACGGTGATGGGCCCGCGGTTGCTGCATGAGTTTTTAAAGGATCGCTCCATTCAATCCACGTTGGCGATCTACCTGGCAACCTTTATTTTTGCGCTCTTGTCCCTGCGCGCGGTCCGTACCGGCGGCGGTGGGGAAGAAGAATATGTTCCTTCCCTCAATGTAGCCGTAACGGTGCTGCTGGCCATCGCCTGCGTTGTCTTCCTCATCTACTTCATCGTGCATATTGCGCAATCCATCAGCATGTCCCACGTGGTGCACGTGGTTGCCCAAGACGTAGAAGAGCACATGCGCCGGCTCATCCGCCGCGGTGAGGAGGAGGAGAAAGTAAAAGCGCCGGGGCCAGAGTTCTACACGAACGCGGAAAAGCGCCGCAGTAGTGAGACTGGCTATCTCAAATTCGTGGATTATGACGCCATCGCGCAGGCTGCGGCGCGGGAGAATTGCGCGGTGCACCTCGGCGTGGCACCGGGAGACCTCGTATTGGAAGGCGAGGTCATTGCCCACGGCGTGCCACGTTTGCCGGAAGATATAGAACGTCATATCGTGCTTACGCAGCACCGCGAAAACGCCTCCGCCCACGATCCACGCTTTACCGCCCGTCACCTTGCTGAGATTGCCGCCCGCGCTTTGAGCACCGGCGTTAATGACCCATTTACGGTAATTGACATCATTGACCGCTTTACCCAGATTCTTACGGTGATTGGGGATAAGCGGCTTCCGCAGGGCATTGTGCATGTGGGCGGCGAGTTTCGGCTGGATTATCAGACCTTTAGCTATGCCGAAATCGTCGATGCGATGTTTGCACAGATTCGGCGCGATGCGGCCGATAATGCGGAGATTTACCTCAGCATGCTGGATAACCTCGCTAAGGTCGTTGCCCTTCTTCGCACGGCGGAACGCCGGCGCGTGCTTGACGACGCCGCCCAGGCCATCTACTCCGATGCTCGCCGCCAAGTAGGCGGCGAGGTGGAGCTGAAACAGTTGGAGGCTTCCTACCAGCACTTCCAGGCCAACCTAGCTGCGTGGGCGGAATCCGATAAGCCGGGCGAGGAGCACGCCGCGGACTAGACCGCGGCGCGGTTCTCGCTGGCGCTAGTTGCGGAATCCATGCACCGGGGCCGGAATGAAGCCGCCGCGGTTAATGAACTGCGCATTGCCCACTTGATTGACCGGGATGACGGGGGCGTAGCCGAGAAGCCCACCAAAGCTGACCTCGTCGCCTACCTGGGCGCCAGGTACCGGAATGACGCGCACCGCGGTGGTTTTATGGTTCATCACGCCAATGGCGGCCTCATCGGCGATCATGCCCGAGATCGTCGCGGCCGAGGTATCGCCCGGCAAGGCAATCATGTCGAAGCCAACCGAGCAAATAGCGGTCATGGCCTCCAGCTTGTCCATGGAAATGGAGCCGGACTTGACCGCGTCGATCATGCCTTTGTCTTCGGAAACTGGGATGAAGGAACCAGACAACCCGCCCACGCGGGAACAAGCCATCATGCCGCCCTTCTTAACGGCGTCGTTAAGCAGAGCCAAGGCTGCAGTAGTGCCGTGGGTACCCACCTGGTCTAAGCCCATGTGCTCCAAGATGTGCGCAACCGAATCGCCCAACTCGGCGGTCGGGGCAAGCGAAAGGTCGATGATGCCGAAAGGAACGCCCAGGCGCTCCGAGGCCATGGTGCCCACCAGCTGCCCGGCGCGTGTGATCTTGAAAGCAGCCTTCTTCACCTCTTCTGCAACCTGGTCTAAGCTGGCCCCCTCGAGCGAGCCCAAGGCACGGTCGACCACACCCGGGCCAGAAACGCCCACGGAGACCACACAATCGGGTTCCTCAATGCCGTGGAAGGCGCCGGCCATAAAAGGATTATCTCCCACGGAGTTAGCAAAGACCACCAGCTTGGCGCATGCTATGGCGGAATCATCCTTAGTGAGCTCGGCCGCTTCCTTGATGACCTCGCCCATTTTCTTCGCCGCATCCATGTTGATGCCGGCGCGGGAGCTGGCGATGTTTACGGAGGAACACACAACGTCCGTTGTAGCCAGCGCTTCCGGAATGGAGCTGATGAGTTTTTGCTCCGCGGTCGTGGCGCCCTTTTCTACTAGGGCGGAATAGCCGCCCACGAAGTTGACGCCAACCTCCTTGGCTGCCTTATCCAGCGCCTTCGCTGCATCAACGGGGTTTCCCTCTACGCCGGCCACCACCAACGAGATGGGGGTTACGGAGATGCGCTTATTGACGATGGGGATACCGAGCTCGCCCTCGATGCCTTCGCACACCTCGACGAGGCGCCCTGCCTGCTGGGTGACGCGGTCATAGATGGCCTGGCAGGTAGCCTCCATGGTGGAGCGGGTGCATCCGAGGAGGGAGATGCCCATGGTCACGGTGCGGATATCGAGACGATAGTTCTCAATCATCTCGATGGTGTCCAAGATATTGGTGGTATTAAAACGCGTACTCATTCTAAATCTCGTTCATGGCGGTGAAGAGGTCTTCGGACTGAATGCGGATGGACTGGTGCTTTTCCTCCGCCACGGGGCGCATGCGCTCCTTGATGGTCTGGATGGAGACCTTGTCCGCATCGAATTCGACGCGCAGGATCATGGTGAAGTATCCGCCCATGAGCGTCTGGGAGACGTCGATGACGTTGATATCGAGTTCTGCAAGGGTAGTGGTCACCGCGGCGATGATGCCGGTGCTATCGGCGCCGGTGACGGTCATAATGGCATACATGCAGACAAGTCTATCTGCTTGCCGGGCACGCCGCGGTGGTTTGTGCGTGCCAGATAGGTGAGGGCGTCTGCACGCCGGCCGCGCCGTTGTTACGGTGGGGAGGCATGACTGATAAGAAGAAGATTCTGTACATCGGTGGACACGGCAAGGTCGGACTGCTGACCGCCCCTAAGCTGGTTGACGCCGGCCACGAGGTCGACTCCCTCATCCGCAATCCAGAGCAGAAGGCCGAGATTGAAAAGCTCGGCGCGACCCCGGTTATGGCGGATATTACTGAACAAACCGTGGATCAGTGGGCAGATCTTTTCGCCGCTTATGACGCTGTAGTCTGGGGCGCCGGCAATGGCGGCCGAGGTGGGGCAGACCTCACCTGGGCCGTTGACCGCGATGGTGCCCTCGCTACCCTCGACGCGATGGATAAGTTGCAGCAGGAGGGCAAGAATGTGCCTGCCTATGTGATGATCTCCTATGTCGGCTCCCAGGTAGCCACCACGGATCCTGCCGATGAGAAGTGGTATGCCTACGTGGAGTCTAAGAAGGAAGTAGACAACCGCCTTGTACAGGCAAGCTACCCGCACCTCATCCTCAAGCCAGCGATGCTGACCGAGGAACCAGCCAAGGGCATTGAGCAGATTGAGGATAAGAAGCTGAAGGAGTCTCTGACTTCTTCCCGCGAGCTGGTTGCGGACGTCATCGTCGAGGCCCTTGGCCGCGACAACCTGCCGGATTCCCCGCTTGCCTTCGTTGATGGCGACAATCCGGTGAGCTCTATCAAGTAAGTCGCTAGACTGGCTGGCATTATGACTACTAAGCCACCAGCTGTACTCATTGATTGCGATCCCGGCATCGATGATTGCCTCGCCCTCATGTACTTGGCGGGTCTGCATCATGCCGGTGAGATTGAGCTGGTGGGGGTTACCACCACGGCAGGCAACGTCGAGGCTCACCAGACCGCGGCTAATGCCCGCTGGATTCTGGACCTGTGCTCGCTTGCCGACGTCCCCGTAGCCCCCGGCCTACCCCAACCCCTCAAGGTAGATCTCACCACCACCCCTGAGACCCATGGCCCAACGGGGCTGGGCTACGCACATGCCCCCGCTGCCACCGCCAGGCTGCAACAGCGCGATTGGCAGCAGGTATGGGAAGAAGCATTAGCCACCCACGACGATCTGCAGCTGATCGTTTCCGGGCCGGTCACTAACCTTGCTGCATTCGAAGCAACCCATAGCGAAGCTGCCGCGCGCTTCGGCGCCATCACCATCATGGGCGGCGCGGTCAATTACCGCGGAAACACCACGCCAACTGCCGAGTGGAACTTTTGGGTGGATCCACACGCCGCCGCCCAACATTTTCATTCAACCGCCCCTCGCGTTCTCACCACGCTGTGTTCCCTCGAAGTAACGGAACAGTTTCTCATCACCCCGCAGCGCCTAGACGATGTCCTGGAATTGTTGGGGGAGCACCCCACGGCACAAATCCTGCCGGACGTGCTGCGTTTTTATTTTGAATTCCACCAGGCACAAGGGGAGGGATATCAAGCTCAAATCCACGACCTCTTGACCTGCATGATTGCCCTGGGGCGCATCCCTTATGAAGCGACAGAAACCACCGTGGACGTCGAGGCGGAATCGCCACTGCTGCGTGGCACGAGCGTTGCGGATTTGCGCAACCATTGGGGCCGCGCCCACAACGCGCGTTTGGTAACAAGCGCAGATATAGAGGCCGCACACCACGAATGCGAGCGGGGATTGACGCTATTGGCTTCGCATTAGTGGCTTTTAACACGCAGAGCCTCTACTATTATCCGCGGCGCACGTGCCGTGCGAGCTCGCTTTCCGAGGTGACATAGGAAAGCAGCACCATCCGCGGTCGTCGCTTATCTTGCCCATTTTTCGGTATATGGATTTGGACTTTTACTGTGTCACAGCTTTCTCTCACCCCCGCCCGCAAGGCGATAGTCATCGCGGGTGCGCTCATCGTCGCCGCGACCTGGATTTATCTGGTTCTTCTGCGTCCTACTGATTGGGAATCTGTCGCCGGCTCGACAGAGGCGCTCATTACGCTCGCCGGCTATCTCGTCGGCGCCGGGCTCCTTCTCACCGGCACCGTTCCGGCGCTACCGGCGCGAACCATCGCCATTATCCCGGTGGCGCTAGTGCTCAATATTGTTGTTGGCGAAATCATCGGTTCTATCGGCGTTCCGCTGTATATCGATTCCGTGGGAACAATCCTGGTAGCCGCGCTCGCGGGACCCATCGCCGGATTGGCTACTGGTACGTTGTCCTCCGTCGTATGGGGACTGTTGAACCCTGCCGCTCTGCCCTTCGCCGCCGTGTCTGCCGCCACGGGGTTCCTCTCCGGACTGGTGATCAAGAAGGGCGCTTTTACCAAGGTCTGGTGGGTCATTCTCAGCGGCGCCATCATCGGCATCATTTCCGGCATGCTCGCCGCACCAGTGGCTGCCTTTGTTTATGGCGGTACCGCAGGTCTTGGTACGGGCGCAGTTGTTTCGCTCTTCCGAGAACTGGGCAATTCCCTCATCGCCTCGGTTACGCTGCAGTCCTTTATTTCGGATCCCCTGGATAAGGCACTGGTCTTCCTCATTGTCTGGGCAGCGGTCAAGGCATTGCCGCAGCGCACCCGAGAATCTCTCCAGCCACGTTAATGCAGGGCCTTCATCCCGCCACCGTTGTCACCATCGCGGCCTGCGGCTGGATCCTTACTTTGGCGCTGAATAACCCGGTGGCGTCGGCAAGCGTAGTGCTTCTCGCCCTAGCCTGCGGTACTGCCGCTACCCGCAACGCCTCCGTGATTTTGACAACTATGGCGCTAAGCGCCCCAGCGGCTCTTTCCATGCTGGTCATTCACGCCCCCTACGGTGATGACCCAGTGCTGCCACTGGTAACAAGCGACGGCCTGGTGCTCGCCGCCACCCTCAGCCTGCGGTTCTGCGCCCTCATGGCCTGCTTTATCGCGGCCATGGCAGTGCTGCGCATTGCTGATATCGCCAAGTGGCTGCAAGTTTCGCGCGCTGGCCACAAGGTCGCGTATATCGTCGGAGCCTCCCTACAAACCCTGCCCCAAGGTGCGCACGCATGGCGTTGCGTCCGTGAAGCCAACCAGCTCGCCGGCATCACCGTGACCTGGCGCAATACCATCTCGCGCGTCATTATTCCCGTTATCGCTCGCCTCCTTACCCAAGGAACCCAACGTGGCCAGGCCCTAGCTGCCGTCGGATTCGACCAAGAAGGGCAACGCACAATATTGCGTCCTGTTGCCGATTCCATAGTCTCTCGCGTCGTACGCCTAGTCATTCCGCTAGTTAGCTTTGCGGTGGTGATTGCAACATGGATCTAGCCCGCATTAAGCCCACCCCAGGGGCCATTTATCAAGTACTCGTCGAACCTGACACAGCCGTCGAAGACGTTGCCGTGCACCTAGCCGAGCAGCTATCTACCGAAGCCATTATCGGCACGGATGCCTCAGCACAGATTAGCTTCCTGCGGGAAACCTGCATCGAAGAAGTAGTTTTAGGCCTCGAAAATGCCGGCGTGCCTGCCCCTGAAATGCAGCGGCGCGGGGAGCGAATGCTTCGCGCTGTGGGCCTGTCTGACTACTGCGAACATGATCCAACACAGCTATCCGGTGGCCAAACACGCAGGCTTGCTGCTGCCAGTGTCGCCATTCGCGAGCCAAAGGTCATGATTGTGTGCGAGCCTGCAGCCGGGCTAGACGCAAACTCGCGCACGCAAGTGGTTCGGCTCTTGCAGGCAATGCCGGAAACCTGCGTCATTTCTATTTCTAGTGCTTCCTGGCCAGAATTGGGTGGGCACATCATTGGAACAGACCCACTCGTAGCGGCCGTCGACTTACCACAGGTTCCTGCAAGCCCCCGGACGGGGAGTATCGGTCCGCTAACGGCATCTAGGGGTGCAGCAAAGAAGAGATGGTGGCACTTTTCTCAGCCCCGTGGCACTTCCTTCAACGTCGGACCGGTAGAAATCCCTATCGCGAAATGCGCGGTTACGTGGCTGCGAGGCGATAATGGCAGTGGCAAGACCACGCTCCTGCGGGCTGCTGCTGGGCTCGATGGCGCCGGATTAGTCCCGAATCCACCCGCTCTTGCTCTGCAATCGCCGTTTGATCAGGCGGTGTTTCCAACGGTGGAGGAGTTCGTCCCCAATGACACCTTGCGCAACCTGTTGGGACTTAATCCTGCAGATCATCCTCTCGATTTATCATCGTCTCGTCTGAGACTTGCGCAAATTGCCCACGTGATCGGGCAGCACCGACAGGTGGTCCTGCTCGACGAACCAGACACCTTGCTTTCCGCTGCCGACCGCTGGCTCATGCACCAACTCATCCACTACGCACTGCAGTCCGGCAGTTCCCTCGTGGTTACCTGCCACGATCCTACCTTTGTGGCTGAAATAGAAACCTATGCCGAAGTAATGGAAAAGACACTGCCGGCGCAGCAGCTATAAGCACATACAAAATTGCTCCCGGCTACTTCTAACATCAGTTAAGACGCTGCCGGGAGCAAAAGTAGTTGTATGGGGCTACTGTGGGCTCGCCTGAGCACCGCGGATGGATTGCTCTACTAGGTCAAGAACATTTTCCAGCTCCGCGGTATCGCCCAAGGCAAGTCGATTAATGAATCCATCCATAAATACCTCAAGATAGATGGCTAAGGTATCGATTCCTACATCATCTCGTAGGCGACCCTTATCCGCATTAGATGCCAATCGTGTGCGAACGGCTTCATCACGAACCGATTGATTTTCTTTCCACCGAGCGGCGAACGAGGGGTCAGTGCGTAGCAGGGAGGTGATTTCCAAGCGAGTGGCGAGCCAATCGTGGCGCTCAGGATGCTGGAGCATTTCCCGCATGACTTCCACCAAGCCATTTTGAGCCACGACTTCGGCCTGACGAGCGGCATCTTCTTGCGCCAAGGCAAGGAATAGTGACTCTTTGTCACCGAAGTGGTGAAAAATTGCGCCACGTGACTTACCCGTAGCTTGTTCGAGTAGCCGTACAGTCGCTCCCTCGTACCCGTGCTCTGCGAAGCAGCGGCGGGCACCTACGAGAATGTCGTGCCGGCGGCGGCTAAGTTCAGATTCGCTCACGATGGGCATAGTAGGGAACTCTCCTTAATGGGGGATGTCTAAAGAAATTTTAATCAGTAATTTTAAATAAGAAATAAAATCGACGTGACGAAACGCGGGGCTGCATTGCCCTTCCTGGGGAGGGCGGTGCAACCCCGCGTTGTCGACAGAACTTAGTTCTTTAGCTCCCCTCGGGTGGGCTAAAGGACTGCGCGAAGACGCTTAGTTCTTGACCATCTGACGCAGAACGTACTGCAAGATGCCGCCATGGCGGAAGTAGTCAGCCTCACCCGGGGTGTCGATGCGAACGTCAGCATCGAACTCCACGGCCTCGCCGGATTCCTTGGTAGCGGTTACGTGGACGGTCTTCGGGATGGAGCCATCGTTGAAGGCGGAGATGCCCTCGATGTCGAAGGTCTCCGTACCATCCAGGCCCAAGGACTCGTGGGACTCGCCCTGCGGGAACTGCAGTGGGATAACGCCCATGCCAATCAGGTTGGAACGGTGGATACGCTCGAAGGACTCAGTGATAACAGCCTTCACACCAAGCAGGTTGGTGCCCTTAGCGGCCCAGTCACGGGAAGAACCAGTGCCGTACTCCTTACCAGCAATGACAACGAGCGGAATGCCGGCTTCCTTATAGTTCTGGCAAGCATCGAAGATGAAGGCCTGCGGGCCGCCTTCCTGGGTGAAGTCACGGGTGTAGCCACCGGTGACGTCGACCAGCTGGTTAGCCAGGCGAATATTCGCGAAGGTACCGCGCATCATAACCTCGTGGTTACCGCGACGAGAGCCCAGGGAATTGTAGTCCTGGCGGGCAACGCCGTTTTCATCGAGGTACTGCGCAGCCGGGGTACCCGGCTTAATAGCGGAAGCAGGGGAGATGTGGTCAGTGGTGACGGAATCGCCCAGCTTTGCCAGCACGCGTGCGCCCTTGATGTCCTCAACCGGGTTCGGCTCGGTTGGCATGCCATCGAAGTAAGGAGCCTTGCGGATGTAGGTGGAATCCTCATCCCACTTGAAGGTCTCGCCCTCCGGCACGTCCAGGTTGCGCCAAGCATCGTCGCCCTTGAAGACGTCGGCGTAGTCGGCCTCGTACATCTCGCGGGAAATAGCGGACTGGATGGTGTCCTCAATCTCCTGCGGGGATGGCCAAATGTCCTTCAGGAAGACATCGTTGCCTTCCTTATCCTGGCCCAGCGGCTGTGCATCAAAGTCAAAGTCCATGGTGCCGGCAATAGCGTAGGCGATGACCATGATTGGAGAAGCCAAGTAGTTCATCTTGACATCCGGGGAGATACGGCCCTCGAAGTTGCGGTTACCGGAAAGTACCGCGGTGGCAGCGAGGTCGTTCTCGTTGATAGCTGCAGAAACCTCGTCCGGCAGTGGGCCGGAGTTACCAATACAGGTGGTGCAGCCGAAGCCGGAGAGGTAGAAGCCCATGGCTTCGAGGTCCTTCCACAGGTCTGCACGCTGGAAGTAGCCATCAACAACCTGGGAGCCAGGAGCGCAGATGGTCTTAACCCATGGCTTGGACTGCAGGCCCTTTTCTGCTGCCTTACGGGCGATAAGGCCTGCGCCCACCATGACGGATGGGTTAGAGGTGTTGGTACAGGAAGTGATGGAGGCAATGGCAACCATGCCGTGGTCCAAGGTGAACTCGCCACCGTTTTGGGACTCAACGGTAATTGGGTTGGAGTGACGGCCCTTCGCGCCAGTAGCCGAGGACTCGCCGTGACCCTCACGAGCCTTGTTCAAGCCGCCGGTGACGTCCTCCATAGCTGGGGCGCCGCCTTCTGCGGACATGCGCTTTGCCTCGACAGAGGATTCGTCAACGCAAACCTCGTCGGTGGTGTAGTTAGCCAGATCCTTACGGAACTGCTCCTTGGCCTCGGTCAGCAGGATGCGGTCCTGCGGGCGCTTCGGACCGGCGATGGAAGGAACAACGGTGGACAGGTCCAGCTCGAGGTATTCGGAGTACTTTGCTTCTGGAGCGTCCTCCTCCAGCCACATTCCCTGTGCCTTGGCGTAGGCTTCGACGCGGTCGATCTGCTCCTGCGGGCGGCCGGTGAGCTCGAGGTACTTGGTGGTCTCCTCGTCAATCGGGAAGATTGCAGCGGTAGAACCGAACTCAGGGGACATGTTGCCGATGGTGGCGCGGTTTGCCAGCGGGACAGACTTAACACCGTTGCCATAGAACTCAACGAACTTCTGAACAACGCCGTGCTCGCGCAGCATCTCGGTGATGGTGAGAACGACGTCGGTTGCAGTAACGCCGGTAGGAATCTCACCGGTCAGCTTGAAGCCGACGACCTTCGGGATGAGCATGGACACCGGCTGGCCGAGCATGGCAGCCTCTGCCTCGATGCCGCCGACGCCCCAGCCCAGAATGCCCAGGCCGTTTTCCATGGTGGTGTGGGAGTCAGTACCGATACAGGTATCCGGGTAAGCAAGGCCCTCGTTGTCGAATACAACGCGGGACAGGTACTCGATGTTTACCTGGTGGACGATGCCGGTTCCCGGAGGGACAACGCGGAAGTTGGAGAAGTTCTCGGCACCCCAGCGGAGGAACTGATAGCGCTCTTCGTTGCGCTGGTACTCAATTTCAACGTTCTTTTCCAGCGCATCGGTAGAGCCGAAAGCCTCAACGATGACGGAGTGGTCAATGACCATTTCGGCCGGGTTGAGAGGGTTGACCTGATCCGGAGTGCCACCCAGTGCGGAGACGGCCTCACGCATGGTAGCGAGGTCAACAACGCAAGGAACGCCAGTAAAGTCCTGCATGAGGACGCGTGCCGGGGTGAACTGGATTTCGGTGTCCGGTTCTGCTTCCGGATCCCAGTTTGCCAGGGCGTTAATGTGATCCTTGGTTACGTTCTTGCCGTCCTCGTTACGCAGCAGGTTTTCTGCCAGCACCTTGAGGGAGTAGGGCAACTTCTCCAAGCCGGAGACGGTGTTGATGTCAAAGTAGTCATAAGACTTGCCGTTGACGTCAAGGGTCTTCTTGGCCTCGAAGGAGTTCAAGCTTTCAGTCACAGGGAGCTCCATTCCTTGTTAATAAACAGTGTGTTCTGTTTGGTACTCGCCGCCTGTCGTCACAGCGGGGCAGTGCTCAGCGTCAACGGTCACGAGTGTGACTCGACGCGACCATGGGGCCCGCTGTGTTGAAGGCGACAAAGAACGCGATGGTTCACCTAGATATTGTAGAGGCTAAAACCTTCGGTCGCTGCCATTGTAACAGTACAAGCGTTCTGTTTTCACCTTTTCAAGAAAATCGGCGAGTTGAGGAAATGGGTTGCTGTGATCTGTCCGTATCTTTGGGGAGAAGAAGTTTAGGAGCCCTATATATAAGGAAGAGATACGCATGGTTCCTGCGGGCGTAGATGTAGCTGATTTGGCAAGCCAGCTGAAAGAGGACGGCGTGGCCTATACGTCCCCAGCGCTCGGCCAAGATGCACAGCTCAACGCGGAGGTAGCTCAAGGCTTGCGAGACGGTGACGGGGTGGCCGTGGTTGATGTGATGGCTGATCGGTCACCTGATGTCCGTGACATCGCCCAAGAGCTCCAAGATGCGACAGGTTTGAATACTGTCATCGTACAAACCCCTCGCCATGTTTCTTCCGTTAGTGACATTTATAGCCGTGCTGACATTGAGTCGGTGCAGGCTCAGATCCCGCCTGGGATTGAACAAGTAGACCTTCTGTCTGAGTACTACAAGGGACTAGACCAAATCAGCTTCCCTGTGGGCGCAGTAGTGGGGGCGATTGCCGTAATCGCCATAATTGTTTTGGTCAGCTCTTTTCTGGCGGCCAGGCGGCGCGGGGTCTAGAGGATGAAAAGACTCTATGTAAATCCCGATTGGGTCGGTCAGGCAAATAGGGTAGCGCGAGCACTGCGGAACTTCACTTTCCAAGACTCGACAAACACTCCCTGAAAGTTAAGTTTGTTCGAAAAAGTATCGCTTTAAAGAGCGAAACTTTTGCGAGTTTCCGATGTGTGAAAAATTCGAGCAACTGGCCCGAAGGTGGGTACCGAAGAACTCCGGGTGAATGTGAATGGCGCGGTTTCGTTCACTCACGGCGTGTCGAGAAGACCGGTTGTGGATCGGGGAGGCAGAAGTTCGGCCTGGGCTCAGCTTGAACCGGGTACCTAATTGGGGATCGTGAATGGGGCGGGGGAGTGGCCAAAGTAAACCCTTAGGGGTTGACGCCCGGTGGGGGAGTGGCTCTGTTGTCCGAGTTGTGGTCGAGCTGGGGCCGGTAGAGCGTATGGAACTCTGGCTAGCGAGTGATTAAAGTCACAATAACGGGATGGTAACAAAATCATTGCAGGTTAGGTGCACATGTTGAGTCATGTTAATTAACTTGACTCACGTGAATTGCGGGAAAATTGTGCGAAACGGGCGTGTCGTGACGTAAGGTTCGGTTGTCGACTCAGGAGACATTTCTTGCTTCCTGGGTTCATGGGCTTAGCCTTGACTGTCACGAGAGGACTCGCACGGGTATGTGGGGAAGCACGCCTCGAGCGAAGGTTAGAACGTCGAGTGGCCGTTCTTGGAAGTCAATGAACCGGGACCAATCGAAAGTGATTGGGGACGCAGGCAAAGAACTTGAGCGATTGCAATGTTCGAAAAAATTACACATCAACCCACCTTCCGTTTATGAGGTGAGACGCGTTCATTAGAACTCCACCGTGTGGAAATTTTGGTGCGAACCTTTATATGGCTAAGGCTGAAAGCCTGTTGGCACAGAAGGTGCGCACGAAGGGGTCCATAGGGATAGAGTCCGGGAACGCCGAATCACTCCACAAGGGTCAGCCTCGTGCGGCCTGTTCATGGTTTGTGGCTGCTTGCCCTCGACGGCTCGGTAGTACTAAAAGGCTAGACCTTTTGGATTCCGGTCGACGCCGCGGCGAGGTCTGCCAGAACCCGTAGAGCAGTTCTCACGGTGCTCAGTGCAACGAAGACGTGATCGGGGCATACGGAATCGCGGGTTGTTAGACGCATCCTGGAGCGTATGTCGCGCGCAGCGCAAGAATAGAAGTGGATTTCGCAGTCGTGGGAATTTGTTTGAACAGAGAATAGTTGTAGACCATTTGTGGCCGACTTGTCGGACTCACGCAAGTAGACCTTTAGGCTCTCTTGCCAGAGTGCAAGTTGTCTGTATATCGCTGTTGTGGGGAAACAGTAGCGGTTTGAGTCGTCCAGTAACGGCGCAGCAATCGTCTTTAACTCTCTCTAGTTCCAACATGAAAACCCTAAGTCTGCTGAGGGTCCACCGAAAGAGCACACCCGGAGTGAAGTCTCAGCCAATGTAGGCAGTCCATCAACAATTACCGCTCTAGTGTCTGCGGGCACCAGGGGTTCGCTTCGCGTATCTATTGATATCTACTCGAGGCGATTCTCTAGGCTGCTCAAGTAGGCATGCGATAACGTCTGTGTTTGTGCGAAATATGCAGGCGGGGAGCCCGGGCATTCCTATGCCCGGATGTCTTCGTGGACTCTCACTAAAGGAGCAGGGTGGGCCCAGACTAGGAGTATTTCAGTGGCCACCATCCGCCTTCCGCGCATTCGACATGTTCGCGCTTTCATTGCTGCAGTAGCAGGTACTGCAGCCATTTCAACACTTTCCACCGTAGCCCCAGCAAGCGCCGATGAAGTATCGACGCCAAGCCCAGGTACGGTCCAGGACCAAGAATCAGACCACGTAGCAATTGACCGTGCAGTTACCAACGCGGATTCACTGCAAGGCGCTGTAGAGGAGTCCCGGGCAGAGCTGGGTCGCGCGGAAGCAGATGTTTCCGGAGCGGAAGACCGTATTGCTCAGATTCGAACCCAATTGGAACAAGTGAACGGCGAGCCGGGGACTAACGAAGAGTATGTTGCCAGCTTGGAAGATGAGCTGCGCCAGGCGGGCGAGGAAAAGCGAGAAGCCGAGAATCGTGTTGCGCAGGAGCGTCGAGAGCTGGCCCAGAATGAAGCGCGGCTAAACGCTACCCAAAGGTTTGCGGAAGCCACTTTTGCCCGCCAGCAGCAGGCTACGTCCCAGGGGGAGGGGGCAAGCGGGGTACAGCTCTCGCGGCAGGATTCTCTTCCAGTCTCGCCAAATCAAGGTGATAATCTTGATTCCGAGGTCTCTACTAATACCTTCTCGGTCAACCCACAAGACTTGACGAGTGAGGACAAGTCTGAGACCTTTACCGATGAGGTGGTAGAGGGTGGAACGCCTGAGGTTACGGGCGGCACGGACGTTGCAGAGAACCCGGAGGAACCATCCGTTGCTGAGCAGGAGAAGACTGCTCCAGAGGCGGACTTTGAAAACGCCCTCAACAAGGGTGCTACTCCGACGTTCCAGAACGTCGATTTCGGCACTGGGTCCTCTGTGAACGATGCGCTCGGACTTGCGAATGATATTGCCGCGGCGGTTGATGAAGACGATGTGCGCACCCTCATGCAGGGCTCGTCTGACTTGCTAGGTTTGGGCAGCCCGAATACTGCACCTGCCGCCAGCGTTGACGCCCCCGAAGTGGATGAAGTGTCTGAAGTTGAGGAAAGTACCACCGGTGCAGACGCGGGCCGAGACGCTCAGATCGAGGCCGTGATTTCTCGCGCTGAGTCTCAGGTCGGCGTCCCTTATGTGTGGGGTGGCGGCGATAATAATGGTCCTACTGGTGGGCTTCGCGATGGTGGTGTGGCTGATTCCTTCGGCGACTTCGGCCAGTCTGGCTTCGACTGCTCGGGACTAGTTAAGTACGCCTATGCGGCAGCCGGCCTGGACCTTCCTCACTACACTGGTGCGCAGTACCAGCAGGGCAAAAAGGTTCCTCGCGCGAATGCACAGCGCGGTGACCTCATCTTCTACGGAGCTGGTGGAAGCCAGCACGTAGCTATCTATCTAGGCGACGGCCAAATGATTGAAGCGCCACAGTCTGGTCAGACTGTTTCAGTAGTTCCAGTTCGCTGGGGTGGCGCTACTCCCGATGTCGTGCGCCTTCTCTAATCTCCAACTTTTGGTTGGTATGGTTTAGGGCATGACTGACGCACAACAGAATGTCCAAAACTTCGACGCCCTCCTCGTTCTTTCTTTCGGTGGCCCGGAAGGAAACGAGGAGGTCGTTCCTTTTTTGGAGAACGTAACCCGAGGCCGAGGTATCCCTCGCGAGCGGCTAGAAGTGGTGGGCGAGCACTATTACCACTTCGGGGGGGTAAGTCCGCTCAATGCGCTTAACCGCGAAATCATCGATCATGTCGATAGTGAGTTGAAAAAACGCGGACATAATCTACCGGTCTATTTTGGCAATCGAAATTGGCATCCCTTTGCCAGCGAGACTGCGGAGAAGATGTCTCAGGACGGGGTGCGAAAGGTAGCTGTCTTCGCTACTTCTGCATGGGGTGGGTACTCCGCATGCCGGCAATATGATGAGGACATTCAGCAGATGCGTGAGCATCTGGCGGAGCAGGGTTTGCCGGACATTGAATTTACTAAGATTCGCCAATTCTTCGATCATCCGAAGTTCGTGGCCGAAATGGCAGCCGCTGTCACAGAGGTCTGGGGACAGGTTCCGGAGGACGTGAAGGAAGCCACTCGCTTGCTATTTACCGCCCATTCGGTTCCCGTCGCGCACGATAACGTGGGCGGCGCGGAAGGCGATAAAAACCTTTACTCCCGCCAGGTGGCTGAGGCATCGCGGTTGGTGGCCGCACAAGCCGGTATTTCTGACTATGACCTTGTATGGCAGTCACGTTCGGGCAATCCACGCACTCCGTGGCTCGAGCCAGACATTGTTGACCACACCACCAACATCCATAACAACGAAGGCGTGGACACAGTAGTGGTGTGTCCGATTGGCTTCATCTCAGACCATATGGAGGTCATCTGGGATCTCGATTCCGAGCTGCAGAAGGCAGCAGACGAGATGGGTGTCAAAGTTCTGCGCACCCGGACAGCGGGTCCGACTCCAAGGTTTGCGGAGATGGTGGTTGATCTCATCGATGAACTAGAGCAAGGCCGCGAGTGGGAGACCAGCGGGAGTGTCACGGCGCAAGGGTGCACAGTCAATGGTGCGCCGTGTGCAGCGGGGTGCTGCGATATCTGGTCCCGCTAACGGGCAAATTCTCCAAGCGCATAAGACACGCCCGTCATGCGCGCCTGGCGGATATGGCGCCACAAGCGAAGCAATTGTGGATCAAGGCTGTGGTCATTGATGCGGTCAGTAACGGTTTCGATGATCGCGGCCACTCGGTCGGCCCGGGCAAAGAGCTTGGCTGCTCGAGCTGGCGTTGAGTGGGGAAGGCCGGGCGTGTCATAGAAGTCGCTCAGGGTTCCCACGGTGAGGCGTGGGCTGGGCAAGGCCTCGGTGCTATACCCAGTTGCGGCGATGAGATCGGCGGACTCATTGGTTGCTTGAGAGAGGAGTGCGTCGGCTTCACCGGGGCTTAGCCAGGCGGGCGCGGGGAGCTGCTGCTTTTCGACGACCACTTGCCACGCAGTATGGCTGTGGCGAATGTGGGGTACGAGGACTAAGTTACGCAAGGGATCATTGGTACGAACTATGATTGCTCCGGCAGAACTTTGTGTGGCCGCGCGATAGGACTCCGATCCTGCAGGCAATGCGGGCGGCTCGCCTGGCCCGGACAGTGCGAGACGCACAATAGGCTCTGCACGTACACCGCGATGAGCGGTGAGCTCGGTGGTCTCCGCGCGCAGCATGGCTAATAGATCGACGAAGGGGGATTCGTCCCAGCATTCTGGACGTCCGCCTAGTTCAGTAAGCGCGTCCAGTAGGTCATCGGTGGTTTCATGTCCCCACAGCCACGAGCCAAGCCATACGGCAGTGTTTTGTAAAGGTGACCATACTTCGGCGCGCATATCCATGGCGAGCCAGTCTAGTAGATAGACTAACGGGCCATGAGTTTTGATCCTTATGGCGGAGATATTTTTGCTGGCCACTCGCGGTCGAAGCCGCGCCAGTACCCAGAAGTGCCAGCCGAGCCCGGAATGGTAGTGGAAGTGCGCGGCGACGACTTTGTGGGCGCTGTTATGGGCGTGGATAAAACCGTTTTCGGTGAGGTGGTACGCCTTGAGGATCGCCACGGCGTAGAACGGGTCTTTAACCTGGTTAAAGGCGGGTTCCTGGTGGAAGGAAAACCTGTGACGCTTACCCGGTACGTCGAAAAGCAGGCTCCTCGTAAGTCCAACTCCGGCTCCCGCCGCGTAGAGAATGTGGAGGCTAAAGTCGCCGCGCCGTCGCGCATTTGGGTAGAAGGCGTGCATGATGCTGCCATCGTAGAAAAAGTGTGGGGCCACGACCTGCGTGTGGAAGGCGTGGTAGTCGAATACCTCGAGGGTTTGGACAACTTGGAGGCGCGCCTCGCAGAGTTTCAGCCAGGGCCAGGCCGCAGGGTCGGAGTATTGGCGGATCACTTGGTTCAAGGCTCCAAAGAAACCCGATTAACGGAAACCGTGGGAGAGCATGTCCTGGTAACTGGACACCCCTTCATCGATATCTGGGCGGCGGTAAAGCCGCAGCGCGTCGGCCTGCGTGAATGGCCCGATGTGCCTTACGGCGAGGATTGGAAAACCGGTATTTGCCGCCGCGTGGGGTGGAGCGACCCGAAGGATGGGTGGCGTCATGTCTATAACGCCGTACATTCCTTCCGCGACCTAGACTCCAGCCTGATCGGTGCCGTGGAGCGCCTCGTGGACTTCGTTACTACACCTGAGTTGAGCAAGTCTGATTTGCTCTAGGGGTGGGTAAGGTTGGCGCGTTCAATGAGGTTGACGGCCAACTGCCACCCCGCCATTTCCGCGCTCCAGCCGGCCGCTTGGAGGCGTTGCGACATGGCTTGCTTGGAAATTCCTAGCTCTTCGGCGGCCTCATTCTGGTTGAGCCCCGCACGGACGAGTGAGGTTGCTTCACGCCCTTCGATGGTGCGTTTGTGCAGAACGTATCCAAGCAGGGCAAAGGTGGCCGCAATATCGCTCGCCTCCGAGGCGCGGCCGCGCTTATTGAGTTTGGCGTAGACCTGCCCCATGCGGGCGGACTTCCGCAATGCAGCGGTTGCTACTTGGCGCGCGCCTTCCTCATCTTCTTGGTTGCCGGGGCTAATGCCGATGCCGATGGCCCAGTCGCCGTCGGCAAGCAAGGCCATGACCACGTCGCACACGGCAGTTGCTGAATCAACTACGGCGCAAATATCTTCCACGCCGAGCACGTGGAACTCGCCCACACCTTTGAGGGTGGATAGAGCCGTTGCGGAGCGTTGGACCAACTCTGCGCGACGCACGGAGCGGCCCCGGTAGCGAGCGTGGACAGCAAGCACAGAAAATCCTCCTTAAGGAACCAATTGCGAATTAGTCTACCGCTCGTACTTGACTTATGGGCGAGTGGGTAGACGTGAATCCATATACAGCCCGCCCATACCGATGGCGGCAAAAGCTACCATGGCAACAATGATGCTGGGCGAGGTGTGGCCGGTGAGGGCATCGCCGAAGAAGACGCCGAGGGCAGTAGTTGGGACGGAACCGAGGAGAGTGGCCACGGTGAAGTGGCTAAGCTTCACGGGTGTTAGTGCGGCAATATAATTCAGGAGGCTGAAGGGGACGCCGGCCACCATCCGCAGCGAAGCGATGGCCAGCCAGCCGCGCCGCTCTAAGTGGGCATTGATTTTAAACACTGCTGGGTGGGTTAGGTGCGGCCGGATCCAGTCTCCGAGGAGCGTGCGGACGATGAGGAGCGAGAGGGCCGCTGACACCGTCAAGGCGCACAAGGAGAGGGCGAGGCCCTTCCATGGGCCAAAAAGTATTCCTGCGGCTACCGTCCACAACGTCCGAGGAAATGGAAGCTGCGTAAATATGACATAACCTAGGATAAAAAGGAGAGGAAACCACGCACCATAGCGGGTGGAGGCGACGCGAAGCTGGGACACGTTCGGCAGATCAAAGAAGTAAAAGAGTATCGCGCCGGTGGCGATGGTGGCGAGGACGGCTACCCAACGACGCATCGACCACTGGAGAATTGATCGCCAGGCGGACTGGGCGAGCGACATGAGGAACTGGCCGAAGCTGCGCGCCCAACTCAAAAATGTGGTCATGGGGGAGATCGTAGTCCTTGTGGGAGTACTGAATAGAAAAATCCGGCGGCTACCTTAGTGGTAACCGCCGGTCCGTTGTGCCCGAGGGGGGACTTGAACCCCCACGTCCGTTAATAGGACACTAGCACCTCAAGCTAGCGCGTCTGCCATTCCGCCACCCGGGCAGGGTGTTTGTCAGCCTCTCGGCTGGGCACTCCGATACTGTATCCTGCTCGAGGCTTGCTTTACAAATCGCCTGCGTGTGGCATGAAAAAGCAAATATTAACGGCGTGTGGAAATACATGGTTGTAAGTCTGGGTAGGGGCTTTCCACGTGTGCAGCAGAATTTATGCAGGCCGCGGCGGTTACACCACATCGACATCGCCTTGTGAGGTGGGGTACAAATGGGTCTATGACTTCTTACGCAGATGATTCCCGGTTTCCTGGTCCAGATCCTTACGCACCGCTGCGCGATGTCCCTTCCTTCGTTCTCTCGTCCACTGATGTGGTGGAAGGAGACGAGCTGCAGGAAAAGCTCCGCGCCCCAGAGAGCGTATCGCCTCAGCTTGCCTGGTCTGGACTGCCGGAAGGCACCAAGTCCCTGGCCGTGACCTGTTTCGACCCCGATGCGCCAACGGCTTCTGGTTTCTGGCACTGGGCGGCGTTCAATATCCCCGTCGAGGTAAGCGAGCTGCCTACCAATGCCGGTGCCGCCGAGGACTTGGGTATTGACGGCGTCATCAGCTTGCGCAACGACTCGGGCGAGCGCACCTACTTCGGTGCGAACCCGCCTGTCGGACACGCCCCGCATCGCTACCTTTACGCCGTCCATGCAGTCGACGTAGAGAAGCTCGATATCGATCCAGATGCTTCGCCGACCGTGCTTGGGTTCAACCTGCATTTCCATGCTCTTGGTCGCGCCATTTTGTGGGGCTGGTACGAGGCGAAGTAATGGCTAGTGGCTCTACTTCATCGCAGCCTAGCCCGCCGACGGCGCTGCGGGTGGGCGGCGCCTTCATGGTGGTCGCATTCGTGCTGGTCCTCTTTGCATTAATCTCCGTCTTCACGGATGGTTGGGGTGCCGATTTCGAATGGACGTATTCCAAAGTGGCGATTATTGTCGCCGCGATCATCGTCGGCGCCTTTAGTACCATGAGCAAAAGTCAGGCGGGGAGCCGCGCGCAGGTTGCAGCGTTGGTCATCGCCATTGTGATTATTGCAGCAAGCCGCTTTGTGCCCGGCGATATCCTATTCACGCAACCACAGTTTTGGGTCGTGTTCTACGCCGGCTTCGCGGTGTTGTGCGCACTGATTCTCAAGCGCAGCGCCATGTCGCAGACCTAGTCAGCACCGCAAAGATTAAGGGTCCGCCTACTTCCTCTGCGTGCAGCAGGAGAGGTAGGCGGACCTTGTGTTGTGCAACCTTGGGTCGGACTAATCCAAAGGCTTCCAGGGGAGGCCGGAACCAACCGCCTGGGAAATATTGCTCAAACCGTGGGCACGGATTTGAGCGGCAATGCCGCGGTGGATATCGCGGATCCAGTCCGGACCACCGTAGATGAGACCGGTGTAGCCCTGCAGTAGGGAAGCACCGGAAGTGATGCGCTCCCATGCTTGCTCCGGCGTGGAGATGCCACCCACGGAGATGAGGGTGAGCTGGTCGCCGACTCGCTCATTGAGGCGGCGCAGTACCTCTAGGGAGCGCTCGGCTACCGGAGGGCCGGATACGCCACCGGCACCCATCTCCTTTACCTCGGCGGCTGGAGTCTTGAGTCCCTCGCGGGAAATGGTGGTATTTGTCGCTACAATTCCGTCGAGCCCGAGCTCGAGGGCTAGGTTTGCCACGGCGTCAACGTCAGCATCAGAAAGATCCGGGGCAATTTTCACCAGCACCGGAACCGCGGTGCATTCTTGCACGGCGGAGAGAATGGGGCGCAGCGATTCCACTGCTTGCAGGTCGCGCAGGCCCGGGGTATTCGGCGAAGAAACGTTGACCACCAGGAAATCTGCCAAGTCGCCCAATACCGACGCGGAGCGGCGGTAATCTTCTACTGCATGCTCGGCAGGGGTGACTTTGGTTTTGCCAATATTGATGCCAATGACATCGCTGTAGCGACGCTTGCGCAGGTTTTCTGCGGCGGCCGCTGCACCTTTATTGTTAAAGCCCATCCGGTTCAAGATGGCCTTATCGGCCTTCAGGCGGAAGAGCCGCGGAGCAGGATTGCCAGGCTGTGCTTGGGCGGTGACGGTGCCCAACTCTGCAAAACCGAAACCAATGGGAGTCCACGTATCAGCAGCTGCGGCGTTCTTATCAAACCCGGCGGCAAGTCCCAACGGGCGGGGGAATTCTACTCCGAAGACCTCTTGGCGCAGCACTGGATCATTGACCGGCAGGATCTTTGCCAGGGCTCGGTTAGCTGGCCCGGCCGCCTGCAGCCCGCTGAGCGCAGTGTTAATAATCTCGTGGATGCGCTCTGGGCTCAGCTTAAACATGCCCCGCAGAGCAAGCTGGTAGGCCTGCGCGCGCAGTTGGTCAATAGTGCTGGTCATGGTGTTAGGACTCCTTCTTCAGGTGCGGGGTGTCCACGAACTGCAGCCCGTGGCCGGTGGCGGAGGCGGCGACAAAGGTGCCGTCGCCAAGCACGGCAATATTCTGCGCATCCGGCAGAGTGGAGAGATCTCCGCGCAGCTCTGGTACGCCTTTGTCTATCTCATAGGCATGAGCCTTATTGGTATCGGTGGCGCTCACCCACCCCAGATTGCGCTTTTTGTCCCAGGCTACGCCCCAAGGGGTGCCCTCTACGTTGCCGTATTGGTGCAGGCGGACAACGTCATCAGAGGTGTAGACGGCCAAGCGGCCGCCCTCGGTATCGGAGGCGAGGACCACGCCTTTATCGCCCACCGCGATGCTGCCGACTCCCTGGCCAACGCGCAGTCGGCCGCCCGCGCGATCATTCGTCCAGTCCACGTTTTGGATGGTGGAATCCTCTCGGTGGATGCGTACCACTCCGTCATCGCCCGAGGAATTGGGCACGGCCAATAGCTGGTCCGAGCCAGCTTCCACCTCGATATCTCCGTCGCGCTTGCCGTCCTTATAAATGCCTACCGTGGTGGAAGCGGCCGAGGTGGCGAAGATCTCGCCGCTGGATAGCTGAGTGGCGGCGGTAACGGGGGAGTCCTCTTCCATATTGACCTCTTGGGGAGAATCCGGGGATGCAGGATCGATGAGGAGAACCTTATCTGGGCAGGCGAGGACGAAGCCCGAGGCAGATGAGCTGAGGTCACCACACTCCGCAGAAATGTCTAGCGAGGTAGCCTTCTTCCCCTCAAAATCCTTCTGGCTACCGATGAGAAGCTCGTCCTTGGTGCGCACTGCCAGCGAGTCATCAAAGGCGGCAAGGTCAGTGATGTCTGCCCTAAGGTCGACCACAGTGCCTTCCGGATCCGCCTTAGCCGGGGAGGCCGCTGGGGTGGCATTGCCCTTGACCGCGGTCTCTGGATCGGCGCCCACGCCCACTTCGGGCTGGCAGGCGGCCAACGTGGTGGCGCTAAGCGCCAGCAAACTAGAAAGGATAAGTGCGGAGCCAGATTGAGATTTCACGGCTACTAATCCTAACAGCGCGCGTTGTAAAAACTCGAAGCCCAGCGCGGCTGTAGTGTGAAGCGGGTGATTTCTAATACCGCAACTGACGCTGTTTCTTGGGCGCAGGTCATTGTTTTGTCCATCGTGCAGGGGCTTACCGAGTTTCTTCCGGTAAGTTCCTCCGGTCACCTGCGCATTGTTTCCGAACTTTTTTGGGGCAACGACGCCGGCGCGTCCTTCACCGCAGTTATCCAGCTAGGTACGGAGCTGGCTGTGCTGGTCTATTTTGCCCCAATGATTTGGCAAATTCTCTCCGGCTGGTTCCGCGGCTGGGCTGATAAGTCCTCTCGCGGCCAGGACTGGCGCATGGGGTGGATGGTCATCGTGGGTTCCATTCCCATCGGAATTGTCGGCCTCGCATTCGAGGATGCGATTCGTGGCGCCCTGCGCAACCTGTGGATTACCGCCGCAATGCTCATTCTCTTCTCCTTGGTCTTCATCGCTGCAGAAAAAATGGGTAAGAAGGAACGCAGCTTTGACCAGTTGACCATGAAAGACGCCATTGTTATGGGCCTGTGCCAATGCTTGGCGCTCATTCCGGGTGTTTCCCGCTCCGGCGGCACCATTTCCGGTGGTCTGTTCCTGGGCCTGGACCGCGAGGTAGCCACGCGCTTTAGCTTCTTGCTGGCCATTCCGGCAGTGTTGGCTTCGGGCCTTTTCTCGCTTCCCGACGCCTTTTCTCCCGAAACCGGCCAGTCCGCCTCCGGTCTCCAGCTCTTGGTCGGTACGGGCATTGCCTTTGCCTTGGGTTATGCCTCGATTGCGTGGCTACTAAAGTTTGTGGGCAACCACTCCTTTTCGTGGTTTGCCGCTTACCGCATCCCGGTCGGCGTGCTCGTCATGATCCTCCTGGCACTGGGAGTCCTGCAGCCGCTCTAAGGCGCACCGCGTTAGTATGGTGGCTATGCATTCTTGGCCACTACCTTCCTTCCGCCCTGTGCCGGGTGATGCGGCACAGCTGCGCTTGTACGATTCTGCGAACCAAAACATCGCTCCCGTAGAGGTCGCAGGGGATACCGCCACCATGTACGTGTGCGGCATCACGCCCTATGACTCCACCCATTTGGGCCATGCCGCCACCTACCTGACCTTTGACCTTATCTACCGGGCGTTCCTGGATGCCGGGAAGAAAGTTCACTTCGTCCAAAACATCACCGACGTCGATGATCCGCTATTCGAACGTGCCGAACGCGACGGTGTAGATTGGCGTGAGCTCGGCACTTCTCAAATTGACCTCTTCCGTTCCGATATGGAGCTGCTCTCCGTTTTCCCGCCGCAGGACTACATCGGTGCCATGGAGGCCGTCGATGAAATCGTGGAAATGGTGCAGAAGCTTCTCGACGTCGGAGCGGCCTACGTCGTAGACGACCCCGAGCACCCAGATATCTACGCCTCCATCGAGGCCACCGAGCGTTTTGGGTATGAGTCCAATTACTCTGCCGAAGAGATGCGCACCTTCTTTGCTGAGCGCGGCGGCGATCCCGACCGCCCAGGGAAGAAAAATCCGCTCGACGCGCTTATCTGGCGTGCCCACCGCGAGGGCGAACCAGCCTGGGAGTCGCCCTTTGGGCCTGGCCGTCCGGGTTGGCATATTGAGTGTTCCGCCATCGCTACCAACCGCTTGGGTTCTTCCTTCGATATCCAGGGTGGCGGCACCGACCTGAAGTTCCCACATCATGAGTTTTCCGCTGCCCACGCCGAGGCCGCCCTCAACGTTGATCGCATGGCACAGTTCTACGTGCATACCGGCATGATCGGTCTCGACGGGGTCAAGATGTCTAAGTCCTTGGGCAACCTCGTCTTCGTTCACAAGCTCGTAGAAGCGGGTGAAGATCCCTCCGCTATCCGTTTGGGTGTCTTCGCGGGCCATTACCGCGACGAGCGCGACTGGTCCGACGAGGTGCTCGACGGCGCTAAGCGCCGCCTCGCCGCATGGCGGGAGGCCCTGGCGCAGCCGGGCAGTATGGCAGGGGCCGAAGAGGTCGTCGCCAAGCTGCGTGCCGCAATCGCGAACGACCTTGATACCCCGGCTGCTCTCGATGCCGTGGATGAGTGGGCAGAGGCCGACCGCGGCACGGACGAGGACGGGGCGGACGATTTGGTTCGCACCGCACTAAATTCGCTCCTCGGCGTGCGGGCTTAGGCAAGATAGGGCAGTATCTACACCATGAGCATTCGCGCCGATTTCCAGCCCACCGTAGATGAATTTATTAGTGACCTGAAGTCCTTCGCCACCGGCGATTACCTCAAGGAAGAGGAAAAGGAGTTCTGGGAGGCCCCGTTTGACGCCAACGTCCTCCCAGAGCTGCGCGGCCACCTTGAGCAGATGCTCGATGGGCTGGATGCTCTTCCGGACGATCCAGACGGACCACAGTTGGTCACTGTCTTGTCCAAGACCGTTCGCAAGTTGGCAGATTTTAATCGCGCTCAACACGATGCCGTTCTCGAGCCAGAGGAAAAGGAAGAGCTCTCTGAGCTTATCTATAACGCCAGCGCGGCCACCGGAGCAGACGATGAAGCCCTGTCGCAGATTCCGGAACTGGATTTTTAGTTCTGACCCTTCCGCCTTAGTAAGCGCCAGCTCGCGCTAACTGCGCGGCTGGCTCTTTCCGCCGTGTGCTTGACTGTAGACGGTGACACTATTTCCTTCCTGAAAGAGAAAGCTAGCTTTATTCTCGTGCCGCACTCCGCCGCCGCTTCCAACCTGACTAAGCCCGCCGCCATCTTCTGGGATATGGATGGCACCCTCACCAATTCGGAGCCCCTCTGGGCGGAGGCAACGTTTTATCTTTCAGAACTGCTGGGCAAACGGCTCACTCCCACCCAACGCCTAGCTACTGTGGGCGCGACCTTTGATACCACCTTGGCAATCTGCGCGGATAATGCGGGAGTTTCGCTGCAACCCGGTGACAGTGAGCGCTACCGCGCCCGAATGTTTGACTATGTCAAAGGCCTTTTTGCTCGTCAACTGGAAATCTTCCCGGGAATCCCTGCACTGCTTGAGGAACTGAAAGCCGATGGGGTGCCTATGATGGTCACTACCAATACCGAGCGCAATGTCGCTGACGCTGCTATCAATGCGTTGGGGCGGCACTATTTCGTCGATACTATCTGCGGGGATGAGGTTCCTGCCGGCAAACCAGCGCCGGATATGTACCGCGAGGCCGCCCGCCGCATAGGAGCAGATCCCGCGGAGTGCTTAGTTTTCGAAGATTCCGCAACCGGCATGCGCGCCGCCGTTGATGCCGGCTGTGCGGTTATCGGTTTGCCCGAAGATGATCAGGTTGAGGTCCCGACCGAGGCCACCGAAATCTCTAGCCTCCGCGATTCGCGGCACCTCGCGGGAGCTAAGGCCACTGACGTCTATGAGTGGTTCGCTAAGATTTCGGCGCGGCAATAGAAATTCAGAGTTCCCCTACATTCTCTATCTACCTGTGGAACAATAGGTAGACGTGAAGAACTTTGAGACTCTTTTCGCCGAACTAGCCGAGAAGGCCGACCAGCGTCCAGCTGGTTCTGGCACCGTTGCCGCGCTGGATAAAGGCGAGCATTTCATCGGTAAAAAGATCATCGAAGAAGCCGGGGAAGTATGGATCGCCGCAGAATATCAGTCCGACGATGAGCTGGCGGAAGAGATGTCCCAGCTGCTTTATTGGACTCAGGTCATGATGCTTAAGCGCGGACTTACCCCTGAAGACCTTTATAAGTACCTCTAGGCAACACCCCACAGGATAGAAGGATCCGCATGATCAAGATTGCTGTACCGAATAAGGGCTCGTTGTCAGAAGCTGCCGTGGAAATCCTTACAGAGGCCGGTTACAAGGGCCGCGGGCATTCCAAGGCGCTCAACGTAGTAGACGCCGATAACGGAGTAGAGTTCTTTTTCCTGCGGCCGAAAGATATTGCCATCTATGTCGCCCGCGGGGTCTTAGACCTAGGCATTACGGGCCGGGACTTGGCACTTGACTCTAAAGCGAGCTTTGATGAAGTGCTGCCTTTAGGCTTCGGTGGCTCCACGTTCCAGTACGCAGCCCCGCAGGGGGAGGAGTGGGATATCTCTCAACTAGCCGGGCGGCGGATTGCGACGTCGTATCCCAACCTTGTCCGCACGAACCTTGCCGCACATGGGATTGAGGCCGATGTTATTCGATTGGACGGGGCTGTAGAGATTTCCATCCGGCTCGGCGTTGCCGATGTTATTGCTGATGTCGTGTCAACTGGTACTACTTTGCGCCAGCAAGGGTTAGCGCCGTTCGGGGACCCGATCATTGAGTCCGAGGCGGTAGTTATTAAGCGTACAGGGGTAGAAGTTACGGAGGAAGAGCAGGTAGTGCTCGACCGCATTCAGGGAATTCTGCACGCTCGCACATATCTAATGATCGACTACAACATCGCTCAATCCAACCTCGACGCAGCCGCTGGTATTACTCCAGGATTGACCGGTCCTACGGTGTCGCCGTTAGCGCGTGAGAACTGGGTGGCAGTGCGAGCGATGGTTCCGAAGAAACCAGCCAACCAAGTCATGGACCGACTTTCCCAACTCGGTGCGGAAGCGATTTTGGCTTCCGATTTACGCATCGCCCGCTTTTAGGGGGATCAATTTCTCTGGGTCGGCCCAAATAGATTCAGTCGTGGCTAACATTAGCGCTTGAGGTTACTCATTCGAATATAAGTCTCGACAGGCAAAGGAGCCGAGCCATCATGGCAAAGTCCTCTAAGAAAGAAGAAAAGGACACCAAGTCTGCAGCAAAGGACGTGAAGAAGAAGGAAGCTGACACTTCCACTCACGCCGCACAGCAGAAGGTGGCCGAACAAAAGGCACCGAAGAACTCCAGCAAGAAGACTCGCACCGAGACCGACCTTCTTGGCTCCTTGGAAGTTCCCGCTGACGCTTACTACGGTGTGCACACCGTACGCGCCATGGAGAACTTCCAGATCTCTTACGTGACCATCAACACCATCCCGCACTTCATCCGCGGCATGGTCCAGGTCAAGAAGGCGGCCGCCATGGCAAACCGCCGCCTGCACGTTCTGCCAAAGAAGAAGGCTGAAGCCATCATCTGGGCCTGTGACCAGATCCTGGAAGAGGGTCGCTGCATGGATCAGTTCCCGCTGGACGTCTTCCAGGGTGGCGCTGGTACCTCGCTGAACATGAACACCAACGAGGTTGTTGCCAACCTCGCACTGGAGTACCTCGGTGAGGAGAAGGGCTCCTATGACATCATCAACCCGAATGATGATGTGAACATGTCCCAGTCCACCAACGATGCTTACCCGACCGGCTTCCGCTTGGGTCTGCATGCAGCAGTGGATCACCTCATTGAGCGCATGGATGGTCTGCGTGCCGCATTCCAGGTCAAGGGCAATGAGTTCCAGGACATCCTGAAGATGGGTCGTACTCAGCTTCAGGATGCGGTTCCAATGACCTTGGGTGATGAGTTCAAAGGCTTTGCCAATAACCTGAACGAGGAGCAGGCATTGCTGCGCGATGCACAGCGTCGCCTGCTCGAGATCAACTTGGGCGCAACCGCAATCGGCACCGGCGTGAACACCCCGGCCGGCTACCGCCACCAGGTCACCGCAGCTCTGTCTGAGGTCACCGGCTTGGAGATGAAGACCGCCCGCGATCTCATTGAAGCAACCTCTGACTGTGGCGCTTACGTGCTGCTGCACGCCACCATCAAGCGCGCAGCAATGAAGCTTGCCAAGATCTGTAATGACCTGCGCCTGCTGTCTTCCGGCCCGCGCGCTGGCCTGGCTGAGATCAACCTGCCTGCCCGTCAGGCCGGCTCCTCCATCATGCCGGGTAAGGTCAACCCGGTTATCCCGGAGGTTGTGAACCAGACCTGCTTCAAGATCTTCGGCAATGACCACGTCGTCACCATGGCCGCTGAGGCTGGCCAGCTGCAGCTCAACGTCATGGAGCCGGTCATCGGCGAGGCACTGTTCCAGTCCATTCGCATCATGGGTAACGCCGTCGATGCCCTGCACGAAAAGTGCGTCACCGGCATTACCGCTAATGCAGACGTGTGCCGTGCGTACGTGGAAAACTCCATCGGTATCGTCACCTACCTGAACCCGTTCATCGGCCACCACAACGGTGACCTGATTGCCAAGGAGTCCCTGGAGACCGGCAAGGGCGTCAAGGAACTCGTCTTGGAGAAGGGCTTGCTCGATGAGGCTACCTTGAACAAGGTTCTGTCCGTTGAAAACCTCATGCACCCAGAGTTCCGCGGTCAGCTCTTCATCGACGAGGACTAAAGACTCGGCTTTTGAGAAGCAGTAGGGCATAGCGCCCCGCATAGTAGACCCCCACGGTCTCTGCCATGTTTCTTGATGTACAAGGAAAACTGGCGAAGGCTGTAGGGGTCTTTTGCGTGCATGGAATCGGCGGTAGCTAGTTTCTTTCTACGGCCCTGTGCTGGGCGAATGCGGAGAAGGATACCGACCGTCTTATAACGAGACACTAAATACATGTGGGAATCAACACAAACGGACAATTCGAGTGAATAAATCACCGTGACAGGTGCAAAATAGAAGATGTTGAGGACGGCATGCACTCTGTATGGAGAAGCGTGCCCTTAGTTTGCATACAGAGCGTATGGAGTATGTCCATGGTTATTGTTCATATAGTCATCGTTCTCGCCGCCATCTTTTTGGGCGCGAGGATTGGTTCAATTGGTATCGGTATGGCCGGCGGCCTCGGTGTGTTGGCCCTTGGTCTCACCGGTGTCCCCATTACTAGGGAAGACATCCCATTCGACGTCATCGGTATCATCATGACCGTCATTGCCGCCATCGCCGCGATGCAGAGGGCTGGTGGCATGGACTACCTGGTGCACATTGCAGAAAAGTTTCTGCGCAAAAACCCGAAGCGGATTACGTTCTACGCGCCCATCGTTACTTGGTTGATGACGGTGCTGGCCGGTACCGGCCACACTGCATTCTCCACGCTACCGGTCATTGTTGAGGTAGCTAAAGAAGGCAAGGTTCGCCCTTCACGCCCGCTTTCTATTGCGGTAGTTGCCTCTCAGATGGCAATTTGTGCCTCGCCTATCTCTGCCGCAGTGGTTCTCCTAGCCAGCCTGTTGGAGCCAGCTGGAGTGGGCTATTTGCAGGTGCTAGCAGTCGTCATTCCGGCAACGTTCCTGTCTATCTTCCCAGCTGCGTGGATTGCTAATAAGTTTGGCAAGGAACTAGATGATGACCCGGTGTACCAGGAGCGCAAGGCGCAAGGCTTGGTTAAGCAACCACTGGGGGCTGAGAACTTCCAGCCGCAGAAGGGTGCCAAGGCTTCTGTTCTGGTGTTCCTGGTAGCCATCGTCATCGTGATGGCATGGGCCACGCTGACCTCGGAGCAGGTCGGGCTAATCGCAGAACCAACCCTGCCACGTAATGAGGCGATTATGACGGTTATGCTCACTGCGGCCACCATCATCGTCATGATGTCGAAGTTCCCGGCGGGGGATGTTCTCAATACGCCGGTATTTAAGTCCGGTATGTCCGCATGTATTTGTGTGCTAGGCGTTGCTTGGTTGGGTACCAGCCTTATCAACCACTACATGGACGATATTCAGTCTATGGCTGGTAGCGTTATTGAGTCTTCGCCGTGGCTGCTCGCGGTGGTCTTGTTCTTCGCCGCAGCGCTACTGTACTCGCAGGCCGCTACTACCAAGGCCCTCATGCCAGCAGCCCTGGCTCTGGGCGTAAGCCCCCTTACCGCAGTCGCTGCTTTCCCAGCCGTCTCGGCTCTATTTATCCTGCCGACCTACCCAACGCTGCTGGCAGCGGTGGAGATGGACGATACCGGCTCGACTCGAATCGGCAAGGCTGTATTCAACCACCCATTCCTTATCCCAGGCACGGTCAGCATCGCAGTTTCTGTCCTCTTGGGCTACGCATTCGGCCTCGTCATCCTTTAAGAGGTAGACGACAAGTCCACCCGGAAGGCGCCCCTGCAGGGGCGCCTTTTTGGATCGCAGCGTGGACAGGAAGATTGATTCAATTCACTTTCTTTCAAAAATGCGGGTTATTTAACTCGCGAGCTCGGTAGGCTAAGGACATGACTACTCAGCCATCCGATGTTGAAATCGCCCAAGCCCACCACCTGCAGCCAATCGCGGAGATCGCGGCCAAGGCAGGCATTCCTGCCGACGCCGTGATTCCCTATGGCACCACCAAAGCCAAAGTCGATATCACCAAGGTGGACTATTCCAAGGAAAACCAGGGCAAGCTGGTGCTTGTCACCGGCGTATCGCCTACACCTGCCGGCGAGGGCAAGTCTACCGTGCTCATCGGCCTTACCGACGCCCTGGATCAGTTGGGCAAGAAGGCCATCGTTGCCCTGCGTGAGCCCTCCCAAGGACCAGTAATGGGTATTAAGGGCGGCGCGGCTGGCGGCGGCTATGCACAGATTGTCCCCATGGAAGACATCAACCTTCACTTCACCGGCGATTTTCATGCCATTACCTCTGCAACCAACACCCTGGCCGCCATCATTGATAACCACATCCACCAAGGCAACGCCCTGGGCATCGACCCGCGGCGCGTGACATGGCAGCGGTGCATGGACGTCAACGACCGTGCCCTGCGTAACGTGGTGACCGGTCTGGGCGGTCCTGCTCACGGTGTGCCTGCAGAAACCGGTTTCACTATTACTGCGGCCTCCGAAATCATGGCCATCTTGTGCTTGGCCACGAACCTCGAGGACCTAAAGAAGCGCCTCGGCGATATCACCATCGGCTTCACCTATGATCAGCGCCCTGTTACTGCGCGTGATTTGAAAGCGGAAGGTGCGCTCACGGCGCTCATGCGTGATGCCCTCAACCCCAACTTGGTACAGACCCTTGGCGGCGTGCCGGCCTTGGTACACGGTGGTCCGTTCGCCAATATCGCGCACGGCTGCAACTCCCTGTTGGCCACCCACACCGCACTGCAATTTGGCGATATCGTCTTAAGCGAGGCCGGCTTCGGCTCCGACCTCGGCGGAGAAAAGTTCGTCGACATTAAGGCGCGCTTTGGCGACCTAGATGTTGCTGGCGCCGTGGTCGTTGCCACCATCCGCTCGCAGAAATACAACGGCGGTGTGGCCAAGGATAAGCTCACTGAGGAAAACCTGGATGCCCTCAAGGCGGGCATAGTCAACCTAGAGCGCCACGTAGAAAACCTGCGCAAGTTCGGGATCAAACCGGTGGTAGCGCTCAACCTCTTCTGGTCCGATACCGAGGCAGAACGCGAGTTTATGCGGCAGTGGGCCGAAGACTTCGGGGTGGCATTGGAGGAAGCCAATGTCTGGTCCGAGGGTGGCGCAGGCGCTACCAAGCTGGCAGAGACCTTGCTGGAGAACCTACAGGGAGGAGCCAAGCAGCTCTACGATCCGCGGGAGGGAATCGAGGCCTCCATCGAGACCATCGCGCGCGAGATCTATCGCGCAGACCGTGTGGAATACGGGGCAAAGGCGCTCAAGGATCTCAAGTACATCCAGGACAATGGCTGGGATAAGCTGCCGGTGGTCATCTCTAAGACGCAGTACTCCTTCAGCAACGATGCCTCTGCTCTGGGGGCGCCGGAAGGCCATACGCTGCACGTGCGCGAATTACTGCCGCGCACCGGTTCGGGATTTATCGTTGTGCTCACAGGCAACGTCATGACGATGCCGGGACTGCCGAAGAAGCCGGCGGCCAATAATATCGACGTCGATAAGCAAGGCACCATTTCGGGCCTTTTCTAGGCTGGTGCGGCGCTAGTCCTTCGTATCCGCCGCGGAACCCGGCCAGCCCGGGTACTGCGGCGGAGTGCCGCCAAACTCCGGGCAGAGATCTTGGTGGGCGCACCAGCCGCAGAGCTTGGAAGGCTTCGGACGGAAGTCCCCGGCGCGCCCGTCGGCCTCAATCTTGGCCCACAGCTCGCCGAGATCGCGCTCGAAGTATTCGAGTTCCTCACGGTTTGGGCTAAGAAACATCGAGTCCAACACCTTGAGGTACATCAGGCGCAATTGGTGGGGAATGGTGCCTAGAATGCGCCAGTAGACCAGCGCATAAAAGCGCATCTGGAACTGTGCATCCTGGGAATAGCGGGGAAGTGGCTTCTTGCCGGTTTTATAATCCACGACTCGGAGCTCGCCAGTTGGGGCGCGGTCCACGCGGTCGATGAAGCCGCGGACGGGGACGCCATTGGGCAGGACCGTATTGACGTACATCTCTGTTTCTTGGCAATCAAAGCCTTGGGGATTTTCCATCTGGAAATAGCCTTTGAGCAGTTCCCTGGCAGCGACGAAGAAGTCGTAGGTGTCTTCTTCTGGCACGAGCTCTAAAAGTTCCTCGTCTTTGGCGGTCATCTCTGCCCAGGAGGGCTTAATCATCTTCACCGCGGCAGGATAGGTGCGCTCTTCGCGCGGTAGCTTGTGCATCTCTTCCAAAACGGCGTGCACAAGGGTTCCTTTGACCTGCGCGATGGTCTTGGGCTCGGGCAACTTGTCAATGGCGCGGAAGCGATAGAGCAGCGGGCACTGCTTATAGTCGGAGGCGCGCGAGGGCGATAGGGCCAGTGGGCGGGGTGTAGATGAAGTAGCCATGGTGTATCTAGCCTATCGCCGCGCGATTCGTGGCAAGCTAGGAGGTATGAGTTATACCGCAGATTTCCTAGATTTCATTGCTGCTTCTCCTTCTTCGTACCACGCTGCCGATGAGGTATGCCGCCAGCTGCACGAGGCGGGATTTGAGGTACAGGATGAGGGAACGCAGTGGTCCGCTGCGCCTGGCGGCCATGTCATGGTGCGCGGCGGCGCGGTAGCGGCGTGGTACGTGCCAGAGGGTGCGGATAAGAATTCTGGTTTCCGCATCGTGGGGTCGCATACGGACTCGCCGGGCTTGGTTCTTAAGCCCACGCCGGACTTTTCTGCGGCCGGCTGGCAGCAGGTGGCAGTAGAGGTCTATGGCGGTGCGCTGCTGCATACCTGGTTTGACCGGGAGCTGACCGTGGCCGGGCAGATTGTCACCAAGGATGGTACGCGGCACCTAGTCAATACTGGCCCGGTACTGCGCCTTCCGTCCCTGGCAATCCACCTCTACCGCAAGGATGAGTTCAAGCCGGACCGTCAGCACAACATGCAGCCGGTTTTGAGCGTGGGTGACCCGGAGGCATCCATCTTGCAGGTAGTGGGGGAGAAGGCGGGCGTCGCCAAGCAGGATATTGCTTCCTTCAACCTGATTACGGCCGATGCCGCTCGCGGCGAATTCTTTGGCGCGGGCGAGCAGTTCATTGCGGCTGGGCGCATGGATAACCTGTCTTCTGTCTACGCTTCGCTCGCAGCGATGAAGAAGGCCGCCGAAAATTATCACGGCAAAGACGTCCTGGTCATGATGGCCTTTGACCATGAAGAGGTGGGCTCGAGCTCGCGCTACGGCGCGGGCGGTCCCATCCTGGCGGATGTACTTACCCGCACGGCGCGGGCGCTGGGGGCCAACGAGGAGGAACGCTTCCAGATGTTCTCCCGCTCGAGCTGTGTCTCGGCCGATGCAGCCCATTCGGTGCACCCCAACTACGTGGGCAAGCACGATCCCACGCACCATCCGATCATCGGCAAGGGCCCGGTGACCAAGATCAATGGCAACCAGCGCTATGCCTCCGATGCCACCACGGTGGCGTTATGGGAAGCAGCATGCGAGAAGGCAGGCGTGCCGGTGCAGCGGTTTGTGGGCAATAATGATGTGCCCTGTGGCTCGACCATTGGCCCCATTACGGCGACGCGTTTGGGCATCGATACCGTGGATGTGGGCGTGCCCATGCTGTCCATGCACTCGGCGCGTGAAATGGTGGGCGAGCGGGACCAAGTATGGCTCGCGCAGGCACTTGAGGCATACTTGGTGGGATAGTAACCGCAACCTCGAGGAGTCTTGAGACATGGCTTATTCCGGCCCCTTTGCCTATGGCGACCGCGTGCAGCTTACCGACGCCAAGCGGCGCCACTACACGGTTATTCTGGAAGAAGGAGGCCAGTTCCACTCCCACAAGGGCATCATTAACCATGATGACATCGTGGGTATGGACGAGGGCTCGGTCATTGAGTCCACCCTTGGCTCCTCCTTCCTGCTTTTCCGCCACCTGATGGTGGACCATGTGCTATCCATGCCACGCGGTGCTGCGGTGATCTACCCCAAGGATGCGGCGCAGATTTTGGTAGAGGGTGATATCTTCATGGGCGCGCGCGTGCTCGAGGCCGGCGCTGGCTCCGGTGCGCTGTCTATGTCCCTGCTGCGCGCCGTGGGGCCAGAGGGGCATGTGTATTCCTATGAGGTGCGCGATGACCACCTCGAGTATGCGGTAGATAACGTCAAGGAATACTTTGGCGAGCAGCCCGAGTGGTGGTCGCCGCGCCTCGGCGATTTAGGAGATGTCACCGCCGAGGACTTGGGTGGGCCGGTAGACCGCGTGATCCTCGATATGCTCGAGCCCTGGGAGCACTTGGAGACCGTGCGCGATCTCCTCATCCCCGGTGGTGTTTTCATGACCTACGTGGCAACGGTGCCGCAGTTGATGAAGGTCATGGAAGGAATCCGCGAGCTCAAGTGCTTTACCGAGCCTAAGGCCTGGGAATCACTGGTGCGCGAATGGAAGGTTGAAGGCCTGGCTACGCGCCCGGAGCACCGTATGAATGCGCATACCGCCTTCCTTATCTGGACCCGCCGCCTGGCCGATGGCGTGACCCCGCCGCGCCCGCAGCGCCGCGCCCGCAAGTAAAGCTGGAAATAGGCTCACCTCAGCGCCCAGAATTTAAAGCGCAAGTACCCTCTTTCGCCGACTGGGCCGCGTTAGAGTAGTGGGCATGGATGAAGCCACGGACTATAAGCGGCAAATTAGCCAGCTTGCTGCCCGCAATCAGAAGTTGGCGGGCTTATTAAAAGAATCGCGTGGGAAGCTCGAGCAGCTTTTTGCGGAGCTTAACGCGCTGGCTGAGCCGGCATCGACCTACGGCGTTTTCTTAGGCTATTCGCCCACCCACAGCGAGGTGGGAACCACCGCGGAGGTCTACACCAACGGCCGCGTGATGCAGCTTAAGGTTTCGCCCAATGTGGAACCGGGCAGCCTAGTGGCCGGCCAGCAGGTTCGCTTGGGCGATGGCTTCGTAGTGGTGGAAGGGTGCGCGCCCGAGCGCACGGGTGAGCTCGCCACCGTGGTGGAGCGCCTGGGAGAGAGCCGCCTTATCGTGGCCAACTCCTCTGGCGAGGAAAAAGTGGTGTTGCTATCGCAGGCACTGCGCGAGGAAACCCGCGTGGCAGCAGGCGAGATAGTGTTGGTCGACCCCAAGGCCGCCATCGCGCTGGAAAAGGTGGAAAAGACGGAGGTCTCCCAGCTCTCCCTTGAGGAGGTCCCCGATGTGCGCTATGAGGACATCGGCGGGCTCGATGAGCAGATTTCCCAGATCCGCGATTCCGTGGAACTGCCGTTTATTCATCCGGACCTCTATCACCACTACGAGCTACAGCCGCCTAAGGGCGTCCTCCTCTATGGCCCGCCAGGATGCGGTAAGACGCTTATTGCTAAGGCCGTGGCCCATTCTTTGGCGCAGCAACTGGGCAGTGATGGGCCGAGTTACTTCCTCAATATCAAGGGCCCAGAGCTGCTCAATAAGTATGTAGGGGAAACGGAACGCCGCATCCGCCTCATCTTTGAGCGCGCTCGTGAATTAGCCCAGCTGAGTTCCGACCGTCCGGTGGTCATCTTTTTTGATGAGATGGAATCGATCTTCCGTACCCGTGGCTCAGGCGTGTCTTCGGATATGGAAACCACGGTGGTGCCGCAGCTGCTCACAGAACTTGACGGCGTGGAGAGCCTTTCCAATGTGATCGTTATTGGCGCTACCAACCGCGAGGAGCTCATCGACCCAGCCATCATGCGCCCCGGGCGGCTCGATATCAAGATCCGGGTTAACCGGCCGAGTAAACAGGGTGCCCGCGAGATTTTCGCCCGCCACTTTGCAGAATCCGTGCCGCACCAGGGCACGCTAGAGGAACTTATCGGCACTGCGGTGGACGAGCTTTATGCCGATCGCCCCTTTGTGCAGCTGCACTTTTCCAGCGGCGAGCGCGAGGTATTGCACTACCGGGACTTCGTCTCCGGCGCGATGATTGCCAATATCCTCTCCCGCGCCAAGAAGCTGGCTATCAAGGACGAACTGCAACAGCGTGCGGGCAGTGAGCAGGGGATAGGCGGGCGCGAAGGGGGCATCGCCAAGCAGCATTTGCTCCAGGCTATCGCGACCGAGCGCGCGGAATCCGAGTACGTGCCCACCTCTACCAACCCCGAGGAGTGGACCAAGATCATCTCCCAAGACCATGCTGGTGCTCGCGTTGAGCGGGTGGAGCTACTGGCCGCTAGGAGGAGCGCATGAGCCGCGTTGTAGGTATCGAGACCGAGTACGGCATCGCCACCCCGGAGCTGCCGGAGTATTCGCCCATCATTTCTTCCACGCACGCGGTGGTAGCGTATGCCGCGATGCACACTGGGGCGCGCTCGCGCTGGGATTTTGCCGAGGAACACCCGCTGCGCGATTCCCGCGGCTTCGATCTCAAGCGCTACCACACCGTGCCCGTGGTGGACCCCAACGCCATCGGGGTAGCCAATGTAGTCACGGCCAATGGCGCGCGCTTTTATGTGGACCACGCACACCCAGAATATTCCGCGCCGGAATGCACTAATGCTTGGGACGCCACGCTTTACGACGCCGCAGGGGACGCCACGCTCCTGCAAGCCGGCGCAGCCGTAGCGGGCCTCAGCGCACAAGGAAAGTCCGTCCTTGCCAACCATGACCCGTGCCCTGCTTTGCGTTTCTATAAAAACAACGTGGACGGCAAGGGCGCGTCTTATGGCTCGCACGAGAACTATCAGTACTCCCGTGCCACGGACTTTGACACTATGGCGCAGGCCCTTATCCCGTTTTTCGTGGCCCGCCAGGTAGTCATAGGCGCCGGACGCATGGGGATCGGCGAGTTTGGCGAGGAGCCGGGATTCCAGATCTCCCAGCGCGCTGACTATATTGAGCAGGAAATCTCGCTGGAGACCACCCTTAATCGCGGCATCATCAATACCCGCGACGAGCCGCATGCGGTGCACGCGGACTATGGGCGCCTCCACGTCATCGTCGGAGATGCAAATATGTCGCAGACCTCCACGCTGCTCAAACTAGGCATGACCTCGCTAGTGCTCGATGCGATTGAGCAGGGTGTGGACTTTAGCGATCTCCGCTTGCAGGATGCCGTGGCGGAGGTCCCGCGCGTCAGCCGCGACCTCTCCCTTCAGCATCGCCTCGAGCTTGCCGACGCCCGCCATCTCACCGCCCTAGAAATCCTCGCTGAATACCGCGCCCGCGTAACCCCACGCACAGAAGCCGATCACAAGGTGCTTGCGGCTTGGGACGAGGCCGTAGCACTTCTGGCAAAGGACCCGATGCAGGCAGCGCACCTGTTGGATTGGGTGGCGAAGTATCGCTTGATCAAGGGCTACCTCGACCGCGGTATCGACCCGGCCGACTCAAAGCTGCGGCTTATTGACCTGCAGTACGCGGAGATCGATCCGGCAAAGTCGCTACACCACGCGCTGGTGCGTAAAGGCCAGATGCGGCAGCTCTTTAGCGCTGCAGAGATTGAAGACGCCGCCACCATTCCGCCAGAGGACACCCGGGCGTATTTCCGCGGCCGAGTGACGCAGAAATTCGGTGAGGACATCATTGCCGCGAGCTGGCAAAGCCTCACGGTGCGGTTAGGCGAGCAAACCGCGGCACCCTGGGCCACGGTTCCGATGGATGAGACCACCAGCCTGACTCGCGCCCAGTGCGAGGAGATCATCGACGCCGCACCTACGGTGGAGGATCTTCTTCAGGGACTAACTGACAGCGGTATCCAGCCCGAGTACCGTAACTAATAGTCAGACATCGAGGCAGAAGCGAAGGAAAGGACGTTCATACCATGTCAACCCACCAATCGCAGGTCACCGGCGGCAACGGCGGCGATGACTCCACGGGGGAGGAGGAGTTTACCTCCACACAGCTGAGCATCAATACTGCCGGCACCGATGAATTGCTCGATGAGATCGATGGACTGCTAGAAAACAACGCCGAGGAATTTGTTCGTTCTTATGTCCAAAAGGGCGGGCAGTAATGGTGGGTGACCAGCGCCCCGTCTTCGCCCGTCGCATCATGGGCATCGAGACGGAATATGGCTTAACCACCAGCGCGGGCCCAGGAGAACGCGTCCTGAGCCCTGATGAAGCGGCGCGCGTGCTTTTCCGGCCCATCGTTCAGGAACATTCTTCCTCTAATATCTTTTCCACCAACGCGAGCCGCCTGTATCTCGACGTCGGATCCCACCCCGAGGTAGCCACCGCCGAGTGCGATAGCTTGAGCCAGCTTCTGGCCTATGAATGCGCTGGCGATGCGATAGTCAACCGGCTGGGCGAAAAAGCGGAGCAGACCTTTGCTGCCGAGGGGCACCCGCGCGCGGTGTACCTGTTTAAAAACAACGTGGATTCAGCCGGAAACTCCTTTGGCTGCCACGAAAACTACCTCATCAGCCGCCACATGGTGCTCAAGGATTTGGGGCTGGCGCTCCTTCCGTTCCTTATTACCCGCCAGCTCATCTGCGGCGCCGGCATGGTGCAGCCCGCTAAGGGCGATAAGCCTGCCCAATTCCTGCTCTCGCAACGCGCAGACCAAGTCTGGGAAGGTGTATCTTCTGCCACCACCCGCTCACGCCCCATCATCAATACCCGCGATGAACCACACGGCGATTCCAAGCGCTTCCGCCGCATGCACGTCATCGTGGGCGATTCCACCATGGCCGAGCCCACCATGGCCCTAAAAGTCGGTTCCACGCTGCTCATCCTGGAAATGCTGGAAGCCGGATTTGACCTACCGGAGTTCGACATCGAAAAACCCATTCACCATATCCGCGCCATCGCGCGCGATATGACGGGCTTGACCGAACTACCGCTCGCAGGAGGGGGATCCGTCACCGCACTCGAGGTCCAGCAGCAACTATGCCAGCGCGCAACCCAATGGCTGGAAGAACGGGAAGACGCCGGCACTCCCACCGCAGAAATGCGGCGCGTGGTGGATCTCTGGCAGCGCATGCTGCACGCCATTGAGACTCAAGACTTCTCCGGCGTGGACAGAGAAATCGACTGGGTCATCAAATTGGGACTGCTCGAGCGCTACCGCGCACGGCTGGGTGGTCAGTGGGACCACCCCAAGCTCGCCCAGATTGATATGACCTACCACGATATCCGGCCGAGCCGCGGGCTCTTTCATGTACTGCAGCGTAAGGGACTTATTGATCGGTGGATTTCGGACGCCGACATCGAACGCGCCATGGACACCGCGCCCGCGACCACTCGCGCCGCGCTGCGCGGGCAGTTCCTGTCCGCTGCCCGTAGCCTCGGGGCCAACGTCACCGTTGACTGGACGCGCCTTAAGGTCAACCGGCCTGAGCCACGCACCGAGGAGCTTCTAGACCCCTTCGTGGCCGACGATGATCGGGTCGAGGCGTTGCTAGACTATATGCGTCTACACCACAGCTAGAAGCATACGAGTAGCACTAGGGAGACAACACAACACGTGGCAGCACACAACCCCGCGCCGAAACGGCATGATGAGGCGGTAGAAAGACTCACCAACCTCTCTTTCGCGCTACAGGGCGCCGCCAACTCCGGCGGTAGCCCTGATCGCACCGCCTCCTGGATTCGCCGGCATGTGGCAGGATACGGCGATAAATCAGATGAAGCCTTCGCCAAATCGCTGGCACGAGATATCGCAACCCTCCAGCGCGCCGGGGTACCTATCGTGCATTCCGGCAGCGAAGATGGTGCGCGCTATCGCCTCGACTCGAGCAGCTACCAGCTTCCTCCGGTGGAGTTTTCCCCTGAGGAGGCCATGGTTCTAGGCATTGCAGGAGGCGTGGGTACCACCGGAGGCTTAAGCGATTTTTCCCTGTCGGGATGGACGAAGATTGCTGCTAGCGGCGCCTCCCGCAACCTCGCAGGCGCACCGGTATACACGGCGGTCAATGACATCACGCGACTCGCCCCAGAAATCATCACCGCGGTGCTCGCTGCGGTGCGCAATCAGCTGCGCATTACGTTTTCCTACCGTGCTAATCCGGCTACTGAGCCGGTACGCCGTGTCATGGACCCGTGGGGAGTGGTCAACCGCGACAGCCGCATCTACCTCGTGGGATTCGATGTGGACCGCAACGAACCGCGCGTCTTTCGGGCCCTCCGCGTCTCTGACATCAAACGCTCGCACGATCCCGCGGAGCACACCAATCCAACTGAAGATTTGCAGGTGTTAGTAGAGCGTGCACTGCAACGCGGGGAAAAGGTGGATGCACGCCTTGTCATCCCTGAGGGGCAGGCGCGGGAGCTTATGGATGCCGGCAAGCAGCAGCCCGACGGCACGGTGATGCTGCGCAAGGTGGATAAAGACTGGCTCGTACGCACCGCGGCTGGGTATGCGCCGGAGGTACAAGTGGTGGAACCAGCCGAAGTACGCCAGGAGGTCGTTTCCCTTTTGCGCAGGGCAGCACATCCGCAGGAAGGACGCTAGTCATGGCTGATGGATCACAGAAGCTCCAGGCGCTCGTGCGCTCTTTGAACCTGATTCCGTACTTCAAGAATCATCCCGACAAGACGCCCATGGAAGCGGCCAAGGACTTAGGTATGGAACCCGGCGAGCTGAAGGAAGCTCTCGATCGCCTCTTTTGCTCCGGCACGGGGCGCAATACCGAAGACCTCATCGATCTCTCCTTTAGCTATCGCGATGGGGTAACCATCCATAATGATCAAGGCTTAAGCCAGGCACTGCGGCTCACCCCAACCGAAGCCGGTGCCTTGCTTCTTACCTTGGAGTCCTTGCAGGCGATGCCAGGGCTAATCGACGCCCGCGCGGTCGAATCCGCCGCCGCTAAGCTGCGCGGCATCATGGATGAAAGAACTGTTGCCATTTATGATTCGCTATCTACTCCAGCCCCTGAAGAGACGGATATCCAGGCGCTTTTGTCCCAGGCGGTTGATGAACGAAAGCGGATCCGGCTGCACTACTGGAGTGCTTCTTCGAATGCAGAATCCGAAAGGGTAGTGGATCCAGCCCGCATTTTTATTGTCGATTCTGAGCCTTACTTGGCTGCGTGGGAAGAAGCTAAGCAAGCCCATCGCACCTTTCGCATAGACCGCATTAGAAGCGCATGCCTCACGGAGGAAAAGGCTCAGCCGCACCTGAAGGAACTCGACTTTGATGCCTCCTCACCCTTTAATTTGGGCGATGGAGACACCGTGCAACTAGCAATTAACCAAGAATTCACGTGGCTGGCTGAGTATTACGATATGCGTCTGGGCGAAGACCTGGGAAATGGGGAAATAGCTGCAACAATGCCTATGGGATCAGTGGATTGGCTTATTCGCTTTGCCCTTGCTCAGGCTGATAGGTTGCGGGTAGTGGCTCCTCAATCCGTGGTAAACCTCATTGCGGAGCGAGGAAACACTGCATTGAGCGGCTATACTCTGTAGCCAGTTACTTGCCCGTTTACTGCGCCTGCTCGCTGGCAAAAAGCCGGCGGTGATGCTTTCCGGCATGCTGGTGCACTAGTTGAAAGAGGTTTCTCCATGAGCCTAGGACCTATGGAAATCGGCCTGATCGTTCTTGCCATCGTCTTGCTTTTCGGTGCAAAGAAGTTGCCGGAATTGGCACGCTCTATTGGCCGTTCCGCGCGCATCTTCAAGTCTGAGGTCAATGAGATGCATTCCGAGGATGCCCAGCGTTCTCAGTCTCAAGCACAGCTGAACCAGAAGCAGCAGTCCGATGAGGAATTCTGGAACCGACCAGACATGCAGCCGGGCCAGCAGAACAACACCAATACTCAGCAGTAAACGCCCCTAACCTGTCGTCGCGCGAACACCCCTGCAGCGCGCGGATATGCACCCGCAATCCGTGCAGTAGGGAAGTGTTCGCTTCTTTGCGTTGAAAGAGCCACACTGATGTCGTCACAGTCACAGCCTCTATCTCCCCAGAAGGCAAGCAAGAGCGTCAAGGGTAAGCTGCGCTTTTCGCGCAAGCAAAAGAACCCTACCGGGGAGATGACCTTGGTGGAGCACCTGCAGGAGCTGCGCCGTCGCATCATTATTTCCGTGTTAGCGGTTGTCGTCGGGGCCATCATTGGGTTCATTTGGTACCAACGAGCCCCATTCGGGCTGTCTCCGTTGGGCGAAATTCTACGAGAGCCGTATTGTGCGCTGCCCCCAGATAAGCGCGCCTCCTTTAGCGCGGACGGCGAGTGCCGTCTATTGGCCACCAGCCCGTTTGAAATGCTCCTATTGCGCCTGAAAGTAGGCGCTTTGGCCGGCACCGTATTGTCCTCGCCGGTGTGGCTGTATCAGGTCTGGGCCTTCGTTGTGCCTGGTCTCCATAAGAACGAGCGCCGCTACACGTTGAGCTTTGTCAGCGCCGCGGTGGGCCTATTCGTTGCCGGTGCTGTGCTGGCCTATTTCATCTTGTCCGTGGGTTTGGAATTCCTCATGGGTATCGGCGCCGAGTATCAAACAGCGGCCCTGACCGGTGAGCGATATTTCTACTTTCTCCTGGCTCTGCTGCTCATCTTTGGCATCAGCTTTGAAATCCCACTGCTTATCGTGTCCCTGAACCTTATTGGCGTGCTCGAATATGAACACGTCAAAGACAAGCGTCGCATCATCATTGTCGTCGTGATGATTTTCGCCGCCTTCGTCACCCCAGGCCAGGATCCTTTCTCGATGGTGGTACTGGCTGGTTCACTGATCTTGCTCATCGAGATCGCATTCCAGTTCTGCCGCCTCCACGATAAGCGCATGCAGCGCGAACGCCCCGAGTGGATGGATCTCGATGATGAGACTGCTTCGCCACTTGGCGCTGGACCAGGAGCCATAGGCGGGCCAACCCCTGTCGAGGCGCCGAGCAGAGTAAACCCTTCACCGGGACCCACTCAATCCGTTTCACAGCCAGTACAACAGGCACAGCAGCAGCCGCAGCAGACGTGGACCACCGGTGGCAAGGACGCTCCGTCGACCGGCGGCGGCTTTTTCGACGATGTCCTCTAGGCACGGGTAGCCTGGGGAGTCATGACTGAAACTCATCTGGATTCTTTTACCGCAGCCCTGCCATACCCGTTGGATGAGTTCCAGGTAAAGGGCTGCCAAGCCGTGGAGGACGGTCACGGCGTACTGGTCTGCGCGCCGACCGGCGCCGGCAAAACCATCGTGGGCGAATTTGCTGTCTCTTTGGCGCTGAGCCGGGGAACCAAGTGCTTTTATACGACGCCGATTAAAGCCTTGAGCAATCAGAAGTACCACGACTTGGTGGAAGAGCATGGCGAAGAAGCCGTAGGCCTGCTCACCGGCGACGTATCGATCAACTCTGATGCAGAGATCGTCGTCATGACCACAGAGGTGCTGCGCAATATGATTTACGCAGAATCGCCGGCCCTCGATCGCTTGACCCACGTGGTCATGGATGAGATCCACTTTTTGGCTGATGCCTCCCGCGGCGCGGTGTGGGAAGAGGTCATCCTCAACCTCGCGGATCATGTCTCCATCATCGGCCTATCTGCCACAGTGTCCAATTCGGAAGAATTCGGCGATTGGCTTTCTACCGTGCGCGGCGATACCACCGTCATCGTCTCCGAACACCGCCCAGTTCCCCTCGACCAGTGGATGATGCTGGGGCGCAAGATTTATCCGCTCTTCGAGCCAGAATCTGGCGGCCAGGTCAACTCCGAGCTAGAGCGTAGGATCCAGCGCCTTGAAGCCGGCGATACCGACGATGGTCGCGCAGACTATAAATCCGGCAAGGGCTTTCGTGCGCGTGCGCGTCACAAGGGTGGCGGACGCAGCGAATTCCACGGTAAGGGAAGGGGGCGCTCCGGCGCCGCCCGACAGCAGGATCGCTATCGCCCCTTAGGCCGCCCAGAGGTATTGAAGGTATTGCAATCGCAGGACATGCTTCCGGCGATCACCTTCATCTTCTCCCGTGCAGGCTGCGATGGCGCTCTCTATCAGTGCCTGCGCAGCCGCATGGTGCTTACCTCACAAGAGGAAGCACAGCACATCAAGGACATCGTCGATGCGGGTGTGGAAGGTATCCCTGAAGAAGATCTGCAGGTCCTAGACTTTAAGCGCTGGCGCGAAGCCCTGTCCCGCGGCTTTGCCGCGCACCACGCAGGTATGCTGCCCGCCTTCCGGCACATCGTGGAAGACCTATTCGTACGCGGCCTCGTTCGCGCCGTGTTTGCTACTGAAACGCTCGCACTCGGCATCAATATGCCGGCGCGCACCGTGGTGCTAGAAAAGCTCATCAAGTTCAATGGTGAGGCGCACGTCGATCTCACCCCAGGCCAGTACACGCAGCTGACTGGCCGCGCAGGTCGCCGTGGCATCGATACGTTGGGCAATGCAGTCGTGCAGTGGGCCCCCGCCATGGATCCGCGTCAAGTAGCTGGCCTTGCTTCTACCCGTACGTATCCTCTCATTTCCACTTTTGCACCGGGCTACAATATGGCGATCAATTTGCTGGGAATGCTTGGTTTCGAGAATTCTCTCCGCCTTTTGGAAAAGTCTTTCGCGCAGTTCCAGGCCGATGGCTCCGTCGTGGAGGAAACTCGCGAGATTGAACGCGCCGAGCATCGCGTGCGAGAACTGCGCAACCAGCTCGATGATGCCGTGGCCTCACTTGCACCGCCTGCTAAGGACGGAGAAGATCCCGCCGAGGTTCTCATGGACTATGTCCGCCTGCGCCGCGAGCTCACAGCGGAAGAAAAGCAATCAAAAATCGATAGTGCCAACCAGCGCAACCAAGAGGTGATTGCGGTACTGGGACGCCTGCAGCTGGGCGATGTTATTGCCATGCCCGGCAAGAAGCGTCCAATTCTCGCCGCGGTTGTTACTCCCGCTAACCAAACCGCGGATCCCCGCCCGTGGATTACCACTGAGTCCGGGTGGTCGGGACGTATCGATGCAGCCGGAATCAATAACCCACCGATCCAAGTCGGTAGCATCAAGATCCCCAAGCCGGTGCGCAAGAACCCGCGCCGCAATACCCGATATGTGCAGGATGTTTTGCACCGCGAACACTTCGACCGGCCCAAGCGCATGAAGTCGCATACCCGCGCTCGGCCAAATAAGCGGGTAGGTCAGTTGCGCGACGCACTGCGTGCTCATCCAGCTCACGATTGGCCGGCTACTGACCGCGAGCAGCTGGCGGGCCTCGCACAAAAGCTAGCACGGCGCGAGCGTGATCGGGACAAGCTCCAGTCCAAAGTCAACAAGGCTACGGATACTTTGGGTCGCACCTTCGAGCGCATTGTGGACCTCCTCGCTGAGATGGACTACGTCGAGTTCACCGGGGTTGGCGCGGACCGCACGCCGGTTATCACCGAAGAAGGCGAGCGCCTTGCCAAAATTCACAGCGAATCCGATTTGCTCGTGGCCCAATGCCTCAAGCGCGGAATTTGGGATGAACTCGATCCCGCTGAGCTTGCCGGCGTTGCCTCCCTGTGCTGTTTCGAAAACCGCAAGGCCACCAGTGGGCAACCGGAAGCCGCCACCGAGCGCATGGCTGACGCTATGAATGCCACGTGGCGCGTGTACACCGAACTTACCGCTGATGAGCAGCGCCACCGGCTGCCGCCCACCCGTGAACCAGAGGCCGGATTCGCCTTGGCGGTACACCAATGGGCGGCCGGCGCACCTTTGGGCTACTGCATGGCTGCGGCAAACGAAGCCGGCGCCGAGCTCACCCCCGGTGATTTTGTCCGTTGGTGCCGCCAAGTCATCGACCTGCTGCAACAAGTGGCTAAGACGGGGTACGACGGCGAAATTCAACGCAACGCCCGCCGGGCCATCGACGCAATTCAGCGCGGTGTCGTAGCCATTGGCGCCTAAAATCCGCGGCGCGGACGAGTAGACTCTGGGGTATGACTGATACTCAGACTTTTTCCGCTGATGTCTACGCCCAGCGTCTGCACGTCGCCCAAAAGGCGGCTGCAGACAAGGGCATCGATCTGCTCCTCATTGGCACGGGACCAGACTTTGCCTACCTCACCGGCTCCTGGGTTTCTTCCCACGAACGCTTGACGGTCTTGGTCGTGCCTCAGCAGGGCAATGCATGGATCGCCGCGCCTAATACCGATATCACCGATATCAAGGCTGCTCCAGTAGGTGAGCTAGATGTAGAGTTGCGTGGCTGGAATGACGGAGAAAATCCATATGAGCTTGCACTGCGTGGCGCAGGCGACGGACTAGGCAAGGTAGCACTGGGGCAGTCGCTGACTGCAGACCACGTGCTGCGTTTCCAAGATCTGCTTCCACACGCCAGCTTTGAACTGGCCACTTACGCACTGGCCGAACTCTTTACCCGCAAAGACGAGGCTGAGATTGCTGAGCTGCGCAAGGCCGGCCATGCCATTGACGCGGTCCACGCGCAGGTACCGCAGCTTTTGCAGGCCGGCCGCACCGAGGCCGAGGTGGCCCACGAGCTGGAAAAACTCATCTTGCAGGAGCACTCCGTTATCGATTTCGTTATTGTCGGCTCAGGTCCCAACGGTGCCAACCCGCACCATAGCTTTTCGGATCGCCTGCTGGCTGAGGGCGAGCCAGTCGTCGTCGATATCGGAGGCACTTTGCCTTCCGGCTACCACTCCGATTGCACCCGCACCTACGTAGTGGGCGGGGATATTTCCAAGGCCCCGCAGGATTTCCAGGATGCCTATGGCGTGCTTGCCGACGCCCAAGCTGCCGCCCGCGCAGCATCCCACCCCGGCAGCACTGCCGCAGACATCGATGCCATTGCCCGCCAGGCGATCTCGGCAGCCGGTTGGGGCAACTACTTTGTCCACCGCACCGGACATGGCATCGGCCTGTCCACGCACGAGGAGCCTTTCATTATGGAAGGCAACGATCTCGCCTTGGAAGAAGGCATGGCATTTTCCATTGAGCCGGGTATCTACTTGGAAGGCAAGTGGGGCATGCGCTTGGAAGACATCGTGGTGCTGACCAATGACGGATACGAGTCCCTCAACCAAGCTCCGCGTGACGTCCGTTAATGGCTGGCGTACTGATTCTGGGCGGCCGCAGCGATATTGGCGGAGAAATCGCTAGGAGAGTAGCCCCAGGCCACGATATAGTGCTCGCCGCTCGTGGCACCCACGGTATGGAAGGCGTGGAAGGCCGGCTCCGGGCGGCGGGTGCGCGCAGCGTGCATTTGCTTGATTTCGACGCCGCAGATTTTCCGTCTCACCCCGGGGTTGTCGATCGCGCCATAGAGCTGGCAGGCCCCCTTGAGCTTGCTGTCGTCGCCTTTGGCATCTTGGGCGATCAGCAGCGGGCAGAACGCGATGCTTTCCACGCGGTCGACATCGCCACAATCGATTATGCCGCGCAGATTTCACTGCTTACGCTGGTTTCCCAGCGAATGGACCGCGGCCATATCGTTGCCTTTTCCTCGATAGCAGGCTGGAGGGCCCGCCGGGCAAACTATGTGTACGGATCTACCAAGGCTGGTCTTGATGCCTTTTGTCAGGGGCTGGCGGACAAGCTGCACGGCAGCCAGGTAGGCCTTATTACTGCGCGCCCTGGCTTTGTCATCGGCAGCATGACGGAAGGAATGAAGCCGGCGCCACTTTCCGTGCGTCCGGCAGATGTGGCTGAGGCAGTTGTCGGCTGCATTGACCGCGATGCACGGCGGGGTAAGCCGCGTTCGCACACCATATGGATTCCTCGGGCTCTGCAGGGCCTCGCGTGGGTCATGCGGCTTGTACCGCGCCCACTCTGGCGGCACATGCCGCGCTAAAATCTGCGTTCCTTTTAGTCTGCGCGTAGCAGGGGAGAGTTGATGTCGAAGATAAAACCGCGTGGGGCGAGTACGCGCAGTACCACTTCGGCGTCACCCTCGGCAATATTGTGAAAGACTAATCCGCCCCACGGGGTGACGGTGATGTCTACCTCTAACTGGCCGATCAGGTGCGCAAACTCAGCAGGGATGGCGCCGCGGTGCACGCCCGCACCCAAATCGACAATGCCAGCGGGCGAATGCTGATCCAGCCAACCAATGGGGCCGGGCTCTGCCAGGGCGGAGGCATTATGCTCTAGGGATTCGGTGCCTTGGAGCACCGCCTCATAGTGTCGGGCGGCAGCGTGCGGAGTCAGTGGGGCAGAGGGGGCGTCGCCAAGCGGGGAACACTCAAGGCGCAGGGCTCCGTCCCCGTCGATGCTAAGGCTGACTGCGGCCGCGCCGGTCGGTACGTCGTCGTGGGCGATAACGGCCAGTCCGGGACCGCCTTCCGTCGCTTCCAGCTCGGCCGCGATGTCCTGGGCCGTTTGCTTGGCCTCCGCTGACAAAGGCGAAGCCAGCACCGGCATCGCCGTGGCGCGCAATTGCAATTGCTGGAGCTGCTGATTGAGTGCCTCCGCATCCTTAATACTGCGCAGCTCGATTGCAGAAAACCGGTCGATGTAGACATACCCATCCGCAACAGCACTGGCGCACTGCGCCAAAGTGACCCAATCCTGGGCGTGGGTGCTGCCACCGGCAACGTGGATGCGGATACACGCGCCGTATTTGGGGTCTTCAAAAAGCGCAGGAGTAAACATGCGCACTAGTTTAACCTGCCGCGGCTGCACCTTCGCGCATGAGTGTTGCCAGCACTTTATCAGTCTGCCTCGTTAGACTGAGGCCATGCCGTTTATGTATTTTGCTCTCTACATGGTCGCAGAGACCCTGACCTTCTGGGCCGTTTCTCAATGGATCGGTGTTGGCTGGGCGCTTATCGCACTCTTTGTCACCATGTTCTTCGGAATGTCCATCGCTGGCATTGAAGTGCGCCGTTTGATGGGAAAGCAGGTCGAACGCACTGGGGACGGCGCATACGTGGTTCGCGGCGGCAATGTGGGCAAGACCGCCAGCAATGTGGGCCTTACCTTGGTAGGCGGCATGTTGCTTTCTTTGCCGGGCTTCTTGACGACGATCCTCGGAGCCCTCTTTATCTTCTCGCCGACCCGCGCCGTCTTCCGCACGTTGATGGCGGCCTCTTTGTACCGCAAGATCGAAAACATGGGCGTTAAAATCTACGAGGCCACCCCAATGGCGCAGCAGCACGACTCTTATGGCGACTTTGGCTCCTTTGGACGTGGCCAAGCAACCCAAAATGGGTACCCCAGCACGCAGGACGCTGGCCCGCATGAGGTGTTGGATGAGGAAGAGATCCGCCGCTGGAGTGAGAACCTGGATCCAGATGACTTCGGACCCTCCGGAGGCGAGTCCAAGGGCGGAAAGAACTAGTGATGCTGACTCTTGCCCGCCTCGTAGTGGCGGGTCTTTCTGGTCTGCTCACGTATGCCGCCATCGAGCCCCGTGGCTGGTGGTGGGCTGCCATTGTGGGCGTGGGCTTGCTGTACGCGAGCTTGCTGCCGTGGGGAACTAGGCACGTTTCCGCCCGTGTAGGCGCGCTTCTTGCAGTCGCGCATTCGCTCGTGCTGTACCTGCTAACACTGCCATGGATCGGCGAATTGGTGGGCAGCGGGCCATACATCGCTTTGGCCGTATGGCTTTCGGTATACGCCATTGTGCTGGGCCTTGGCGGCGCGGCGGTAGCGCGGTGGAAATACGGTTTTATTGCCTTCCCGTTCTTCTACCTCGCGGTGGAGGTGCTGCGTTCTTCGGTACCTTTCGGCGGTTTCTCTTGGGTGAAATTGGCTTGGGGACAAGTCGACGGACCGCTAGCCAACCTGGCGCCGTGGGGTGGAACCTCGCTCATTACCGCAGCCACAGTTTTGTGCGGCTGCGGTCTCGCTGCGCTCCTGATTCAACGCGGATGGAAGGCCAAGAGCTCCGCACTCCTAGCAGCTATCCTTCCCCTTGCAAGCGCGACGGTGGCAGGCTTAGGCATCAACCGAGACGATTTGACTGTCGGGGAAGCAAAGGTTGCCGCAATCCAAGGAAACGTACCCCGCATGGGCCTAGACTTTGCCGGGCAACGCCAGGCGGTCCTCAACAACCACGTTGCAGAAACAAAGAAGCTGGCCGCACGCGAAAAGGACATTGACCTAGTCATCTGGCCCGAAAACTCCTCCGATATCAATCCATTCCGTGACGGCAAGGCAGCCACGGCGATCAGTGGTGCCGTCGATGCGATAGATGCACCTGTTTTGGTTGGCACCGCTACGCGGGATGAGGTGGGAGCCCGCAACACAATGCAGGTCTTTGCTCCCGGACATACGGTGGGAGACCATCACTATAAGAAGTACCTGCAGCCCTTCGGTGAAACCATGCCCATGCGGGATTTCTTTGCCAAGTTTTCTGACTATGTGGACCTCGCCGGCGATTTTAAGCCCGGTGACGGCCCAGGTGTGGTCTCCATGGCGGGCGTGCCGGTTGGCGTGGCAACGTGCTACGAAGTTTCCTTCGATAGCGCCTTTAGGGAGTCGGTGAAAAATGGTGCACAACTACTGACTACTCCCACAAATAACGCCACCTTTGGCTATTCCGATATGACCTACCAACAATTGGCCATGAGCCGATTGCGTGCCATGGAGACGGATCGAGCCGTGGTGGTGGCGGCGACCTCTGGAGTATCCGCCATTGTTCACCCAGATGGACACGTTAGCCAGTCCACGGAGATTTTCACGCCGGAGGCATTGGTAGAGCAGTTGCCCTTGCGTAGCGGCGAGACCTTTTCCGTGAGGTTTGGTTCGCCCCTGCAATGGCTCATGGTTATTATTGGAACAGTCTGCGCACTGGTAGCTTTGCGCACAAACCGCCTGCGACGCACCCCGCGCCGCTCCGGCACAGATACATACGTAGGAGCATAAACACTGTGAGCACGCTTGAATCCTCGACCTTGGTCATCATCCCGACCTATAACGAGATCGAAAATCTTCCTCTCATTACTGGACGCGTCCGTGAGGCCGTCCCAGAGGTCCATATCCTCATCGTGGACGATAACTCTCCCGATGGAACTGGTGACAAGGCCGATGAGTTCGCAGCACAGGATGACCACATCCACGTTCTCCACCGCGAGGGCAAAGGCGGCCTGCTAGGCGCTTATATCGCCGGCTTTGAGTGGGGATTGGAGCGCGACTATCAGGTGCTGTGTGAGATGGATGCAGACGGCTCCCATGCCCCGGAACAGCTTCACCTGCTGCTGGAAGAGGTGGACAAGGGCGCGGACCTGGTTATCGGCTCCCGCTATATCCCAGGTGGCGAGACCGTCAACTGGCCGGCTTCTCGTGAGTACCTCTCCCGCCTTGGCAATATCTACATCTCCGTAGCGCTGGGCGCTGGCCTGTCCGATATGACCGCCGGTTACCGTGCGTTCCGCCGCGAGCTGCTCGAGTCCATCGACTTTGATGAGCTGTCCAAGGCCGGCTACATCTTCCAGGTGGATTTGGCCTTCCGTGCCGTCAAGGCTGGCTTCGACGTTCGCGAGGTTCCCATCACCTTCACCGAACGCGAATATGGCGAGTCCAAGCTCGATGGTTCCTTCGTGAAGGATTCTTTGCTCGAGGTAACCAAGTGGGGCGTTGCTCATCGCGCTGAGCAGTTGCAGGACTTCGGTGGCGCCGTGTCCAAGTTGGTCAACCGTGAGGTCAAGGACGGCTCCATTCATGACCTCAACGTTCAGGCCCGCAAGGGTGCCGGCTGGGTTTCTGACTTCGCCAGCGAGATTGGCCATCTGGCAAAGCACCAGATTGCGCAGCTCAAGAAGTAGGCGCCACCGCAACGCATAAGGCCCGTACCGTCCCTTAGTTAGACTAGGGAGGTACGGGCCTTATGCTGTCGCAGAACTTTAAGAGTTCTTTTGCTGCTGCTCCTGCTGTTCCTTCAAGAGGCGAGCTGCGGAACGGCGGCGGGAGCGCAGGTGGTTAATGCGCTCTTCAAGCAGCTCATCGAGCTCCTCGATGGAGCGGCGCTCACGCAGCATATCCCAGTGGGTGCGTGGTGGCTTAGCGGGCTTAGACTCAACGCCTTCACCTTCTACCAGGTGGCCCAGCTTGCCGTTCTTGCACATCCATTCTTCAGGGATTTCAGCATCATCCGCGAAAGGCACCTCATAAATCTCGCCGTCTTCGGTGCGGTACTTCACCATCTGGCGCGGTGCGAGGTCGTGGTCGCGGTCGGTTTCGTAGCTGACTGCGCCCATACGGCTGCCACGGAGTACGCGATCTGCCATGCAACATCATCCTTTTCAAAGAGATCCCTGATTGAGTGCGAAGCAAAACTTCGCCTAAGAGCTACTAATTATAACGAACACCCACGCGTCTTTGTTCCCAGCCCGCCCAAAATGGACTAAAGTGTATCGGGTGATCCGTACAGCTAGTCGTGAACGCAACGTCGGTTCCTGCCAATGGTGTGGGAAGGACATTGACCAAGGCGGTAGGGGACGGCCACGGAAGTTTTGCAGCGCCTCCTGCAAGCAGCGGGCTTATGAGCAAAGAAATAACGTCAGTGGCACGGGAATTCCCGCCAATGCCGTGATCCTTACTCCAGACAAGGCAGAGAGTTTGCGCGACGGACTTTTTGAACTACGTTGTTCCGCAGAAGATATCAACACCGCCGCGGAGGAAGGCGCTAGTGCGCAGGAGCTTGCCGGTTTGTGCGAAGAGCTTGTTGCCCTGGCGCGACGTCTAGAAGGACTTCGATAGAAGATGAAAAAGCTTTTTTATAACCGCAAGCTCGTCATCACCATCTTTGTGGTTTTGATTGTGTTGCTCACCGCCGTGGCCATTGGCCCGATGGTGTATTCACTCTTCAAGGGCGCCGGAGTAAAGACCGAACCAGTTTCTGCCGACGGCGCAATGGCCGCATCAACGGAGCTCGATGGCACCTGGGAGGTAGCCAAGGGCCGTGCTAATAATCATACCTCGGTTGGTTTTACCTTTAATGAGGTTCTACCTGCGGAAAAGACCACCACATCGGGATCAACCACGGAGGTAACCGGCCAGGCGGATATTTCTGATTCCACCCTGAAAACAGCCACGGTCACCGTTGATATGGACGAGCTGACCACGGATAAGAAGGTCCGCGACCAGAACATGAAGTCCAAGCTCTTTGAGACCCAGCTTTTCCCGGAGTCTTCTTTTGAGCTGACTAAGCCGGCCTCGCTTGCCGACGTCCCGGATGACGGCACCATTGGCAAGGTTGAGCTCACCGGCGATCTGACGATCAAGAATAAGACGCACGAGATCACTCAAGAGTTTGACGTCCTTCGCGATGGAGACCAGATCGTTATCGGCGGCACCGTGCCAGTTGATCGCCTTGATTACGGCGTAGAGACCCCGGAGATGCTCGCCGCGAAGGTCGAGGAAAAGGGCGAAGTAAATCTCCGCATTTCCTTCGAGAAGAACTAGCGAGGGCCTAGCCTGTGAATTCCCGTCAGATTATCCCGTTTATGTGGCTGCGCCTCGTCGTCGTCATCGGGTTTACCATTTTCGTAGCCGTTCAACAGATGTGGGTCATTGTGGCCATCTCGATTCTTTTGGCGCTGTTGACTATCTGGCAGCTGTGGAGCGCTTACCGGAATCGCTAATGAGACCTTCACGGCGTTGAGGGAACTTCCCCGAATAACGTCAATGTGACGTTATATAGTGGTGTAGTTGACCCCACTAGAAGAGCATATTTTTGCCCGATATCAGCTTTTCGGTCGCCGAGCGATACGCCGCCAATAACGGTTGGCCGCTGAATGAAGAAGTCCCGAAAGACTGATGGGGCCCGCTGTCGTAAACCCGAGCCCTAATGAGCTACAGCCGGAATCCATACCTGGGCCTGAGTCTGGCGGCCGGTGCATGGCGCGGCGGAGACCGCGGGGCGTCGCCAAGCAAAGCGCCGTAACATCGCGCGGAAATTGAAGGAAGCTGAACCGGGGCCCAATAGATGGGCTGGAAAGATGAGTTAGCACTCGGGCGCATATGGGAGCGACACACGGTGGCCTTCGGATATCTGTAATTGTCCGATAATGTACATTATGTCAATTTAAAGATGGGTGCGGTTCCCTCTCGTTGCTCTATCGTCGTACATGGCTTGCTGTCGCGGTCCTGAGATGGCCTCCACCAAGCGGCAATCCCACCCCGCTGGCGTCCTGAAAGGCAGACGAGTGCGTAAAATTGGCACCATGACAATTCAGCACGTAGTAGATAAGCCTTCCCGCGCAGCTCTCTTTCTTGTCCTTGAGATCAAGGACGGCGGTGAGCAAGCCACCCGCGATATGCTCACGGGGTTTGCCGGACTGTTTAAGTCCGTCAATTTCCGCTATACCGAAGGCGAACTTTATACCGTAGTTGGCATTGGTGCCTCCATGTGGCCACGTTTGACCAGTGCACCTATGCCCGAACGCCTGAAGGAATTTGAGGCAATTGACGCCGCGCATAAGGCCCCGGCCACGCCAGGCGATATTCTTCTGCACTTCCGTGCAAATAACTATGACCTGTGCCATGAGATGGCCCGCCAGGTATTGGATCGGCTGGGCGATGCCGCCAGGGTTATCGATGAGACCCAAGGTTTCAAGTACCTAGACCAACGCGACTTGCTGGGCTTTGTGGATGGCACCGCCAATCCCCTCGCCGAAGAGGCACTAGATACCGTGCTGCTTGGCGACGACGCCGACTACCCCCGTGGCTCCTATGTCACCGTCCAAAAATATATCCACGACCTAGCCAAGTGGAACGAGCTGAGCACCGAGGAGCAAGAAAAGGTCATCGGCCGCACCAAGGCCGACGATATCGAGTTGGATGACGATACCAAGCCCACTAATTCTCACGTAGCCCTCAATGACCTAGAGGAAGATATTTACCGCGAGAACATGGTCTTTGGCTCTTTCGCCGCGGGTGAGATGGGCACTTACTTCATCGGCTATGCCAAGGACCCAGAAAACGTCATGGAGCGCCTGCGCAATATGTTCATTGGCAAGCCGGAGGGAAACTACGACCGCATCTTGGACTTTTCCACCGCGCTTACAGGCACCAATTTCTTTGTGCCCAGCGCGGATCTGATGAAGAACTTCGACGAGCTGCCGCCGGCCTAAGGGCTACCTGCCTAACGGCCGCCCGCCTAACGCCGGCCCCCGCGGTTGCGGTGGGCCAACCCAAATTGCACCGAGTCAATCATCCCGAGCGTCATAAGGGCCTCGCGGAGGGCAAATTGGAAGGTCCACAAGCGGCGGAAGACTGGGTCGAATCCAGCGGCCGCTGCCTCCCGTAGGTGCCCATCAAAAAAGGATCGCTGCTGACGCAGGGACTCCAGGTAATGGGTGCCCACGTGCGTTTCGGACACGATGCGCAGGTTGGAGTTCTTATCTACTAGCTGGTGCATCTCGGTGGTGAGCGGATAGTCCAACCCCGGCCACACATAGGCTCGCAAAGCCTGAAGCGAGGCCCTACCGGCCTCAGTCATCGACTCGGTCGCCACGATGGACTGGATTCCTGCCCGGCCATCAGGCGTCAAGAAGCGGTCGACTGCGCGGATGTACTCCTTGCGCTCACTAGCGCTGAGTTGTTCTACCTTTTCTACGGTGACGATGGCGTCATAGTGCCCGTGCCACTGCTTGGGGTTCGGGACGACACCGGGAATGCGCTCGACATGGATGGAATCGTCTGCTCCCTCGAATACGAGGGCCTCGCGCATGTGGCTCATTTGGTCCACATCACTTGTCAAAACGTCCACTGTAGCGCGCCGCTTAGTCGCCCGCATCGCGGGCTGCATTCCGGCAGCCGGGTACACCAACAGGTGGGTTCCGGCGCCGGTACGGGTAGCGTCTAGCAGCCAATCCGCTGCGCGGCGCTGTGCATCTCCCAGATCATCCCTGTCCACACTTGTGGGCTCACTCAGCGTCGTGACATCGACGAAGTGGCTCTTCGGTTCCTTGCGGCCGGCCTTGGGGCTATAGCTTTCCACCGTTTCCCTAATGGTGGTCGGTACACCACTGGAAAATATCCCACCTACATGGCTTAATCCATCGCCGGCATAAAGCCGAACCAATTCCAGCGGCAGCTCCCCTGGCTCCGACTTACCAGCACCTAGCATCTTGGCTTTGGGAAGGTAACCCACTCCCAATAGGCGGCCGAGCACCTTTACTAGCTGCGAGGAAGAGGTAACGGTCCACTCTCCTGCCATATAACTTTCCGCAAATCCCAGCCAACCGCTAGCGGCAATGCGCTCAAACAAGGCATCATGCCCCACCTTGAGATCTGGTCCGCCTTCGGCTTCGAGGTCTAGTTCTAGTCCGGCATCATCGCAGGCCTTGGCAAATTCAGCCTCTGCCCGGCGGGCTTTCATTCCAGGCCAACGAGGTGCGGGCACCGTAGCCACATTGGGCCAGGATTCTGCATCGATAGAGCTCAAATGCTCAGGGCGGGTAAAAGTCATAATGCCAGGTGCGCTCCTTGGTGGGCGGAGGAAGTCACTATCCGGAACAACCTTAGTCAGCTTTGTGCGCACCCCGGTTTAGGCGCTCCGCATAGCCGCGCCGGTTCTTCCCACGGAAACCGCAACGGAGCGGCGGAAGTTTATCAGTCATTAAGTATGCGCGTTCTGTTTGAAGTGTTTAGACTGTATGGGTACTAAACATTAGCTTTCTTAAGGAAGGTCGCATTAAATCCATGAATGATACCCCTTATCGTCCTAACGGCGGCCGTCACCACGTCGTCGTGGTTGGCGCCGGCTTCGGTGGTCTCAACACCGTTCAGAAGCTGAAGAACGCCGATGTGGAAATCACCCTCATCGATAAGAAGAACCACCACCTGTTCCAGCCGATGCTGTACCAGGTAGCAACCGGCATGATTTCTGCCGGTGAGGTTGCCCCTTCCACCCGCCAGCTGCTGCGCGATCAGGACAACGTCCACTTCGTCAACGCTGAGGTAACTGATATCAACCTGGCGGATCAGACGGTGACCGCCGAGCAGGACGAGTTCTCCCGCACCTATGCTTATGACTCCCTGGTTGTCGCCGCAGGTTCCGGTCAGTCCTACTTTGGCAACGACCACTTCGCTGAATTCGCCCCAGGCATGAAGACCTTGGACGATGCTTTGGAGCTGCGCTCTCGCATCATCTCGGCGTTTGAAAAGGCTGAGCTTACCGACGACCCCGCAGAGCGCGAGCGCCTGCTCACCTTCATCATCGTTGGTGCTGGCCCAACCGGCGTTGAGCTCACCGGCCAGATTGCCGAATTGGCAAACCGTACCCTCAACGATGTCTACTCCAACTACGGCACCACCTCTGCCAAGATTTACCTGCTCGATGGCGCCCCACAGGTACTGCCGCCATTTGGTAAGCGCCTAGGCCGCAAGGCTCAGCGCACCTTGGAGAAGGAAGGCGTACAGGTGCACCTGAACGCTATGGTGACCGATGTAACCGCGGACACCGTCACCTACAAGGACATGAAGACCGAGGAGGAGACCACCCTGACGGGTGCTACCAAGATCTGGTCTGCTGGTGTGGCCGCTTCCCCACTGGGCAATATGGTTGCAGAGCAGGCTGGCGTCGAGGCAGACCGCGCAGGTCGCGTCTCCGTGAACGAGGACCTGACCGTGGGCGAGCACAATAACGTCTACATGGTCGGTGACATGATCTCCCTCAACCGCCTGCCGGGTCTGGCACAGGTTGCAATCCAGGGTGGCGCGCACGTCGCTAAGCTCATTCAGGCCAAGGTGGACGAGGAATCTACCGCTAATGAGAAGGAAGCCTTCGACTACTTTGACAAGGGCTCCATGGCCATCGTCAAGCGCTTCAACGCCGTCGTTAAGCTGGGCAAGACCGAGTTCGGTGGCTTTGCCGGTTGGGTAGCATGGCTTGGCCTGCACCTGACCTACGTTATTGGTCTGCGCAGCCGCTTAGCCGTGCTGGTTAACTGGGCAACCAATATCCTCTCCCGCGACCGCGGCAATCTGGAAATCACCACCCAGCAGCGCATCGCACGCAATATCATTAACAAGAACGAGAAGTAATATCTCATCGCTCGCATCGCCGCCCCACCTGCTGCACGCAGGCTGCGGGCGGCGATTTTTATTTTCCCGGACTACCCGTTATTAGCGCCGGCGATTCCACAACTGGATACCCGGACGCTGGTTTTCGCACATAGTTTCCGTGACCTTTGTTAGGCTGAGACACGCAACATGGGGTGCCACACACGGTGCGGCTGAGAAATACCCATCGAACCTGCACTCAGTTAGAACTAGCGAAGGGATAGTTGTGGATTATGCTTTTCTGCGCGCACACGACGCTGTGCGCGAGTCCACGCCGCTTATTCAATGTTTGACCAATAAGGTCGTCAGCAACGTCACCGCCAACGCCCTGCTGGCCATCGGGGCTAGCCCGGCAATGGTCGATACGCCAGAGGAATCGCGCGAATTTGCGCAGGTAGCCAGCGGCGTACTCATCAATTGCGGTACGCCCAGCTCAGAGCAATACGGCGGCATGCGCGAGGCCATCGCTGGGGCGAACTCCGCCCACACCCCCTGGGTACTCGATCCGGTAGGCGCCGGCGGCCTGAGCCACCGCACCGACTTCATGCGCGAGGTGCTGCCACTTGGCCCGGGCGCAATCCGTGGCAATGCCTCAGAAATCATTGCCCTCGCAGGAACCGGACGGGGCGGCCGAGGCGTCGAATCTACCGATGGCGTGGAAGCCGCCCTGGATTCGGCAGTAGCACTTTCCAGGGATACCGGCGCCGTCGTGGCCATTTCCGGCCCACGAGACGTTATCGTCCACGTCGGCGCTACAACGCGTGCCGTCTACCTCGAATCAGGGCACCCGATGCTCCAAAACGTCATCGGTACTGGCTGTTCCCTCGGTGCTATCTGCGCCGCATATCTGGCCGCGTGGGAGGATCCTTTCGAAGCGATCATCGCCGCCCACGCGCACGTTAGTGCGGCGGGAAGCGTGGCCGCCGAGAAGCACCACGCCCCCGGCTCCTTTGCCGTTGCTTGGCTGGATGCGCTCTATGGTGTTCCGACCGCGGATATCGAGGGCCTAGTCAGGCTCACTGATGTGGAGGAGGTTTAAGTGGCTATTGACTGGACGCTCTACCTGGTCACCGATCCAGATCTGGCTGGCGGGCGAGACAACGTGGTCCCCATCGTGCAGGAGGCTGTACGCGGCGGTGTTACCGTTGTCCAGCTCCGGGACAAGGAAGCTAGCGATGAACAGATCGAGCGCACCGCACGCGAATTGCTTGACGTACTGGGCGATGTCCCGCTATTCATCAATGACCGCGTAGAGGTGGCAGCAAAGCTCGGCTGCCACCTGCACATTGGGCAGGATGATATGGCTTTTCGCGAGGCCCGAGAGAAGCTGGGTGAGGGACAGCTTATTGGCTTATCCATCGGCAGTAACGAGGAGCTTGCTGCTATTGCGGACGATGCGCGCCCAGACGTCATCGGCATCGGGCCCGTGCATTCGACTGCAACGAAGAAAAACGCCCCAGCCGGCATGGGTACGGCTGCGGCCGCAGCACTCGCTCACGCCGCACATGAGCGTGGCATCGAGTCCGTCGCCATCGGCGGAATCAAGACCCATAATGCGCACGAGCTGGCGGGCAGCGAGTTTGCCGGAATTTGCGTAGTCAGCGACATCATGGCGGCCGAGGACCCCGCAGCAGCCGCCGCCCACCTTAAGGAGGCTTTCCATGGCTAAAGGGATCTATCCCCGAGTACTGTCCATTGCCGGTACTGATCCCACCGGCGGAGCCGGCATTCAAGCCGATTTGAAATCCATCTCTGCCGCAGGCGGCTACGGTATGAGCGTCGTGACGGCGTTGGTGGCTCAAAACACTCAGAGTGTTCGCAGCGTCCACATACCACCGGTGGACTTTCTGCAGGAGCAGCTAGACTCCGTCATCGACGATGTGGAGATTGATGCGGTAAAGATTGGCATGCTTGCCGACGCCGCCATTACCGCCAAGGTCGCAGACTTCCTGCGGCGCCTGCCGGACGATGTCCCCGTGGTACTTGATCCGGTAATGGTGGCTACCAGCGGAGATCGCCTGCTGGAGAAGGAAGCAGAACAGGCCGTGCGCGATCTCTGCTCCCAGGTGGATCTCATCACCCCGAACTTGAAGGAATTGGCAGTCCTTACCCAGACGGACGAGGCGAGCGACCTAGAAGAGGCGATTGCCACGGCAAAGGAGTGGGCAAAGGCTGCTAATACCGCGGTCGTCGTCAAGGGCGGGCACCTTCATGCCGACATCGCCGACAATGCGGTGGTCAATGCGGATGGGTTGGTACACCGCGTTGCCGCAAGCCGAGTGGACACGAAGAATACGCACGGAACTGGCTGTTCCCTTTCTTCTGCCCTAGCCACCCGCCTGGGAGCCGGCGATAGCCCCGCGGCAGCTCTGGCGTGGTCCACCCAATGGCTGCACGAGGCGATTGCTAATGCGGATGCGCTTCACGTGGGCAAGGGACACGGACCCGTGGACCATCTGCACCGCTCGCAGCGTCTCATGCAGGCGGCCTCTACCCTGCCCCAGCCGTACTTATCCGGCAAGCTGGTAGAACCGGAAAGCGTCGACCAGCCCCGCGTTCCCGCAGCCGGCCCACACACGCAACGCCTGTGGAACCTAGCCGGGGATCACTGGGAGGCTATCAAGGCACTGCCCTTTATTCGGGCCTTGGGCACGGGAGCGTTGGAAAAGGATGCCTTTGGCTTCTACCTCGACCAAGATGCCCAGTATCTGAATGCTTATTCCAAGGCATTGGCTCGCCTCGCCAGCCAAGCCCCGGAAGCGGCACAGCAACTGCACTGGGCTGAGGGAGCGCATGATTGCTTGGCGGTGGAGGCCGAGCTGCACCGGGGCTGGCTCGAGAGCGATATCACGACCGCAGCCTCCCGGGTTACTAGCGCCTATACGGATTTCCTCATCCGCTCGACGCATACGGATGACTACGTGGTGGGCGCTGCGGCGGTACTGCCCTGCTATTGGCTGTATGCAGAGGTAGGCCTCCACCTTGCTGAATTTGATTCCCCTGAGCACCCCTATCACTCGTGGCTTTCCATGTACGGCGGCGAGGACTTCCTTAACGGGGTTCGCGCGAGCCTCGACATCGTTGAACAAGCCCTCGCCGGGGCGGATGAGTGCACCCGCCTCCGGGCCGAGCGCGCCTATATCACCGCCAGCCACCATGAGGTCGACTTCTTCGACCAAGCCGATAGGCGCTTTTAGGCCAGCAAGTCCGACCCAGGGCGCGAAAGAACGGCGACTAAGAAGGTGGAATGCTCCGAGAAGAGCTTCATGTCCCACGAGGAGAAAGTGAAGTCGACTCGGTAGCCCACCTTCTGCGCCATGTCGAGGAAATCAGAAAATTCCCACCCACGGCCCTCGCCGAAGCCGGTGACGAGGCGACCACCGGGCTTGAGAGAATTATAGATATTGCGCAGAGCGGGCTCGCGGCCTTCCTTTGCTAGAAAGCCCATGACATTGCCGGCAGACACGGCGATATCAAAGGGACCTTCTGGCACCTCTTCCTCGCACAGGTCTCCCACGAACCATTGCCCCTCTGGGAAATCGTGCTCAGCGTGCTCGATGAGAATGGGGTCTACGTCGACGCCTACAACGCTATGGCCACGGTGAAGCAGCTCGCCGCCGACGCGGCCGGTGCCACAGCCGGCATCGAGGATGGTGGAGTTGCGCTCCACCATGGCGTCGATAAGCCGGGCCTCGCCATTGATGTCTTTACCCTGTGCAGCCAGCACCTTCCATTTGCGAGCAAAGTTATGGGAGTGCTCGGGATTAGCTTCGGTTACTTCTTTCCACGTAGGCATAGATTCGATTATATTACCCGGCTTCGGTGTAAGATTTACCCGCTGCGTAAAATCGCCGCCTGCCCATTGGGAAAATATCCGCACTACCGCGCAAAGGAGGCTGAAAAGATGCCATCCGTACCTTCACCCTTTAGGGGCCGCAAGAAACCCGAGCCTCCTAGTAAGCCCACTTCCCTGCTGGTACCACCGGAGCGCGCCATCGAACATTGCCGCGTCTTTGTGGATGGCGAGGCGCTTCCCGGGGAATATTCCACCAGCTCCGCTCTGGAAGCCATTGAGGAATACGGCCGCGGATTTATTTGGGTGGGCCTGCATGAGCCCTACGAGTCCCAGATGACCAAAGTGGCCTCCCAGTTTGGCATCCACGAACTCATCGTAGAAGACGCCGTTATGGCCCATCAACGCCCTAAGCTCGAACGCTACGATGATCAGCTCTTCGTGGTCGCGCGTTCGGTGAACTACCGCGATCATGACGAGGTCACGGATAAGCGCCAGATCATTTCTACCGGCGAGATCCAGATGATTATGGGCTCCAACTTCATCATCACCGTCCGCCACGGGGCAAAGCTACCCAACCTGGCATATACGGTGGAAGATGAGCAGGACTTGGTGGAGCTCGGCCCAGTGGCCATGGCTTGGAAGATCCTGGACATGATGGTGGACCGCTACTCGGAGATTTCCCGCCTTATCAGTATCGAGGTCGATGAGCTGGAAGAAGAAATCTTTACCCCGAACCTCAAGTTTGATGTAGACCGCATCTACATGTTCAAGCGTGAGGTGCTGGAGATGAAGCATGCCATTGACCCACTTTCGGTGGCACTGAAATCCATGGTCTCTGACCACAAGGATCTAATTTCAAAGCAACTGCGCTCCTACCTGCGCGATGTCAACGACCATGAGCTCGTGGTCAAGGACCAAGTATCCAGCTTCGATGAGCGCCTTACCTCGCTTATCGACGCCTCGGTAGCCAAGGTAACGATGCAACAGAACTCGGATATGCGCACCATTTCCGCGGTCGTAGGCATGTGGGCCGCGCCTACCCTGGTGGCGGGTATCTACGGCATGAACTTCGACATTATGCCGGAGCTACACTGGGCGCTGGGATACCCCATGGCGATTATCATCATGATCTTGGTCGTTGTGGGCCTGTGGGCTTGGTTCCGAAAGAACCACTGGCTCTAATCCCTCCGGTACGCTGGTGCGCTATGAGCGATATCACTGTTTATGGCGCTACCGGGCTGGTCGGCCAATTGGTGGCGCGCTACCTTGCCTCGATTAACGCGCCCTCTGTGACTCTGGCCGGCCGGAACCGACCGGTGCTAGCCGCGCTGCGCGATGAACTCAATCCGCACTGGGACATCGCCATCGCCGCCGCCGATGATGCCGCCGCTGTGGAGCGCATGGTGGAAGGTACCAAGGTGCTTATCACCGTGGTCGGCCCCTACAGCCTGTATGGCGGCCACGTCGTTGCCGCCTGCGCGCGCCATGGCGTGGACTATGTTGACCTCTGCGGTGAGGTTCCCTTTATTCGCCGCAGCATCGATTCCCACCACGCCACCGCCCAATCCACGGGTGCGCGCATCGTTCACTCCTGCGGCTTTGATTCCGTGCCCTCAGATATTGGCATGCTCAATCTCTACCAGGCGGCAGGAAAGCCGTTTGCACGAGTACAGATGGTCGTCGACAAGCTCAAAGGCGGAATCTCTCCGGGCACAATCGAGTCTTCCCTGCAGGTCTCGCATGCCGCGCACGCGGATAAAGAGGTAGCCCGCAACCTGCACAATCCTTACTCCCTGGACCCGGATCCCAAGGCCGGGCCACGCTTAGACGGCCTCCAGAAGGACTTCGAAATTAAAGAAGTCGACGGTGTGGGCTGGGTAGGCCCCTTTTTCATGTCCATGTTCAATACCCGCGTGGTGCGCCGCTCTAACGCTCTGCTGGGGCGCGCGTGGGGCACACGCCTGTTTTACAAGGAAGCATGGTGGGCTGGCACCGGTCTTCTCGGTCGCGCACGCGCCTATGGGCTGGCGCTCGCCACCAAGCTACTTTTTGATGGCACTCAGTCGCGCCTGCGCCCACTGGTGGAAAAGGTTCTGCCCACACCCGGACCTAGCGGTGCGCATTTCCAAGTCAGCCACCACGGCATTACCGAAGATGGCGAACGCTGGCGAGCAACTGTGTCAGCACAAGGCGACCCAGGCTATGAAGTCACCGCCATGATGCTGAGCCAGGCTGCGCTCTGCTTGCTCGATTCGCGCTCCGGTACTAACCGCGCAGGCGGCGTACTCACCCCGGCCACCGGACTTGGAAAGCCTTATCTGCAGCGGCTTTCCGCCCACGGCATGTCTTTTACCGCCGCTCGGGTAAACTAGCGCAGAATCATTGTGCGCAAGGTGGTGCGGGCGATAAGCTCGCGGCCTTGCCGCATCTCGACGCTCCACACATGGGTGCGGCCGCCTAGCTGCACTGGCGTAGCCACGGCTTCTAACTCGCCCTCACCTGTGGATCGAATAAAGTCGCTGGAGTTATTGACGCCGACCGCGGGAGCGTCGGCAGCCGCCACGCTGGCAATGGAGGCCACGGTTTCTGCGATAGAGCAATACAACCCGCCGTTGGCTACTCCCCAGGGCTGGTGATGCTCCGGCAGCACCTGCAGTGTCGCCCGGGCCTCGCGCGGGCCCACGTAGGTGAACTGCAGTCCTAGCAATGCCGCAAGGCCGCCGTTTAAGGCATTGAGAGACTCCAGTTCTTCTGCATTGAGCACTCGCGTGTGCGCGAGGTGGAGCAAGTCATTGAGTTTCTGCGTATCCGACATAGTCCACCAGCCTAGCCATTGATGCCAGCCTCGCATCCTAGTGACGTAGGATAGGCAGCATGACTGATAAGAATGAACTTGCTCAGATTGGCGTCGTGGGATTGGCGGTCATGGGTTCTAATTTGGCCCGTAACTTTGCCCGCAACGGCAATACCGTAGCGGTGTATAACCGCAGCCCTGAAAAGACCCATGCGCTCATTGAGACCCACGGTGAAGAAGGCAACTTCGTGCCTTCGGAATCCATCGAGGACTTTGTGGCTTCTTTGGAGCGCCCACGCAAGGCAATCATCATGGTCAAGGCTGGCAAGGCCACCGATGCGGTCATCGATCAGCTGGCCGAGGCCATGGATGATGGCGATATCATCATCGACGGCGGAAATGCCTTGTTCACTGACACCATTCGCCGCGAGAAGGACGTAGCCGCCCGCGGCAAGCATTTCGTCGGCGCAGGAATCTCCGGCGGCGAGGAGGGCGCGCTCAATGGCCCCTCCATCATGCCCGGCGGCCCCAAGGAGTCGTGGGAGACCCTCGGCCCGATTCTTGAGTCCATCGCTGCGAATGTGGATGGCACCCCGTGTGTAACCCACATTGGTCCGGACGGCGCCGGCCACTTTGTCAAGATGGTCCACAATGGCATCGAGTACGCCGATATGCAGGTCATCGGCGAGGCTTATCAGCTGCTGCGCTATGGCGCAGGCATGGAGCCGGCCGAAATCGCAGAGGTATTCCGCGAATGGAACTCCGGCGACCTTGATTCCTACCTCATTGAAATCACCGCCGAGGTTCTGGCCCAAAAGGATCCGGAGACTGGCGCCCCGCTTGTAGACGTCATCGTGGACGCCGCCGGCCAGAAGGGCACCGGCCGGTGGACTGCCATCAATGGATTGGAGCTCGGCGTTCCGATTACCGGTATTGCCGAATCCGTCTTCGCCCGCGCGCTGTCCTCCTCCACCGCGCAGCGCAGCGCCGCCCAAGAAGGCCAGCTTCCCGCCGGCACCATCAAGGCCCTGGACGTGGACAAGGCCGAGTTCATCGAGGATGTGCGCCGCGCGCTCTATGCCGCCAAGCTCATTGCTTACTCCCAGGGCTTTGACGAGATTAAGGCAGGATCCGAAGAATTTGGTTGGGACGTTGACCCGCGCGATCTAGCAACCATCTGGCGCGGCGGCTGCATCATCCGCGCCAAGTTCTTGGATCGCATCCGGGCAGCCTATGACAATAACGCGGACTTGCCCGCCCTCATCCTCGATCCCTACTTCAAGGGCGAGCTGGAAGACCTCATCGACCCTTGGCGCCGCGTGGTCGTCGCCGCTACCCAGCTGGGACTTCCGGCACCGGTCTTTGCGTCGTCCCTCTCCTACTACGACAGCCTGCGTGCCGAGCGCCTGCCGGCCGCTCTCATTCAGGGCCAGCGCGATTTCTTCGGCGCCCATACCTTCAAGCGCACCGACAAGCCGGGCACCTTCCACATTGAGTGGTCCGGTGACCGCAGCCTGACCCAGACCGACTAGATTCGCAGTGACGTGTTCAGGGGCCCTTCGGGGCCCCAATCACGTTTCCGAGCAGGTCTTTCCCGTTGAATGCGGCGATCCGACACGCTGCCGATAGGATGGGAAAGCGATGACTACTTTTGCCGATCTCGGCCTTCCCCAGCGCCTGGTGCACGTTCTGCACAACCAAGGCATTACCGAACCGTTTCCTATTCAAAAAGCCGCGATTCCCGACGCCCTCGCAGGCAAAGACGTACTCGGCCGCGGCCCAACCGGGTCGGGCAAAACCTATACCTTTGGCCTGCCTATGCTCGCCCGCCTTGCCGGAACAGGCGCGTCCAAGCCTGCTCATCCCCGTGCGCTCATCCTCGCCCCCACCCGCGAGTTGGCTACTCAAATTCACCAGCGCCTTGATGAACCTGCGGCAACGCTGGGCTTAAGAGTGCTCGCTGTCGTGGGCGGGGTAAACATTAATCACCATATCCGCTCCCTCGCCCGCCCCGTTGATGTTCTTGTTGCTACCCCTGGCCGTGCCCAGGATCTCATTGACCAGGGCAAGCTGCAGTTGGATGCGGTCCAGATTACTGCACTGGATGAAGCCGACCAGATGGCCGATATGGGCTTTTTGCCCCAGGTACGCAGGCTTCTGCGCCTAACTCCGGTGCAAGGCCAGCGCTTGCTGTTTTCGGCGACGCTTGACGGCGAAGTCAATAAGCTGGTGGAGCAATTCCTCCATGACCCGGTGGTCCACTCCACAGCCCCGGTGCAAGCTGCAGTGGATTCCATGTCCCATCACCTCTTTTTCGTCGGCGAGCGTCCCGCCCGCAACGAGGTGGTGCTGCGCATCGCTGCCCGCCAAGGCAAAACCATCATGTTTATGCGCACCAAGCACGGCGTGGACAGGCAGGTCAAGAAATTGCGTCGCTCTGGCATCAACGCTTATCCATTGCATGGCGATAAAGGCCAAGGCGCGCGTACCCGCGCAATCGAAGGCTTCGCCGATGGCAGCATTCCGGTCTTGGTCGCCACCGATATTGCCGCCCGCGGTATCGATATTGCGGACGTTTCACTCGTCGTTCACGTCGATCCGCCCGCAGAGCACAAAGCCTATCTCCATCGCGCCGGCCGCACGGCACGCGGCGGTGCTGCGGGTACCGTGATCACTTTGGTCATGGATGAACAACGCAAAGAAGTAGCCGCTCTCATTAAGAAAGCCGGGGTCACAGCTACGGAGCACGATATTTCTCACCGTGACAATCCTGCTGGCGCACCGATCCTTAAGGAGATTACGGGCGCTCGCAAGCCCAATGGCCCTGCCCTTCCCCCACCCGGGCAGAGCGCGCCCCAGAAACCGGCGAAATCTGTCAAGAAGTCCAACTCTCAACGCCGCCGCTCGGGCGGCAAAGTCGCCCGCCGCCGACGCCGTTAAGTCAAGGAGGTGAACGCTCATGCGCATCTTGAGCCCTGAGGACTGGAGTGCTCAACAGCATGAACACGAAAAGCAAGCCACAGACCGCTTGGAGCGCTTCCGGCATCCTGGCAGCTACCACCCTGTTTTCGATTTTCTCTTTGAGTACTACCCCGTACGTCCCTCTCACCTAAAGCGCTGGCACCCGGGTGTAGGAACTGCGCTAGCAGGCACTCCTCAGCACGCTGAATGGCGGGATTACCACGCCACCTCAGAAGGCATCACCGTCGACCTCGCCAGCTTTCTAGAGCGTCGTGGTGACTCGGTTCGCTATATCTCCAATCTGCTTCGGCGTTCCGCGACCAATCCGGTCCACTTTGACTGCTTCGGTCTGCATGAATGGGCAATGGTCTACCACACAGATTCCCCGCGTCATTCGCTGCCCTTGCGGCTCGGTGCGGACGGCACCAACCGGGTTGTCGATGAGCACTCAATTAAGTGTTCTCACTATGATGCCTTCCGGTTCTTTACCCCTCCTGCTCGCCCTCTTAACCTCACTGTCCTGCATCGTGAAAATCAGCCCGACAATGACCAGGCAGGCTGCGTACACGTCACGATGGATCTATATAAGTGGGCCTGGAAGCTGGGACCTCTCGTACCAGGCGAACTTTTCCTTGAATGTCTGGATTTGGCGATTGAAGCGCGCATCCTTGACATGGAGGCATCTCCTTATGACTGCCGTGATTGGGGACTTGGCGTGGTACCCATCGAGACCCCTGAGGGCAAGGCCGAGTACGTCTCGAGGCAACGAACGCTGGCGCTCACAGCTAAACCACTGCGAGACCGGCTTGTCGCTGTGATAGATCAAGCACTTGCCCCGCTAGAATGAGCCACTAACAACGGCAGTTTGTTTGGGAGGAAGACACCACATGGCACGGCATTCAAACGGGAAAAATAGCTTCGCAGTAGCGGGATGGGTTATTGCGGTGGCTATTATCGCGCTGCTGGCCATAATTGCCTTGGTGGTCTTCCTTTTGCGCGGCGCAGGCAACGACGACGGCGAAGACTCCGCCGCACCCGCCGCAGTGGAAAGCAGCACCGAGGACGCACCGGAGACCAGTACGACAGCTGCTTCCAGTGCTTCCACCTCCGCTGCCCCCAAGAGTTCTTCCCCGAAGAGCTCCGCTCCAGCGACGAGTTCCGCAGCAGCTCCCAAGCCCGATGTGACGATGGCGGCAAATACGCTCCTGCTCTTGGATACCTCTACGGCCATGGCGCCGATGTACGGCCCTGTATCCGAAGCCTTGGGCACCACTGCTTCTGACCTAGCCGCTGACGGCGGAGCAGTTTCTTTGTGGAACTACTCCTCTCCTATCTCCGAGACCGCCACGGTTGGCTTCCGACAAAACCTAGGCTTTGGTGATGGCAACGCTGTATCCGGAACGCTCGGTGGCTTTGGAACTGGCGGTGTTCCACAAACACGCAGCGCCGTTGTAGCAGCTATCGCCAATGCCGCCGATCAAGCCGCAGGAACTGGCGACAAGGCACGCGTGGTCGTGGTAACTACTGGTACCGAGCAGGACATGGGTGACGCGCAATTCACGTCCGCTCTTGAAGACGCCGCCTCCAAGGACGTTTCCCTCAGCGTCGTCCATGTCGGTGAAGGCAATGTCGATGCCGCACTGAAGTCCGCGGCTGATAGCTTCACCTCTGTTGACTCAGCCGATGAAGCGACGGTCTCTGGAGCAATTAATAAGGCCGCAGGAGTCTAATACGCAACTCTTCCTTGCCTACGGCACCGAACGACGCCTCGTTCGGTGCCTTTCTTGTCGGCTTATTGTGACTAGTGCTCTCCTACACCGCGGAACTACGGGCACTGCACCAGATCTAAACACAGAGTCGGCTCGGGTACTAAGCCTGGGCTCGACTTCGATCCCGCGAGGCCACACAGCGCGGAATAGACTGTCTTGGATGGTGCACTCATTGCGATAGAGATCAAAAATCCACCCTGCTTCCCCGTGAGCTGGGAGGAGGGTGGATTCTGTGTGGACGAGCCTAGGAGCTCTTGCGCTTGCGACGAGCGGCCAACTCGTCGAGGCCGACTACATTGTCTTCGGCGAAGTCTTCGATGCGTTCCGAAGGGAAAGAAGAAATGGTGCCGGACAGCTCCTTCAAGATGCCCGGAACTGCAATGCCGAAGACGCCTTGGCCGCCGGCGAGCAAGTCAATGACCTCATCGTTGGAACGGCACTCATAAACGGTAGTGCCGTCGGATACGAGGGTGAGCTCTGCTAGGTCATTCACACCACGATCCCGCAGGGACTCAACTGCCAATCGGATATTTTGCAGAGAGATGCCGGTATCCAGGAGGCGCTTCACAATCTTGAGCACCAGTACATCCTTGAAGGAGTACAGGCGCTGGGAGCCGGAGCCGCGCGCCGTGCGGATGGAAGGGTTGACCAGGTTGGTGCGTGCCCAATAGTCCAGCTGGCGGTAGGTGATGCCGGCAACTTGGCAAGCGATGGGAACGCGGTAGCCCACCTCTTCGTCGGGTCCGACGTCAAAAAGCGATTCCTGTACGTAGGTGGATTCGGACTGGGAGTCCTCGTTAATGCTCACGTAATTACTCCAATGGGGTTTGTTGGAATTTCTAAAGATCAATTAAAAGCCAAGCGCATACGCCCGTCAAGCGCTGCTTGCTCAACTGTCAAGTACAACTTTAGACTTCTCAAACCCCATTGTCACCATTAGTCACACGCGTGTCATTAACTTTTTTCGTCGTCATCCCCCGATAGGAAATCCTTTTCCTCCATACCCAAAGACCTCATCATGGCTTCAAAATCCGCATCTGCCTGGGCATTTCCCGACGCCGAGGTCGAGGAATCATTGTTTTCGCTGGCTGGTAGATTATCGCCTGCGGCGTGGGTGGAAATTTCCAGGTCGAAGTACTCTTTCACGTCTGCATCACTGGCATATACGGAAACCTGGGCAAGGAGATCCGCCTCGGCTGAAATGGGGACGTGGAAATATTCGGATACGGCAAGTGCGTCGCTCAACCGAGAGTCATAAACCTCTCCGTTCGGAGCCTTAATATCTACCATGAACGTTCCCTGGTGGTAGTTGGCAATTTCAATGGCCTCTACCCCGCCAGTGCCCTCTAGTACCTCGCAGATAAGATCGTGCGAGGTGGGACGATTAGGCTGGTGGCCGTCTAAAGCGGCAGCTAGTTGCATGCCTTCAATCGGGGAGATCCACACGGGGATCAACCGGTTCTCTTCCGGCCAGCGCAGCACAGCGCACACATCGTCTTCGGGGCCTACCTGGTGGATACCGTGAAACTCTAGGGATACATCACTCATAAATACCACTCTCCCACAAACGCGGGATTACGTGTGTATTAGGAGTGGTATTCGTCGCGCAGATCCGACTTCACCAGAGTTGCGTGCAAGGAGACCACTAGAGCGGTCATTTGCTGGGAGATTTCCTCTGCCTTCTGATGCGCGGTATCAGAGTTTGAGTGTGCCACGGGAGCTGCCGCCTGGGAAATCAAATCAGCCTGCCGGCGGGCGTTATTACGCAGGGACTTGAGTTCACGGGCGCCAAAACCAAAAGCTTTGAGGGCCACCGCTGCAGAGACAATGGCTACGTCGTCGGTATTGAAAAAGCCTGCGGCATCCGGGCGGATGAGGCCATATTTAACCAAGGAAGCTACATCATCTTCGCTGGCACTAGCTTGGGTAGCTACCTCTACGTCGGTCAGGCGCGTGACCACAGGGGCCCTAAACTGCTGCGGCGAGAGTAGGGTTTCTGCATTTCCCGCAGAAACAATGGCGGTCACCTGGCCGGAATCCATGGCTTCTAGCTGCTCGCGGATAACCTTCAGCGGCGTATAGTTATCGCGCTGAGTGGTGAGAATATACCGCAGTCTGTCCACGTCTTCTTGGGTGAAGCGGCGATAGCCAGAGGCCGTGCGCTGTGGACTGATGAGCCCCTCAGATTCGAGGAAGCGAATCTTAGACACCGTGACGTCTGGGAATTGCTGATTCAGCGTTTCCAAAACCACGCCAATGGACATGGTCTTTGGCTTCTTAGCTTTAGGGCTGGTGCGGCGTACTGCTGCTGCCGAAGAATCTGCTGCGCTCACTGTGTCTATCTCTTAGGGGTACTGAAAGTTCTTATCGTGCCATAAGTAGACTACACCGCCCCTCCTAGTAAGGAAGCGCGGCTAGTCTACGTAAAAAATTAGCTCTGGTTAGCGATGAAAACCAAGCGGAACTTGCCAATCTGGATTTCGTCTCCTACCTCGAGCACCTGGGAGTTGCGGGGCTCGCGGTTAACGTAGGTTCCGTTCAGGGATCCCACATCAACTACCTCAAACTTGCCGTCATCATTCTTGCGAAACTCCGCGTGGCGGCGGGACACCGTAACGTCATCGAGGAAGATGTCTGCCTCAGGGTGGCGGCCGGCGGTAGTAGTCGCCTGATCCAACAAGAAGCGGGCACCTGCGTTCGGGCCACGCTTTACCACGAGGAGGGCTTGACCTTCCGCCAGATTGTCGGTGCCGGCAACGGTAGCATCATTGCCATTCGCGCCGTTTTCCATCTCCTTGAGCAGGTCTGCGCGGAATACAGATGTGGTCTCTACCTGTGGTTCCGGGGTTCCGGTGTTCTCGCTCATTGTTACCTCCGGGGATTAGTTACGAGTTACTTATAACAATACTAGCGACTCATTTGAATCCGTGACCCCTTCGCGGGGAATTATTTCACCGGAAAATGTTTCCGATGCCGCTCAGCACGGAATTTCCCTTGCCCGCAAGGGGGTTATCGGACACCATGTAGGTCCATGTAGCACTCGGACGAGCGAGGCCGGCGTCATCGAGGTGTGCCCCGGCGGCGTCGATAAGCACTGTATGGAAAGTCTCCACAGACTTGTCTACGGCCCTCTGAGCCAAGTCCTTAAACTCCCTCACCGCAATGCGGTGGTACTCGTCGATGGGAGTCTCTCGGGCGATGGCGCGCAGATGGATCGACTCGCGCACATCGTCCATGAGCTCTAGGTGGTCGGCCCAGGCCAAGTCCAAGTGATACAGCATGATTTCGCGCGCGGCCTTGATGCGGGCTTCCTCTGGAACCTCCGATAGCTCTGCTGCACGCTCCGGAGCACGTTGGGATAGTTCCTGCCACGCTTGATCAGTATCCAACAGCTTGGCTCGGCGCTCATCAATAATGATGCGCTGATCAGCTAGGAGCTGGTTATACTTCCAGGTCTGGGCATGAATTTCGAGTAGTTGGCCCTCGGTCACGCGCTGGCAGTGTGCCACGAAATCACTTACTCGCTTGGATTCAATGCGCCCATCTTCTGCCGGTTGAGCACGCACAGTCTCGCCGTCGCCGCCTTGCTGGACCACATCATCTTCGAGGGAGACGAAGAATAGGGATAGGCCCGGATCGCCTTGCCGACCCGCACGGCCGCGCAACTGGTTATCCAAGCGGGCGGTGCGGTGGCGGGAGGTACCGATAACCGCCAAGCCACCTAACTCCGCTACTGCATCATGGTCAGCTTCGTTAGCACCGCCCAGCTTAATATCGGTGCCGCGCCCGGCCATCTGAGTAGAGACGGTGACGCGTCCAATATCGCCGGCCTCGGCGACGATCTGTGCCTCCTGCTCATCATTTTTGGCGTTGAGTACATTGACTTCAATGCCCCGCTCGCGGAGAGCATCCGCCAGATCTTCCGACTCGGCTACATCCTGCGTGCCCACAAGGATGGGTTGCCCCGTGGCGTGAATGGTGGCTATTTCCTCCACGATGGCGGCAGATTTATCATCGACGGTCGCAAAAATGCGGTCTTGCTCATCAAAGCGCTGCAGCGGCTTATTGCGGTCAATCACGGATACATGAAGATCATAGAACTGCCGCAGCTGATCGGTCGCTTCCACCGCGGTACCCGTCATGCCGCACACAAGTGGGTAACGTCGCATAAGTTCTTGCAGCGTGATGGTGTCGAGGATGCGCCCACCTTCGGAAACCTCGAGGCCTTCTTTGGCTTCTACTGCCGCTTGGAGCCCGTCGGGCCAGCGTTGTAGGTCTGCGACGCGGCCCCGGGAGGCGTCGATAAGCTGCAGCTTGCCATCCACCACGATGTAGTGGATGTCCCGGATAAGCAGGGCCTTTGCATGCAGGGCGAGGTTAACCTTCACCAAGATGGTGCCGATGTTTTCCTCCGAATAGAGCGAATCAATGCCCAATTCCTGCTCCACGCGGCGGGCACCAGTCTCCGTCAGTTGAACGGTGCGGCCGTCCTCAGAGATGGAGTAATCCAGCTTCTCGCGCAAACGGGAAACCACATTGGTGATGTGCCCGGTGGGGGCCTCACCTGGCCGATTTCCGGCCAGCACCAGGGGCACAAGGGCCTCATCCACTAGGACAGAGTCGGCCTCGTCTACGAGGGCAACGTCGCCGGCGGCCTGCACCGTGTGGGAGCGATCAGTAATTTGGTTATCACGGAGCAGATCAAAGCCCAGTTCGTTGACCGGTGCGTAGATAATATCCTGCGCGTACGCAGCGCGTCGCTCATCCGGTGTCATGCCCTCCGTAACCGAGGCAACGCTCAATCCAAAGAACTCCACGACAGGACGCATCCATTCGGCGTCGCGGGCGGCAAGATAGTTATTGACGGTGACAACGTGGACGCGTTTGCCAGTCAACGCGAAACCCGTAGCCGCCATGGCACCCACCAAAGTTTTGCCTTCGCCGGTGGCCATTTGGATGACGTCTCCGGTAAGCAGGCGCAGTACGGCTTGGGACTGCACATTGAAGGGATGCATCCCTAGGGTGCGCTCGCACGCTACTGCTAGGGCCGCGAGGAACTGCGCCTTATCCGCAATCTCGCCGCCTGCAACGGCATCGCGTGCAGCTTGGGCTACAGCTGCGTCGTCCTGCTGGCCCAATGCCCGAGCCGCTTCATCGGCTGAACCCACGATGGCCTTGGATTTCTTATCGTTACGCTCGCTTTGCGAGCCCATTGCTTTCCAGAACCAATCGAACGCGCCCATACCTCATCCTCCTTATTTGGATTGCTCCTATCGACTGTAGTCAACCTGGTATGGCTTGCGGGTAAGAGGCCCGTTATTGTAGTTCTCATGCAATCCGTCAATGTTAAGCTGCCTTCGAGCCGGGGAACCGAGATGGCCGGAACCATCGACTTCCCGGATTCTCCCCCGATCGCCTATGCCATCTTTGCCCATTGCTTCGCCGGCTCGCGCCACACTCCCGGTGCTGCCCGCACCGCGAAGCAGCTCACCGAGTTCGGCATCGCCACTTTACGTTTCGATTTTCCCGGTCTTGGCCAGTCCGCCGGAGAATTTGGCGATACTACCTTTAGCCAAAATGTTGATGATATCCATGCCGCTGCCGCCTGGCTGACGGAGAACTACTCTGCTCCACAATTGCTCATGGGCCACTCGCTCGGTGGCGCCGCTGCATTGAAGGCGGCCACCACCATGAAATCACTTAAGGCGGTAGCCACCATTGGCGCGCCCTTTGATCCTGCCCACTCCGTGCTTCACTATGCGGACAAAATTGGCGAGGTCGACGCCAACGGAGAGGTGGAAGTAATCCTCGGTGGCCGCGGCCTTATCATTTCCCGCAAGTTCCTCGAGGACTTGGCCGATACCAACCCTGAGGAGTACCTGCCCAAGCTCCGCAAGCCGTTGATGGTGTTGCACTCACCCATTGACCAGACGGTGGGCATAGACAATGCGCAAAATATCTTCCTGCTCACGCGCTACCCCAAATCCTTGGTTTCCCTGGACAAGACCGATCATCTGCTCACCAAGCAGGGCACGGCAGCCCGCGCTGCGGATCTCATCGGTGCGTGGGCCGAGCAGTTTATCGTTCCTGATTACCGCCCGGAGGAAGTAGGAACCGACGCCGCCGTTGCGCAGCCGGCCACCGGCACCAAATTCGGCGTGGTCGTCCGCCATAATGACCACAACCTCAGTGCCGACCGCACGAAGAAGAATGGCGGCAAGGGTAAGGGCTTTACCGCAGAGGGCCTTGTTATGTCCGCGCTGGCTACGGCCGCCACCCAAGCAATCAAGGATGCCGGCAAGAGGCTTGCGCTTGACGACGTCCACGTGAGCATCACCCAAACCGGCCCCGCTAGCTTCGAACGCCGCATCGAGCTTGCCGGAAAACTGTCAGCGGAAGAAAAGTCCGCCCTGCGCTCTGCCGCGAAGGACACCGATGTTGAGCGCATGCTCGGCAACGTCACCATCGTGGACGTGGACGCGCACTAATGGCAGCCTTTGATCCCTCGCGCCGCTGCCCGTGCGGCACCGGCCTGACCTACGGCGAGTGCTGTGGCAAGTACCATGCCGGCACCAACGCCCCCACTGCGGAGGCGCTCATGCGCTCGCGCTTTAGCGCCTTTGTTACTGGAGACGAAGCCTATCTCCTCCGTACGTGGGATCCCGATACTCGCCCTGCAACACTCGACTTGGCTGATTCTCCCGTCCGGTTTTATCGCCTCGATATTCTGGACACCCAAGCAGGCGGATTGCTCGATAATTCCGGCGTAGTGGAGTTTGAGGCCTTCTATAAAGGCGCGGCCGTTGGCTCACAACGCGAGCGTTCCTCGTTTCGCCGTGTCGGCGGCGCTTGGGTGTACTCCAGTGGCGAGTTTTAGCGCAGGTTACACCCCAAATTTCACAGTAGAATCCTACTGATGTAATCTAGACAAGTCGCACAGTTCGACGGCGGGCTATGGCGCAGTTTGGTAGCGCACTACACTGGGGGTGTAGGGGTCGCAGGTTCAAATCCTGTTAGCCCGACAAAAAGTTCAGCCGGCACCGTAAAGGTGCCGGCTTTTTCTATTCTGCGTTTACACCGCAAGCAAGATCGCAATTCCTAAAAGAATCAAGACCGCTGGAAACAGTACGCTTTCCCACTTTTCCAGTGCTTCTGCAATGCCCGGCCGCGTGGCCACAAACCGCGCTGCCCACACTAGGGGCGCCACCAGAATTAAGAAAGCCACGCAATAGATCGCTACCTCAGCCGGCGTAGAGGTGGTAAAAACTGGCACATAGACGCCGATATTGTCGCCACCGTTGGCGAAGGTCACCCCGGCTACCGCAAGTGCGCTAAGCCTTTTACCCGAAACGTCCTCATCGTCATCCTCACCCCGGAATGCTTGCCACGCTGCCCATAGGCCCAAAATCAATGGAATGAGACCAAAGTAGCGAATCAATTCCTCAGGCAAAACAGCATTAAAGCCCAGTCCGACAACGGCAGAGGCCGCGAGTATGCCAAGAAACCCCACATACTGACCTAGCAGAATCGCGGGCGTCGTGCCCTTGCGTCCAGCTCCACGGGCGAAGAAGAGGGACAACACCACAATGTCATCGATGTTGGTGGCCACGAATAGTCCAGTAGCCGCTGCGAGAGTAGTAAGCACTTTCCTACCTTATCGCGTCATGACACTTGTCATGAAAATGTGCTGACAGATTCTATTCATCATTTTTGCTGGCTATAGATACCTTCCAGGTATGAGAACTACAGATCCATCAACCGCACAACCGCTGGCTATAGACGTATCCGGAGTCAGTAAAACCTTCGCCACGAGATCCTCCCATCCCGTCCAGGCGCTCAGCGAAATTTCCTTCAGCATCGCCCAAGGCGAGATCGTAGGCCTATTAGGCACCAATGGAGCAGGCAAAACCACCCTTTTTGACCTCATCCTCGGGCTTACCACCCCCACCTCCGGCAGCGTTTCCGTGCTTGGACACACACCGCACACCGCGATCCGCGCGGCACAGATTGGCGCCGTGCTGCAAACCGGTGGCCTGCTACCCGAGCTCACAGTCTTGGACACACTAAAGATGATTTCCTCTACCTTTCCCCATCCCCTTCCCATCGGAGAAGTTGCCAAACAAGCAGACCTAGACCGGATCCTGCACCGCCCAGTAGGAAAGTGCTCTGGTGGCGAGCAACAACGCGTGCGATTCGCCCTCGCTCTTTTAGGCAATCCCCACATTTTATTGCTCGATGAGCCTACAGCTGGCATGGATGCTCAAGCGCGCTACGAGTTCTGGTCCACCATGCACAGACAAGCAGAACAGGGACGCACCATTGTCTTCGCTACGCACTACCTCGAAGAGGCAGACAATTTTGCAGCAAGGATAATCCTCCTGCATGAAGGAAAGCTGCGCGCAGATGCTCAGGCCACAGAACTACGCGAACAGTCAGGCAAGCGCATAGTCGAGGCAAAGTTCGACGGCACACCTTTAAATGCGAAAGAGCTACCCACCGTCGCCGAGATTTCCTTGTCTGGCACTCACGCCCGGATGACCACCCGTGACTCCGATGTACTTGCGAATTACCTTCTCAACCACACCTCGGCCCATGACCTGACTATTCGCAAACACTCCTTAGAGGACGCATTTCTTGCTTTGACAGCGTCCCAGTCCTAGCCCGTCGCTCCGTTAGCTACTTCGCGAAAGGAACATGCCATGACCACACAAGCTGCAACGACCAGTGCGCGCACTCTCCGGTTTGCCACTCACAACCTGCTGCGCCTTCGTCGCAACCTTACTCCCCTCTTTTTCAGTACCATCTTGCCGGTATTCTTTTACCTCCTCTTTGGCACCATGATGGATTTTGGTGATGCCCCCTTTAAAGGAGGAAACTTCGCCGCCTTAGAGATGATCAGCATGGCCCTTTACGGCGGCGTCGCTGGTTCCGTCTCCGCCTCTGGTTCCGCTGTGACAGATGCGAAGACTGGGTGGGCGCGTCAATTAGCCCTCACTCCTCTGCACCCACGACAGCTTCTGTGGGCAAACCTCATATCAATCGGCTTTCAGGCACTGCTCCCCATCACCGCGGTATTTATCACCGGCGCCGTGACACAAGCTGCAATGCAACCACACCAGTGGATTTTAGCCTTCATCGCTTGCGTCCTAGTTTCCATTCCCTTTGGCTTTTATGGCTTGGTGTGGGCCATGGCTTTGCCCACCGACAATTCTGTCGCAATCGCCTCGACGTCCGTTGTCCTCTTCCTCTTTGCCGCCAATGTATTCACTCCACTTACTGAGCCGCTGATGGAATTGGGCCGCTTCACTCCCCTCTTTGGCCCGGTTGTGCTCGCCCAGTGGCCCCTTGCAGAAGGCATGCAGTTTCTTAGCGGGGAGGAAGGCACCGTGTCGCACCCCATGTGGGCCGCATGGTTAAACTTCGCGGTATGGACGACCATCTTTCTCACCGCTTGCCTGGTGCTGCGCTCCCGCGACAAGGCGCGCCGTTAATGGGCCCCTTTCGCGATCCGTGGCGCGGTTTTAGCCTTAATAGCGCTCTTTTCGCCAGCGTATGGTTGGTCTTCCTCATTCCCGGGTTGGTGATGACCTTTGCCGCGCCGGGAACGACGCTCGCTGAACGAATTGGGGCATCTGCGTGCGCTTTAGCGTTTAGTGCCGTCTACTTCTTTTCTTTTGGCGCTGTGGGCTACTACCCACGCGGATGGCGGTTAGGACAGCGGATCGGGCTCTACTGGGTGTCACTCGCGGCCATCGCAGCGATATCAATTTGTTTCTTCGGGATAATAGCCGTCACGTTTGTGCCCTACCTTGCGGCGCTGATCGGCTTTAACCTTTCTCTACGCCGAGCATTAGCGCTTACCCTGCTAATGGGGACCGTGCTCGCCACCACCACGTGGTTCTTCGCTCCTGAAAGCACCGGCTGGGCCCTGATAGTCCTCTTCGTCTGGCCAATACTACTAGTGCTGCTAGGTACATTTTCCCAGCGCGAAGATAGCCGCGCTGAATTGGAGCATGAATTGGACTTGGCACGCCAACGCGAGGATATCGCTACCGATGTTCACGATCTCTTGGGCCACTCTTTAACCGTTATCAACCTCAAATCAGAGCTTGCCCGGCGTCTAATAGATTCGGATCCGCAACGGGCGCAGCAGGAGCTCCAGGAGGTGAGCATGCTTTCTCGGAGAGGCTTGGCGGAAGTCCGCTCCACAGTAACCCGGATGCGCATGCCCACTTTTGAAGGGGAAATCCACGCGACTTACAGGGCTCTCGACACTGCCGGCATTGAGTCGTACTTGCCCTCTGCGGCCAAAAGCGCTGGGCTTTACGACGCCGAATTTTCCTGGGCCCTGCGTGAGCTAACCACAAACGTGGTCCGGCACTCAGGCGCAGCGCACTGTTGGGTTCAGGTGACAGACCACCAACTCCAAGTGGTAGACGATGGCTGCGGGTTTGACGCTGACGAAAGTCTTTCTCGTGCCCACGGTGGGATTGTCGGTTTGCGCAAACGTATAACAGATGCTGGGGGACAGCTGCTTTTTGCGCGCCGCAAGGGCTGTACTCTGGCCTTGGTTACTATGAATGGCGATACGGACTTTCTTCCTCTTACTACCGCCGGAGGCTCAGGCAATGACTGATCCCATCCGAGTTCTCATTGCTGAGGACCAATCATTGGTGCGTGGGGCGCTAGTTGCCCTCTTGGAGACAGAGCCAGATATCAGCGTTGTGGCTGAGTGTGCAACGGGCGCGGAGGTTGCGGGGCTCGTCGCCAAGCATGGCGTCGACGTTGCGCTACTTGATATTGAAATGCCCGGTAAGAACGGTCTTGATGCGGCCGCTGAACTTGAGGGCACGGGTTGCCGCAGCCTGATTGTCACGACCTTTGGGCGCAGTGGCTACGTCAAACGTGCTTTGGAAACAGGCGTAGCTGGCTTCGTAGTCAAGGACACCCCACCCGAACAACTTGCCGAAGCCATAAGGCGAGTGCACGCCGGTCTAAAGGTCATCGACCCTGCACTGGCCCAAGAAACTATTTTCACGCCCGACAATCCACTAACCGCACGCGAAAAGGAGATCGCATGTCATGTCTTGGAGGGAAGCGACACCCGCCAGATTGCCGGGCATCTTCACCTGAGCACTGGCACAGTGCGCAATATTGTCTCATCGCTCATCGCCAAGACAGGAACTGGGAACCGCTTTGAAGCAGCAACTACTGCACATGCCCAGGGATGGATATAGAAAAAGGAAGCCCACTGCGCGGCCCCTTTTGCTTGGCTTCCTATTCTGGCTGCTTTAGCTCAAGAACATTGACCATGCCCTGAATGACTACGTCCATCACCTTGGAAGCTAGGTTGAAGTAGAAATCAGCCGAGTGATAGCGCAGGGCTCCTACAGTACTCAACTGCGAGAGGCCGTGGATGGAGGCCCACAGCGCCGCAATCTGGGTAAAGAGAATCCATGGAGATCGTGGCCCATTCGACTCGGAAATGGCATCGCGCACCAGATTCATGATGTAGGTAAAGGCCTTACCCATATCAAATGGCTGTTCAGTATCGCCGGGTTCATCGAAAGAGACGGGGACAATCGAGCGGCTTGATACCTCGATAAGGGCGACGAAGCCGACGGGGTCTTCCAGCGCATACTCCAAATATCCGAATCCGGTTGCCTTAATATAATCCAGCCCGTGGGATCCTTCTGGCACGGCCTGGTTCTGGCGCATGATCGCTAGCGTATTGGCTTCATCCAAAGACTCTTCCAAAGAACGCAGCAGGTGAGAATTACCATCGAAAAGATGCTCCGCGTCTGCCAAATCTACGCCTGCTCGGGCAGCAGCTGAGCCGAGATGCAAGCTAGGCAGACCGTTATAGACAATCTCTTCGGCCGCACCACGGAAGATGGCTGCACGCTTTTCCTCAGCCGTAGACTTTGGCATGTCCTTTGCTGCTGTAGTAAACGGTTCCGCTGGATCGCCAACGAGTGCTAGCGGTTCAAAGGGCGCAATCTCCCCGTCACGCAAGCTATCTTCCAACCCAGAAAATAAAGTCTCAATGCAAGCATTGAAGGTCTGCTTCTTCGCCGTGGGCGAGAGATGACGCATAATGCCGAACGTGGCCAAGTGAGTAATACCCTGCAACTCAGACAGGAAAGTAAGGGCTTGGAGCACTACCAAGCGGTGATCAAAATCGCCGCGTGCTGCAATGGCGGCTTCCCGCATGTGTTCAAGAATCCAGCGGAAGGTGGGCGGGAAGGCATCAAAGCTTTTCGCCTCTTCGATGCCGTCCTCAAAGTTGGGAAAGCTCGTTGCCGTCTCACAGTTGTTATAGGCGGCGAAGTAAGTGGGGTTATCAACAGCCAAGTTGAAGTAGACCTTGGCAGACTCGCGAAGTTTCTGAATCGCGGTCGCGTCATCCGGCAATTTATCGAGTGCATCGTAGGCCGCTACTCGGAGACGCTCATCCAAGAACCGGCTGGTCTGAATGTAAAGGTCGTGGTCATCTTCAAAGAAAGACTTAGCTTCATCGACTGGAACAGCGATCTGCTCCGCCACAGCACAAACCTTTAAAGCGTCGCGCCCGCCCTTAGCCAGGATACGGGCACTTTGTTCCAGCAAGCGCTGCTTAGTGGAGCCCGCATGGGAAACGGTGCCTTCAAGATTGTTCACAAATATAATCCTAGCGATTTCATGCAAAATTGCTTGGGATACGTTCACTTTATAAGTTGAGTCACCCACGAAAAGGTGGGAGCGCCTATATAGACCTTTGCCAACTTTATGTCGCTGGTCTTTATATAGCTTTGGCCCCAGCCCTTGCGGGCTCGGGGCCAAAATAGAAGGTAGCCATTCGCCCTATAAGCGGGCGAAGCTATTTACTCGTTGCCGATCTTGCCGTCAGCTGCGTCACGAGCCTTGTCGATCTGGTCAGCCTTGTCCTCGCCGAGCTTGCCCTTAGCTACATCAGCTGCCTTGTCCAGGCCCTTGTCGCTAAGCTCTTCGCCCTTGTCGGAGTTCAGTGCGTCCTTTGCCTTATCGAAGATACCCATGTGGTTATCCTTTCTTCTAGTTCTAGCTTTATCTAAAAGCTGCCGTGTCCGGCAACACACCCCAACGTACCGACACTTGAGCCAACATGCCACCGAAAAGTTCTTTAGGTCACTAGACCAAATAAGTTTTACTACTCCATATCCAAGTTGCCCTCAGGGGCATGTGGACACCCCCGCAGCCTAACGAGCACCCAATAGGGCCTGCTGCTTTAGCCCGGCCCTAGCCATGCTTAAGGAAAAGCGTTGAAGTATTTTAGCCAAAGGCCAATCTTCCTAAGTCTTGCAAATGATAGCGTTAGACGGTATTGACGATTCTCCGACGAAGGCACTGCACCATGGCTTCCACTAACCCAGCGCGACCATCTACTCCGGAGACGGGCATGGAATTCTTTGGCTTAGTATGGCCGGGCAAGGAGGCAGCTCGAGCAGCTGCTAGCACCCCTCTGCCACGTCATTTCACGCGTGATTCTGCACTCAGTACAGCTGTCGGCGCTGACAACGCGATTATTGCCGCAGATAATCTTCCAGTACTTCAGGAACTTGCCAGCCGCGGAGAGCTCTTTGACGTCATTTACATAGACCCTCCCTATAACACCGGCAAAGACTTTGTCTACCGCGACAATTACCGTTTGCGCCGGCAGATGCGCTCGGGGAGCTATGCAGAGTGGCACTCGCAATGGTTGTCTATGATGCTTCCCCGGCTCATCTTGGCCCGGCAAGTATTGTCAACAAATGGATTTATTTTCGTATCCATTGGAGAGGACGAAGTGGCCAATACGCGCAAGGTACTCGATGAAGTTTTTGGAGAGGAGTGCTTTGCCGGCCAATTGATTTGGAAAAAAGCCGGCACCGGCAAGAATGATTCTAAGTACGCGGTGGTAGAGCACGAATATATTCTGTGTTACGCCCGTACGCCTGATAACCCTGGATTCAATGTCGATCTCCTTGGCCACACTTCCACCAAATACAACCATGAGGATGACAAAGGGAAGTACTCCTTGGTGCGGTTGGACTCTAAAACCCTTGGGTACCTTCCCTCCCTCGACTTCCCTATCTCCGGGCCCGACGGCAAGGAATATTGGCCGGACCAGCCGGTGGGAAAAGAAAAAGTCGCCCGTTGGCGTTGGGGCCGGGAAAAGGTTGAACAGCGCTTCGATGAGCTCGTGTTCCGGCGAGGTTTTGTCTATACCAAGAACTATCAGAAGGTGGGAGCGCGCCCACGCTCCATCTTGGACGGCGAGCGCTTTGGGGTGACCCGCACTGGCAGGCGTGATGCTGAAGACGTCATGGGGATAGAGGGCGTTTTCGAGTTTCCCAAACCGGTGCGCTTGATTAAGCACCTCATTTCCATTGCGGGTGGAAAGGATGCGCGCGTCCTTGACTTTTTTGCGGGCTCCGGCACCACTGCCCAGGCGGTAGTGGAACTCAACAACAACGATGGGGGCACTCGGTCTTTTCACCTTGTGCAAATTCCAGAGCCAACCTCCCCGCGTAGCGCTGCTCATCGCGCGGGCTTTTCTACCGTGGCAGATATTTGCATTGAAAGGGTGCGCAAGGTCCCAGGCGCATCCTTTCAGGTCTATCGCCAGGACTAAGTCTGTGCGGTACCGGACGGGCGACCGGGAATGCCGAAGAAGTCTAGGACGCGGTCGGTAGCGAAGAATTTGCCTACCTCATTGTGCGCGTCCGCTGTACCACCAGGCCATACGTGTGAGCCTCCGGCGATACGGATGTGTTCAAGCGGTGCGGTACAGCCACTCCACTTCATATCGAGTGCATTGTTGACTAAACGGGTCGTATCGACCTTGGTAGAGCAACCATTGCGTTTACGGTCTTGTTCCAACACGGATTCCACGGAATAGTACTTGGTCTTATGGCGCGTTCCACCGTAGTAACCCACCACGGGGTCCACGGTGCCGTGAATATCCAATCGCCCCACGGGCGAATGAGCACAGTCTTTAAGAATATCTTTGTAGTAGGCAGCAGAAACTGTAGCCACAGACTTAAAAACATCGGGCATCTGACAGGCCAGGTAGGCGGCAAACCCGCCGCCGTTTGACATGCCGGTGGCAAAAATTCGCGAGTCATCTACCCGGTACGTTGCTCGAACGGCATCAATGATGTCGCGAACAAATTTTTTGTCTTCTGCTGTTGACGTCTTGGCATAGGGAGCAGGGCTCCATGCCTTCTTTTTGCCTTCCGCGAAAACGGTGATGGCATCAGCGGCATCGAGGCGGGAATAGCCGCGGAGATTTTCGGCAGATTGTCCCCAGCCTGGAAAGGCCAGGACGATGGGCCACTTTTTCTCCCCCGTGTAGTCCTTGGGCACGCTGAGGATGAAGGAACGACCCGAGGGCAGATTAACGGTGGTATAGCTTCCTGGCTCGGGTCCGCTCAGCGGTGCGGAGGTTGGAATCCCTAGGTTTTTCGTCTCAGTTGGGACTGCTGGGGGCGCGGAGTCGGGCGAATCGGCCGAACATGATGCGCCGGCAACCGCAAGGAAACTCACTGCTACCGCGCCTAACACGACCCGTAGCGACCTCGCGTTCATCTTTGTCGTCCCTTCTGCCATGCGGTCCATAACTGCTTGTAGCGGCCACCATAATCTAACAATTCGTGGTGACTGCCTTGCTCCACCACCCGCCCGTTATCCATCACGGCGATGCTATCGGCTCGTGCGGCTTGGTCTAGTCGGTGCGCCACTACCAATGCAGTTCGCCCACGCGTAACCGCTGTCGCGGCTTCTTCCAGAGCTTCCGCCCCCACCGATCCGGCCTCTGCGGTGGCCTCATCCATGATGACGATCTGGGGATCTAAAAGCAATATTCGCGCCAGGGTAAGCTGCTGCGCTGCTACTGGGTCAAGGTGGATTCCCTGAGCGCCAATGACCGTATCTAGGCCCTCCTCTAACTGCGCATACCACTGTGCGCCGACGCGCTGTAGTGCATCTTCCATTTGTGCGTCTGAGGCTTGCGGGGCGGCCAAGGACAAATCTTCGCGCAGGGTTCCTGAGAATACATGAACCTCTTGGGAAATCATCGCTAAACGCGCCACCCTTTCGGAATCAGAAAGGGCCGATACCTCTACTCCATCCACCAAGACTGTTCCGGTAGCCGGGACTCGCAGTCCGGCCAAAAGAGCAGCGACCGTGGTCTTTCCTGCACCAGAAGCTCCCACCAGAGCTACGGTGTGCCCAGCGGGAAGCTTAAGGTTCACGTCTTGCACAGCCCAGCCGCCGTCATCGTAGCTGAAGCTCACTTCTTTCAATTCGGCAACTCCACCTGGGACCGGGGCGCCGAAGTCTGGTACCGCCTGTGGTGGATCCATAACCACCCCAACTATCCGAGACAGGGAGGCATAGTCGGATTGAATGGTATCGATTACTCGCATCAATCCCATGAGCGGACCCCGCAAGCGAATAAGAAGGAGCATCGCCGCGGTGACTGCACCAACGGTGAGCGCCCCAACCTGCACCACCCAAAAGCTAACGAGCAAACCGCAGACCAGCATTATTAACTCGATACCCGTCATCCATAGCTGTAGGACCATCATTGTCCTTCGCGCGGCGTAGCCTTTGTCCACCACCTGTGCGGAGGCACGTTCAATACCGGCATGCATCTGGTCTTCCATGCCAAAAGCGCGCACAGTCTCTCGCCCTCGAATTGCCTCTAGGAGCCTGCGTGCCCGTTCCGCCATGGCAGCGCGTTCGTCGGTATAGCGCTGTGGAGCGCGCTGCAGGTACTGGCGCGCAGCAATGAAATATAACGGCGTAACTGCACCTACTACCAGTAGGTATTGCCAGTTGAGGCTGACTAGTGCCACCCCAGTGGTTGCGATGGCGAAGGCAGATTTCGTCAGCACGGGGACGGTCTCGGTTACGGCAGCCGATAGTTCTGCTACATCATCGGTAGAGCGAGAGACCAAATCCCCAGGGCCGGCTTCCTCCACCCGGTGGGTAGGCAGGCGAAGAACGGTAGAAACCATATCTTCCCGCAAAGCGGAGATCACTCTTTCGCTCAGGCGCGAAAGGACATAGAACCCCGCCGCGGAAAACAGTGCCGAAACCGCGGCCACCAGCACCAGCGAGATACCGATCGATACCATGGCGCCCTGAGTAATGACAGCGTCAACGATCTTTCCCAACAGGATGGGGATCGCTACATTGCGGCCGGCGCCTGCGGTAAGCAAGGCCAAGGCCGCTGCGGCTTGGGGGCGGGCACCGGGGACGTCGGAAAGCTGGCGGCCCACTTCCTTACGCACTTGGGGCCAGGAGGCCGTAGGAAACCGCATCATAGCTGCGCCCCCACTGCTGCCCATGCCGGCGAGGTGGTGAAGACAAGCGTGGGCTTAGGCCCGCGGTGATGGGCAACCCGCTGCGCTATTTCTTGCTCGGTCACCGAATCCACCGCGGTAGTTGGATCGGCCAAAATTAAGATCTCTGCGTCGGCAGCAATGGCTCGTGCAAGCGCCACGCGCTGTTGCTGTCCACCAGAAAGGTTTCGGCCGCCTTCTCCCACCTCACGGTCTAACCCGCCCGGGATATCTTCCCCTGCAGCCACGAAGAGGGCTCGTTGTGCACTCGCGCTATCCGGATGAATATTGTCCCCCACGGTCCCCTCAAAAAGCATGGTTTCGTGTGGAACAACCAGGAATCGCTCGCGCGGCAAGAAGACGAGATCCTCTGGAACAGGCTCGGGCACCACGTTGATCCCAGGGGCGAGGGCTGGTACCTGCGGTTCACTCTTCTCCACCCCGGGAGCGGCGAGGACGGCGATAATGCGCTCAGCGCTTGCCTGTGCGGCCGCCCACCGCGAGGCGATATTTCGGCCCAGCATCGTCATCGGCGTGATAATGAACTGCGTAAGGCCGATGACCGTAATGAGTTCACCTACGCTAATCATGGAGCGCATAGCCATCATTCCTGCACCAATACCCACTGCAATGACATATACCGACCCCAAAATCTCCGTAGCCGCATTAAGCCGCGCTTGGGCACCATTGGCTTCTATCGTTCGCGCATAGGCAGCACCCGACACCGCGGAATAGCGCCTACTTACTGTGGCTACAGCGCCCAGGCCCTTAAGGATCCGCAGGCCCTGGACCACATCGGTGGCCATGGAGCTGGCTTTGGCCAACGCCGCTTGGCGGATTCCGGAACGCGTACGCAGAGGCTTTGCCGCGCGCACTGAGCCCCACACCATTAACGGCCCGCCGCACAAAATGGCGATGCCTAAAGGCAGGTTAATACGGCTAGCCATGATCGCCACATACACAATGGCGGTGATCTCAGCGACGGGGAAAACCGTCATCATCACCGCATTCTGCACGCGCCGTGCGTCTGTGGAGGCGATGGAAAGCAGCTCGCCGGCGCTGCGAGGCTCGCCTGCGATGCCCCGCGGATCCTGAATCCTATCCGTGATGGCCATGCGAACATCGTGCCCAATTACTAGCATGGCTCGCGCGTTAAGGCCGCGTCCGAACCATGCGGCTATGGCATTAAGACCAAAAGCTGCCCCCAATACCACCAGCCACATGCCTAATCGGTCAACGGATCCTTTCGACACAGCTTGATCAATGGCATGTCCCACGATCACTGGAGTCGATCCGTTAAGCAGAAAAGATACAGCCATGCAGAGTGCGGCCGGCACAGTGAGGGATGGACGAGAAAAGACAATCTTTAGCAGCCACCTGGGATCTGATGGTGCAGGAAGTGTCCTCATAGGCAGCCATTCTAATTCGGGGTAGGTTAGATGGGCTATGACGACTCGCCGCCCCGATCCCAGCCACTTCCCTAGCTACCGCAAGGCCTCCACTAGACAAGGCCCCGGCTTCCGCGATGCCGCGCAACGCACCGCTTCCGCCCAGGCCTTCCGCCGCGGCGCGAGCACCTATCACGATGTGCGCCCCGGCTATCCGGACGAGGTTTCTGACCTTATCGCTGACGCCCATACCGTTGCCGATATTGGTGCCGGTACTGGAAAACTCACCGAGTCCCTACCCAATCCTCGGGTTTTGGCTCTGGAGCCTTCCGACGATATGGCTGGAATTCTCGCAGCACGCCTCCACCTGCCAGTCCTTCGTGCTACGGCCGAAAACACCGCGCTTGCCGACGCCTCCCTAGACGCCGCCTGCCTCGCCCAAACCTGGCACTGGGTCGACGTGCCAGCCGCCTGTGCAGAGCTTGACCGCGTCCTCGCGCCGGGCGGGAAGATTCTCCTGGTGTGGAACACGCTTGATGTCAACGCGGACCCCTGGATCCTGCGGCTTTCTCGCATCATGCACTCCGGGGATGTACATAAACCAGGCTTTTATCCGAACTACACGGAGCCGTGGTCTTTAGACCACGAGCTGCGCTTAACCTGGGAGAACGAATTAACCCCCGAACAGCTTCACCAGCTGATGCACACCCGATCCTATTGGCTACGCAATGGCGAGGCCATCCATGAACGCATGACCCACAACCTGGATTGGTACCTCTACGAGCACATGGGATTTAAGCCGGGGCAAAAACTACGCATCCCGTACCGCACGGATGCCTTCGTGCTGGTACGGGATTCGGATTAGAGCAGGACCTGCGCTAATAGCGAGCCCACCACGCAGGAGGTGAACACCGAGATGGCGCCGGGAACGAGGAAGGAGTGGTTGATGACGAACTTGCCAATGTGGGTAGTGCCCGTGCGGTCGAAACCGATGCAGGCTAGGTCCGAAGGGTAGGTTGGCAAGATGAAGTAGCCATACGCTGCGCCGTAGAAACCAACGATAATGGCGGGATCGATGCCGAGCTGCAGGCCAATCGGAGCGATGGCAACCAGGGCGGCGGCCTGGGAGTTAACCAGCTTGGACACGATGACCAGTACCACCGCGTAGGCCCACGGGGCGGCCTCCACCACGGACCCGAGGTTGGACTCCAGGGCATCGATATGGGCTTCGAAGAAGGTATCTGCCATCCATGCCACACCGAAGACCGAGAATACTGCGGTCATACCAGCCTTAAAGACTGGCGTGGACGCGATCTTCTTCGGGTCAGCCTTGCAGGTAAGCAGGATGATTGCGCCGGCAACAAGCATGACCATTTGGATAACCAGGTTCATCGAAAGCGGGCTCAACTCGCCGTCATCGCCTGGGACGAGGGGGCGCAGGAATTCGAACGCACCGAGTGCCACCACGCTGGCGATAGCCACGAGGAAGATAACCACCGCACGCTTTGCTTCTGGCGAAAATTCCTCATCCATGAGCGACCCGGTGGACTGGTGAATGCTTTCTGCAAACTCCGGGTCCTTCATGCGCTCCTGAAATGCGGGGTCCTCGTCCAAGTCCTTGCCGCGGCGCAAAGACCACAGCGCAGCGAGGATAACGCCGGCAAGCGAGGCGGGCATAGCCACCATGAGAATCTGCGGAATGGAAAAGGCGTGGTCGATAGCACCGGCGTTTTCCGCGATGATGGACGCTAGGGATACGGTGGCCACGGACACTGGCGAGGCCGTAATACCCATCTGAGCCGACGTCGATGCCACAGCCATGGGGCGCTCTGGGCGGATGCCCTTCTTCAGGGCAATATCCTCGATGATCGGAAACATCGTGTACACGACGTGACCCGTACCGCACAGTACCGTCAGGAACCAAGTGGTCAGCGGCGCGAGGATGGTGATGCGCTCTGGGTGGGCGCGGAGAAACTTCTCGGCAAATTGCATCATCACTTCTAGACCGCGCGCCTGTTGCAAGGTGGCGGCGCAGCCGATGACCGCAATGATGGTCAGCATCACGGACACCGGCGGCTCACCCGGGGCGAGGCCGAAGACAAAGACCATGAGCATCAAACCGATGCCGGAAATAAGACCAAGTCCTATACCACCATAGCGAGTGCCCAATAGCAGGGCGCTGAGGATGATGATGACCTGGAGCACGATGGCCAGAATTGAATCTGGCGCAATTACGCTGGCTAGCATGCTGAGCCCTCCATCACGAGAGAATGATTAACTGGTTATATCCTATCCAGCCCCACATAACCGGACATAAACGGAAAGGCGAGCGAATTCTCACACCGCGTCCGGTGCAACAATCGCTCGCCTGAGTGCTATAATCCCAGCGTAACGGGCATACTGCTAGCGCTTCTTTCCGCGCCTCTCCCTGACGCGCACTGCGATGCGGATAGGCGTTCCGTGGAAGCCAAACCGCTCGCGGAACTTGCGCTCGAGGTAACGGCGATACGCCGCATCCAAGAAGCCCGTCGTAAACAAGACGATGGTCGGCGGCTGAGTCGAGGCCTGCGTGGCGAACAATACGCGTGGCAGGCGGTTATTCTTCATCGGCGGCGGGTTAGCCGCGATGGCCTCGCGCAGCCAGTTATTCAGCTGGCCCGTGGACACACGCTGATCCCAGCTTTCCAGTGCCTCAATCATGGCCGGCTCCAGCTTCTGCAGCGCGCGGCCCGTTTCCGCGGAGATATTCACACGCGTAACCCACGGCAAGTGGCTCAGCTGCTGATCAATCTCGCGGTCCAGGTAATAGCGGCGATCCTCATCCATGAGGTCCCACTTATTAAAGGCAATCACTAGGGCCTTGCCCGCCTCGAGCACCATATTGAGCACGCGCTGGTCTTGCTCGGAGATTTCCTCAGAGGCGTCGATAAGCATGATGCAGACCTCGGCAGCATCGATAACGCCGCGGGTACGCAAGGACGCATAGTACTCATGCCCCTGCGCGTTCTTCACCTTTTTGCGCAGGCCTGCGGTATCAATGAACTTCCACAGCTGCTCATCCAGCTGCACTAGAGAGTCCACCGGATCCACGGTGGTTCCCGCAACGTTGTCGACCACGGAGCGCTCCTCGCTGGTGAGCTTATTCAGCAGCGAGGACTTGCCGACGTTAGGTTTGCCCACCAATGCGACGCGGCGAGGTCCAGAGGTAATCGCGGTCTGCCGAGGTTCATCAGGGAAGACCCGCAGAATCTCATCGAGCACGTCCGCACCACCGCGGCCATGTTGGGCGGATACGGGCCACGGATCGCCCAAGCCCAAGGCATAAAATTCCGCCATATCCGCGTACTGATTATCGGAATCGAACTTATTCGATACCAAAATCACTGGCACAGGCGATTTCTGCAGGCGGCGGGCCATGACCTCATCCGTCTCCGTGATGCCCACCTTGGTGTCCACCACCATAACGATGACATCGGCGGTTTCCATCGCGACTTCTGCCTGGCGGGCAATCGCCGCATGGATACCCTTCACGTTGGGATCCCAGCCACCGGTGTCCTGCACCAAAAAGCGCTGGCCATTCCAGTCCGCAACATAGGAGATGCGGTCACGGGTAACGCCTGGGTGGTCCTCTACCACCGCTTCGCGGCGGCCAAGGAAACGGTTAACCAAGGAGGACTTACCTACATTTGGGCGCCCGACTACGGCCACCGTGCACAATGCTTCCTCGGTGTGATCATCGGATTCCACACCAAAGGCACGGGAGAGTTCTTCCCACTCCTCTTCGCTCAGAGGCTCTTCCGCGTGCGAATCGTCACCATAATCAGCCTCACAAAATTCCGAGTCATCGAAGTCATAGTCGAATTCCTCGGTATTGAAATCATCGGCGGCCCAACCAGGAGAGGCTTCTACCACCTCATCATCGAACTTACCGGCTGGGTAATGGAACTGAGTCTCCGACTCTTCCTGGGGATCGCGATTAGTCATTGACAGACTCCTTTACCACGTTAATTAGAGCTTGCAGAACATCCTCTGGGCTCATATTGGAGGTATCGACTAGGGTTGCGTCTTCCGCTGGGCGCAGTGGTGAGGTCTTGCGGGAAGAATCCGCAGCGTCCCGGCGCTGGACATCCGCAAGTACCGTCTCGTAATCCGAAGCGATGCCCGCCTTTTCATTCTGGGCTTGGCGGCGCTGCGCGCGGACCTCGGCAGAGGCAGTCATGAATGCCTTTGCGGGGGCGTCGGCAAGCACCACAGTGCCAATATCGCGTCCTTCTACAATCGCGCGGTGAGCCTCGCGGGCAAGCTTGCGCTGCAGCGCGACCAGATTCTCGCGCACCTCCGGAATGGCAGATACGGCGGACACGTTACGGGTGACTTCGTCTTCTCGAATAACGCGCGAGACGTCCTCACCGCCGAGGAGAACCTCGGTGGAGTCCGGGTCATCGGATACCCCTAAGGGCAGATTGGCCGTAGCCGCAATAACCGCGGCGGTGTCAGCAGGGTCGACGCCTTCACGCAGCACCGCAAGCGTTGCCACTCGGTACATCGCACCAGTGTCGACGTACTTTGCATTCAGTTGCTTGGCCAGCGCACGGCACGTGGTCGACTTTCCAGTTCCAGATGGGCCATCCACGGCGAGGATGAGACCCTCATTCGGCATATTAGAAATCATTACATCTCCACCGCCTTGTATAGGCTAGTCAGCTCGCTGGAATTAAGGGCACGCAGACCGCCAGGCTTCATATCACCCAGCTGAACCGTATGCAGCTTAGTACGCACCAGGCGCTGCACGGGGAAGCCCGCTTCCTTCAACATGCGGCGCACGATATGTTTACGGCCTTCGTGCAGCTCAAGACGCACCAGAGAATACCCCTGGTTGGTATCAACTACCTGTGCAAAGTCCGCCTTTGCCAGTCCGTCTTCCAGCTCGATACCTTCCTTGAGTTGGCGCACGAGCTTCCTATCGGCCTCGCCCAATACTGTCGCGAGGTAGGTCTTGGTCACTTCGTACTTAGGGTGCATTAAGCGGTTGGCCAGCTCGCCGTCGTTAGTGAGGATGAGCAGGCCTTCCGTATCGGCGTCGAGGCGGCCGACGTGAAAGAGTCGCTGGCCGGCTGCGACCTTTTCTGACACCACGTCGCCCACGCACGGGCGCCCCAAGTCATCAGACATGGTGGACTGCATTCCGCGCGGCTTATTGAGCACAAAGTAGTCGTGCTCCTCATTGACGTTGACGCGCACGCCGTCTACTCGGATGACGTCAACGGAGGGGTTTACCTTGACGCCTTGCTTGACGATGATCTTGCCGTTGACCTCAACTCGGCCGGCATCGATGAGGATTTCTGCGTGGCGGCGGGAAGCGACGCCCGCCTTGGCGAGCACCTTTTGGAGACGCTCTCCCTTGGGCTTGTCTTCATCGACCAGCCAATCGGCGCCCAATTCGCGGGCTACGGATTCTGCGGTAGCCTTCTGCTTTTTCTTTGACACATGCTGGTGACGGGCCGGCTTCGCATTCGAGACAATGATGTCACTGTCTCGCTGCTTCTTATCCGGTGTGCCGTCACGGCGAGCGGGAGGAGTCACGTACGTGTCCTTTTCTCTCGAAGATATGAAATTACCTGGGCAATCCTACCCCACGCTAGTACTCTTCGTCGATCGCCTCTACGTCAGGCAACAGCGGTGCCAAGTCTGGCAGGCGCTCCAAAGAATCGATCCCCAATAACTCGAGGAACAATTCTGTCGTCTCGTACCGGTGCGCGGCGCCCTCAAAATCATCCTGCGGCAACTCCCGGACCAATCCGCGCAGGTTAAGGGTACGCATAACACCATCAACGTTGACACCGCGAACCGCCGCCACCTGCTGGCGAGTAACAGGCTGGCGATAAGCCACTACCGCCAAAGTCTCCAGAGCAGCGCGGGAGAGCTTGGTTTGGGCACCATCCAAGAGAAATTCTTCTACCGCACCGGCATTCTCGGTGCGCGTATAAAAGCGCCACCCCTCTTGGGTCTCGCGCAGGTCAATACCGGAACCGCGACTATCCAACTCGCGCTGAATAGAACGCAAGCAATCACTAACGACGTCCGTTTCCGCCCCCAGCGCACGCGCCAATGACTCCACAGAGGCTGGAGAGTCGAGCACGAGCAATATGGACTCAAGACGGGAACGCAACTGCGAGATGAGGGGAAGATCCATAGCGCCCGAGTTTACTGGAGAAGAAAAAGTCGCTGAAAATTCTTCAAATCACTTTTATTCCTGACTGTGACTCGTATAACATATTGTCATGGAAACTATCACTCGCACTGACAGACTCATCCTCATCCCGCTGTCCGCCGCTAATACCGAAGAGACCCACAAGGTCTACAGCGACGGACGTATCTGGAACCACCGTCCCAATGGGCGCTTTGCTGACATCCGCACCACGCGTGCACTCGCACAAGCATCCTCCGAGTCGTGGGACGCCCACCACTTCGGGCCTTGGGCCGCGTATATGCGCCACAACCCTTCGGAATTCGTCGGCGTCGGTGGTGCCATCTTCGTCGACGAGGCAAACTTCTGGGACATCAAATACCGCCTGCGCCCCGCCCATTGGGGTGCCGGTTTTGCCACAGAGATCACCACGGAAGCAGTTAAATGCATCCGCCAAGTGGACCCTGACTCACCGATCACGGCCCGCGTAACAACAAATCACCCGGCGGCCATCCGGGTCATCGAAAAGCAAGGGCTCCAACAAGTATGGGAAGGACGCCGCATAGGCACCGAGGACCACCCCGAGGAACCAGACGTACGCGTCTACTCCGACCGCGAGCTGTCCCCCGAGACACTGGAATTCATCCAGCAGCGCCCTTAGTCCCAGTTCGCTGCGGCGACTACCGCTGGGTCAACATCCAAGCCCGTCCACGAGAGGTCCAGCTGACCCAGCGCTTCTTCTTGTTGAGCATCAACCGCCTTGGCTTTGTACAACTCCAACAGGGCCAAGAAACGCCCCACTATCTGCATAGAAACCGTACAGTCGCGGGTTAGCGCACCAAAGCTGGTCCATTGACCCGCGCCGAGTAGCTTGAGTATTTCCAAGATCTTGCCGGCCTGCTCTGGTACTGATACTGCTACGGCGTGCACGTGACCGGTTGCCACCTCCTCCGGTGGTTTGGGACGGAACACGCCCGCAGCCAACTCGGCAAAGCTGGCCGGCGTATGGCCGAGCGAAACTGGAGGCAAAAGTTCAGCAAACGTCTCCTCGATGGAAACCGCGCGCGGATAGCTGCGCTGCGCCTCGCGCTGCCACACGGCGAATTGGTCCGCTGCTTGCTTATAAGCCTTGTACTGCAACAGACGGGCAAAAAGGAGGTCGCGCGACTCCAGCAGTTCTAAGTCTTCAATATCGTCGACGTCACCGCGCGGCAGTAGCCGTGCCGCCTTCAAATCCAAGAGCGTAGCTGCCACTAGCAAAAAATCAGTGGTCTCATCCAGATCAGCGGACTCTCCCAGCTGGCGTGTATACGCCACGAATTCGTCCGTCACTTCTGACAGCGCAACGTCAGTCACGTCCATCTTCTTGGACTGAATGAGCTGCAATAGCAGGTCAAATGGGCCTTCAAAATTCCGCAGTGCAATGCGAAAGCCCGTAATCTCCGGCTGGGTCACGATACCTTAAACGGTCGAGCGCTCGATGACCTCTTTGGCCAGGTTCCGGTACTGCTGCGTGGCCGGGGAGCTTGGTGCCCAGGTAGTAATCGGCTCGCCGGCTACCGAAGTCTCTGGGAATCGAACGGTCCGGGTAATGACGGTGTCAAAGACCTTATCGCCAAAGTAATCCACCACTCGGGACATAACTTCCCGGGCGTGCTTGGTCCGGCGGTCAAACATGGTCACTAGGATTCCCATGACCTCGAGGTCAAAGTTAATGCGATCAGAAACCTTTTCCACGGTATCGGTCAACAGCGCCAAACCGCGCAGGGAGAAGAACTCGCACTCCATAGGGATGATCACACCCTGTGAGCAAGCAAGAGCATTGACGGTAAGCAAGCCCAAGGAAGGCTGGCAATCAATAATGATGAAATCATAATCGCGGCGCACCGGACGCAGAGCCCGGGCAAGGGTGTGCTCGCGACCTACTTCATTGACCATCTGAATTTCTGCGGCGGAAAGGTCGATATTTGCCGGCACCAGATCCAAGCCCGATACCCCGGTGTGCTGGATAGCGGAATGAATAGAAGTGTGACTATCGAGCATCACGTCATAAATGGTGTCCTCGATATCATCATGCGTGAGACCAAGGCCTGCTGACAGCGCTCCCTGGGGGTCAAGGTCAACCAAGAGGACTTTACGGCCATACTCCGCCAAGCAGGCACCTATATTGATGGTAGAGGTGGTTTTGCCGACGCCACCCTTTTGGTTACACATCGAAATAATGGTGGCCGGCCCATGCTTCTCCAAGGGTGCGGGTTCCGGTAGCTCACGGATAGGACGACCGGTCAGCCCCACCTCTACGTCAGAGGCAGAAAAGAGACCCTCTTCGCTCACAGTCACACCTGCTTCCTTGACGCCAAGTTCCGGACCATGACACTTGGCTTAGGGTTGATTACAACGTTGTCATTAAAGCGTACCCGCTACAGCCCAAAAGTACCGAGACTTAGTGTATATCAAGTGTTTAGCGTTGACTAGAACGGCGTTTGAGGATTGCCACTAGAGCTATGAGTGCGATGAGCACCGCTGCGGCTACCCCTCCTATAATCCACCCTAGATATGAGCCGCCGTCTTCTTCTTTGGGTTCCTTTTGCTGGCGCTCATCGAGGTTTTCCGCGGCGGATTGATAGTTAGGGTCCTGTAGGGTGACGATGAGTGCGGCCCCAGAACCGTCATTGCGAAGCAACTGCATGATAAAGGGATTATCAGGCGCCTCGCCCTCCGGATAGGTCAAGGTGAGGGTTCGAGAAGAGGCGTCCACGTCGCGTTTTACGCCTTGGATGATATTGCCTTCGCCGTCAAGGTAGCGCAGCGTGACGTCGTTTTCTTGCGTGTCCTTGAACTGCTGGTAAAGGTCATAGGCCTGCTTGAGGCCCATCTTCGCGGTAATAGTATTGCCTTCAATTGTGGATTCAAGGTTGACGTATTCCGCGCCTTCCAGGTTGGCTTCCCCGGCAGGCTTGCGCTCCGGCTTTTCACCTGGAACAACCGGCAAGTTGCTATTTTCTTTCGACGGCGCAGGCTTGTCATCTCCGCCCTCGGCATCTTTTCCGGCTGGAGCATTGTCACCCCCAGCCGGCTTATTCGAGCCCGGATCCGGCGCTGGAGCTGGGGCCGGTCCGCCTTCCGCGCCATCAATTTCTTCCTGAATGTCCTCCTGTGCAACCGACCCATCGGCTACTAGCGTCAGGGTCGCATTCATACCTTGGGCAGAAACAGGAACCGAGACTTGGCCGCCTTCAGCTGGGGCGGTGATGGTAGCGGAGGTACCAGAGGCAGATACATTCCACCCGTCGCCGGAGTAGCTAGCTTCGGCCGGCACGGGCAAGCTTACAGTCGTGGTCTGACCGGCAGGAACCGAAATGGGAGCAGCAATAGCAGCTTCTACTTCCGGCGGCAGCTGCGCGTGTGCCACCGCTGGGAAAAGCAATGCGGAAGATAGCACCGCACCAGCTATACGAGTTGAAAACATAGTGGTCCTTTCTTAAGCACGAGGATGAGCAGTGCGCCAAACCTCGCGCAAGGAATCGGCAGTGACGTGAGTATATATTTGCGTTGTCGTCACCGAGGAATGTCCCAGCAATTCTTGCACGGTGCGCACATCAGCGCCGCCTTCAAGCAGGTGCGTCGCAAAAGAATGCCGCAAGGTGTGCGGAGAAATGGACTTCCCCAATTGCGCCCGCTGCGCTGCCGTCTTCAACACAGTCCATGCACTTTGTCGCGATAAAGCCCCACCGCGGGTATTGAGAAACAGCGCCGGCGTCTTACCTTTGCTCAGCGCCGGTCGCGCCCGCACCAGGTAGGCATCGAGAGCCTGGCGAGCATGCGAGCCCACTGGCACAACCCGCTCTTTGTCTCCCTTGCCCCGCAGGCGTATTACCTCCTGCGCGGAGGAAACGTCATCAACGGTAAGGGAGATAATTTCTGAGATGCGCGCGCCGGTGCCATAGAGCATCTCCAGCAGGGCACGGTCGCGCACATCTACTGGGGTCTCAGTAGGGGTCGCTTCAATGAGGGCGGTGACCTCGTCAACCGATAATGTCTCAGGCAAATGCTGCCCAGTTGACGGAGGGGTTACCTCAACCGCGACATCGACGTCCACTACGCCTTCTGACACGGCAAATTTATGCAGTCCGCGAGCAACGATGAGCGCTCGGTTGGCTGAGGACACCGCCATGTGTGAGCGCAGGTCTTTGAGATAAGCCTCCACCATCGGTCGTGTCACCAACCGCAGATCATCTACCCCGTTATCCCTCAGCCAGGAGAGGTAGCGGCGGACATCGCGGCGATAGTTGCTCAACGTATTGGCAGAAACGCCGCGCTCGACTGCTAGGTGATTAAGCCACGTCTGCGCTATGTTTTCGAGCGCACTCACAGCTGCTTTAGGTCCGCGCCCGTGCGGCGGGAGCTCATTGAGGTCGGTCGAAGGTCGAACGGCTCCTCCACGCTGCGGGTCTGCTTGCCGCCGCGCAGCACAGCGTAGGCGGCCAAGATACCACTGCAGGCGATGGAATTGACGATGTCGCCGCGCAGCACTTTGTCGACGGCCTCATCGAGTCCCACCCAGGCGACTTCCATATCGGCCTCTTCGTCACCGGTAGCCTCCATCCGGGGGACCTCGGAAAGCTCCGAGGCAAGGAATACGCGAACCGCCTCCTCGCAGAAACCCGGCGAAGTCACAAGGTCCGTCAGCACGGACCACGTCTGCGCGCTCAGACCGGCCTCCTCCTGCAGTTCACGCTGGGCGCCGGTCAGCTCATCCTCACCGCGAACGTCGAGCAATCCCGCTGGCAGTTCCCACAGGCGCTTTCCCACGCTGTGGCGGTACTGATACACCATCGCAATACGCTCGTCTGAGTCCACTGCCACGACGGCCACAGCACCTAGGTGCTCGACTACTTCCCGGGAGGCAGATACGCCACCGGGCATCAGTACCTCGTCGCGGCGCAGGGCAATAATGGGGGCGTCGACAAGCAGCTGCGAATCAAGCACCTTGAAATCATGCGCCATGGGCTATTCCTTTCCCGGCAAGGCGGAGTCAGCAGTTTCGGTGGCGCCATAGTCACCCTGGCCACCATCAAGTTGTTCCTGGGTGGCCAGAATGACCGCAATGCGCTCCACTGCCCGTTCTGTGCTATCGACCGTAGACAGCTCCGCGTCCTGATCACGCACTTGGGCTAGCGCCTTATCATCCTGGGTCTGCTTGGTGCGCCCGCTCAACACCACGGACCCATTGACCTCATCCAACCCGGTGGCAAATTCTGCCAGCGCGGTTGACGGGTAACCTCGCAGGCCATTTCCAGAGACCACGATGATGGCCTGGGCAGGCACGATGGTGCCGTCCTCGTAATCAATAAAGCCCTCGTCGCGCAGCTTATGGAGCACGTCTGCACGCTCGTCTACCGAGGCCAAAGGTTTCGTGCTCTCAGGATCCATAGACAGCGCAGTACCCAGGACCTCACCGCTGAGGGCTCCTGCAGAATCCAAGTCCTTGATATCTGCCTTCTTGGGCGCAATATCTTTCAAGATGGGAAGCAGCTTGTCCTTAGTTTCGGGGCGCAAGAAGTCCTTGGTCAGCTTAATCTCGCCGGCCTCCGTGGCATCGGAAGACTCCAAGAGCTTCCGAATCGCGTCCACGTCTCCGCCATTGGCGTCATCGGTGGTCACGATGAGTACTGGGCGCTGCGACAATGTCCCGTCAACCATTTCCGCACCAGAATCGGCCACGATCTTGTCGCTAGCCTCATTCTGGGTCTGCAGAATCTTATTGTCTTGGACCACCTTGCGGTGCTCCTCGCGGATTGGGTCGTCGTCTGCCATGCTGGTGGTCAGGTTTGGCGCAATCACCAGGGCGCCCAAGGCTACGCCTACCGCGGCGCCGAAGCCCAAGCCTGCTACAAGCTCAGTCTTTGCCATGCCTTATGCGCCCCCAAAGAGGCTAGACCAGGTTTCGCTAAGGTTGCTAGCAAAGTCTTGGCTGCCGCCAAAACCGACGATGAGGATGACCGCCGCAATGGCAACGAGGATTCCCAGTACTGCCCACAGCCAGCCGAGGTTGGAGGAAGGCGCACTGTAGAGATTGATCACCGCATCAGCGTCAACCACCTTGGTACCGGCCTTGAGGCGGGACAGCACGGCCGAGGGGTTGGTGCGGTCAGCAAAGATATCATCGAGGTCTACCCCACCGCCGGCCTGCACGATGAGATCCGCGCCGTGGTAATCAGCAAAGAGTAGGCCCAGGTCGGTACCTGAGTGTGTTGCTGCGGGGAAGGTCATCGCGCCGATGCCGAGGTCCTGGATGCGGTCGAGGCCTTCTACCTCCCCTTCCGGGTCCGCAGGAACGATTACGCGGGCACCGCAACGCAGAGCTTCATCACTCACGCCATTGGGATCCCCAATAATGAAATCTGGCTTATATCCTTGGGCCAGTAAGGAATCTGCCGCCGATCCCACTGCAATCAGCAGCGGCTCATACTCGCGGATAAAGTTGCGCAGCTGCTTGAGCTGTTCGCGGTGCCTATCGGTAGGCGAAAAGAGGACAACCTTGCGGCCGGCGATTTCGGAGCCGGAGGCGGGGACGCCGAGGCCGTCGATAAGCAGTGGGCCTTCCGAGTTAATAAAATCGATGGAATTGCCAAAGAAGGATTCCATGTGGTCGATCAGCGCGCCCTGCGCCGCAGTGAAGTTCTTTTCTGCTCGCTCGCGGGTTACCACGCGGCCGGTGCCGAGCGCTTTATCGCCGCTAAAGACCGTGCCGTCTTCCCCGATGCGCGCCTTTTTGCCCTCTTTGAACTCGGAAACAAAGGACTGCCCCACGCTTTCAAGGAGGGTAATGTCGGCGTCAAGCAGCATGTGCGGGCCATAATTTGGGACAGTGCCGGTAGAAAATTCCGCCACGTTAATGACGGCGGAGGGCTTAAGGTCTACAAGAGTTTGAGCCTCGTGGCGAGAGATATTGGCCGCATCAATTACGGCGACATCGCCTTCACTAAACTTTTTCATCCCCTTAGCGCCTGGAGTGCAGTCGCGCAGCGCACCAGGCTGCTCGGGGTTACGGGAAAACAGAGCCATGGACCCTATTGTGGCGTGATTATGGTTTCGAGTGGGCGAGGCGCGCGGAAGCTTCTTCCTGTGCGCGGTCAAAAAGCTCCTGCGCGTGCGCGCGGCCGGTCTCGGTATCGTCCAACCCCGCCAGCATGCGGGCCAGCTCCTCCACGCGTTCCTCCTGTGATAGCTCGGCCACGCCAGAGGTAAATTTCTCCTTCGATACATGCAGGTGCGCATCCGCGTACGCTGCGACCTGTGGCAGGTGCGTTACCACAATCACTTGGTTATGCACCGCCAAGCGCGCCAGGCGGCGGCCGATCTCTACCGCTGCGCGCCCGCCCACGCCGGCATCGACCTCATCGAAGACCAAGGTGGCGCCGTCCTCGTCTGCCAGCACGACCTCCAAGGCCAGCATGACACGGGAGAGTTCGCCGCCCGAGGCAGCAGAGGCGATCGGCTTACCATTCAACTGCAGCTCGGCCGCGTCTGCACCGGACTTAGAATACTTCGCCTGCGTAAGCTCGACCGTCAAGGTCGAATTTGGCATGGCCAAGCCGTGGAGCTCCTGCGTTACCTGCTCGCCCAGGGCCTTCGCCGCTTTCCGACGCCCCCTTGTCAGCTCCCCTGCCCGCTCAATCATCACCGATTCAGCGTCTTTGACCTGCTTTTTCAGCTCCTCCAGGGCTTCAGTAGAGGTATCCATAGACTCGAGCTTTGCCGCAGCCTCATTGCGCCAGGCCACGACGCCATCAATATCCCCTGCGTACTTCCTAGTCAACGTGCGCAATTCCTGCTGCCGCTGGAGGGACTTTTCCAATAGGTGTGGATCCGCCGGCAGCCCCGCCAGATATCCACCGAGCTCGCCGGAGATATCGCCCAGTTGCGACGAGATCTCGCTGAGCCATTCGCCCAAGGCCGCCAGTTCCTTATCGGTGGAACCCGCCAATGCCGAGACCGCCCGGCCCAGCAAGGCCGAGGCAGCCTCCTCCAGCTCCTCGGTGCCGTCGATGGCAGCCAGCGCAACTTCCGCGGACTCTCGCAGCCCATCGACGTCTTGCAGCTTGCGAACCAACTGCACCAGTTCTTCATCCTCGCCGGGTTCTGGGGCAATGCCATCGATCTCATCGACGGCGAATTGCAGACGGTCAACTTCCTGCGCCAGCTCGCGGCGCTGCTCCGTGCGCCGCTTATAGTCCTTCGCTAGGCTGCGCCACTTTTTAAAGGCCTCGGTATAGCGCTCCCGCACACGGGCCAACTTCGGATCCGCACGATCAACCGCACCCAGTTGTTCCTCGGGCGCGAGCAAACGCAGCTGATCATTTTGCCCATGCACTGTAATGAGCTCGCGCGCGAACTCGCCCAAGGTTGCAGCCGGTACCGCCCGGCCGCCTAAATAGGCCCGCGATCTTCCCGCGGCAGAGACTGTGCGTGAAACGATATACTCGCCATTTTCGTCGGGCTCTCCGCCTACCGACTCCACCAGCTCACGGATCGAGTCCTTTGCAGAGGAAAAATGTCCCTCCACTGCAGCCTTTTTCGCGCCATCGCGCACCCGGGAGGCGTCCGCGCGACCACCGGCTAAGAGCCTTAAACCAGTAACCACCATGGTCTTACCCGCACCGGTTTCACCGGTAAGCACGGTAAGGCCCGCGGATAGTTCCGCGGAGCTCTGGCTAATAACGCCCAGATCATTGATGGAAATATCGACGAGCACTATTTCTCCTTCGGCCCGCGCCACCCTTCCACGGGCAGGCGCAGCTTCGAGACTAAACGGTCAGTAAAAGGTTGGTCATCCAAGCGTACCCACCGCACCGGACGCTCGCCTCGCACTACTTCCACTCGTGCCCCTGGTGGCATCGCAAATTCGCGGAAGCCATCTAATATCACGGTGGCTGGAGTCGTGCGCATCGTCGATTCGACGGCCACTAAAGAATTGGGCGATACAACCAATGGCTTGGTAAACAGCGCATGCGCATTATTAGGTACCACCAAAATTGCATCTAGGGAGGGCCACAACACCGGACCGCCTGCGGAAAATGCATAGGCGGTGGATCCGGTAGGCGTGGAAATAAGCACGCCATCGCAGCCGAAGGACGACACCGGCCGGCGGTCAACTTCCAAGATTGCATCCAGGACGCCGGAGCGGTTTTGGTTTTCTACCGAAGCCTCGTTCAAAGCCCAGCTGCGGCTAAGAAGGGTTCCCTCCTCATCAAAGATGGACACATCAATGGTGAGGCGGTCTTCAATGCGGTAGCGCTTTTCAATGACCCGCACCAAGGCCTGGTCGAGGGATTCAACCTCCCACTCGGCCAGAAATCCCACGTGGCCTAGGTTGATGCCCAGCACTGGAATATCTACGGCTCGCGCCATGTCGGCGGCACGGAGGAAGGTTCCATCGCCGCCTAAAACCAATACCAATTCGCACCCTGCGGCCGCATCTTCAGTGTGAGGTACATGCTTTAATCCCGGCAGTACCTTTTCGTCCGCGCACACTCGAACAGTAATGCCCGCATCTTGCAAAAGCTCCGCTGCACGCGACGTCGCCTCCAGGTTCTGCTGGCGGTTGGCATGAGGTACCAACAGGATCTCACGTGTCATTGCGGGCCTTCCTCGACTGCGCGGTCAATCATTTCTTCCACTTTAGCCAGATCTGTGGGCTGACCGTCCTTCTTCAGCCACAGGAAGTACTCCACATTGCCGCTTGGCCCAGGCAGCGGTGATGCAACAGCCCCATGCATACTAAGCCCCAGCGACAACGCAAATTCAGCGACTTCCTTGGTTACTTCTTTGCGTAACTCCGGAGAACGAACCACGCCACCGCTTCCGAGGCGCTCCTTGCCCACTTCAAATTGGGGCTTAACCATAGGCAACAACCAAGCACCGTCTTTCAGACAATCCACAATGGCCGGCAATACCAAGCGGAGGGAAATGAAGGACAAGTCGCCTACCATGCCGTCGCAGGGGCCGTCGGTAAGCTCCAGCGTCAAATTCCGGATATTGGTGCGGTCCAAAACGGTTACGCGATCATCGTTTTGCAGGCGCCAGAGCAGCTGCCCATAGCCCACGTCGACAGACAGCACTTCCTGCGCACCGTGTTCTAAGCACACGTCCGTAAAGCCACCGGTAGAAGCGCCGGCATCGAGGATACGGCCGTTCATGTCGACGTCAAACGCCGCCAAGGCGCCCAAAAGCTTGTGAGCGCCACGTGAAGCCCACTTATCTTCTTCGGCTTCCTCTACCTTGATGGAAACCTCGGGCTCTACAATCGACGCCGGCTTCTGCGCCTTGAAGCCACCAACTGTGACACGGCCGGACTTAATCATCTCCCGCGCCTGCTCACGTGACCGCGCAATCTTTCGGCGCACCAGCTCCGCATCTAACCTACGACGTTGTGGGGGCATCAATTCTCCTGCAATGCATCGCGCAACACATTGTGAGCGCGATCAAGCTGATCTACTTCAGCGGCCAAATCCGCTGCGTCTTCTCCAAGGATCTCTGCTACTTCCGCATCGATCTCTGCTGGCTCCTTGACTGCTCGAAAGTCGTGCGGCTTTACCGCCATTGCGCAACAACCTTTTCCGCACGCTCGCTACGCGGCTGAATATAGCGCGGCGGCGACGGCATGGCCCATGCAACTTCCAACACGGTGCGCAATGCCTGCACGGAGGTAGACTTTTCGTCTCCGCCCTCGAGCAGAAGGTCATGGCCATCGCACCGCGCCGTAAATCCACCCTGTGCTCCGGGACGAGCGACGGAGACAGGAAGGGCCAACTCGTGCATTCCTGCGCCAATAAAGTTAGGGCGTGCCTCCACAGGAGCCTCAATCAGCTCCAACTCACCAGAAACGCCGGTGAGCACATGGAAGGTATCCATTGCAGCAGAGTTACCACCTGCAATATCAGTATCCAGGCGGTCGCCCACAGCAAGTGGCTTTTTCGCGCCGATTTGCTTTGCCGCAAAAGTAAACATGGCCGGCTCAGGCTTGCCAGCAGATACCGGCTCTACCCCGGTGGCTGACTGGATGGCGGCAACCAGAGAACCATTACCCACAGCAAGGCCTCTCTCAATTGGCAGAGAGGTATCGAGATTCGAAGCAAAGAACTTGGCTCCCTGGCGAATGGCCAAGGCACCTTCAGTCAAGTGTTCCCAGCCAACCGAGCGATCAAAGCCTTGCACTACAGCAGCAGGCTTGTCATCGGCGCTGGAGACTACCTTGAAGCCCATCTCTCGGGCCAAGTCACGGAGGGAATCGGCACCGATGATAAGGAGCTTCGCCCCAGCTGGGACCTCTTCTGCTGCTAGTTGGAGAACCGCTTGCGCAGAGGTAACGATCTGTTCTGTACCCGCAGTGAGCCCGATGTCCGCGAGCATCTTCGCCACTGCCTGCGGGCTGCGCGAAGCATTGTTGGTCACATACACTGCCGGCACTCCGCAGGTGTTGATGACGTCCACTACGTTTGAGAGTGGACGGCCGCCTTCCCACACGGTGCCATCGAGATCAAGGAGAAGAGCATCGTGCTTGCTGAGGACCGTCACTACTTGCACTCCTCTAGGCGCTCGGCAGCATCAGTCCAGTCGCCTTCATCAATAGAAACTGCGTGCTCAAACCAGTCCCGAGCCTCGTCCTTCCGACCTGCTTCAAGCAGAGCATTACCGTAGGCATAAGCGAGACGGCATGCGCTTACCCCGCGGGCATCGCGGTCAGGATGTGCGCGCTGAATGGTGACAACCGCGGACTCAGCTTGACCCATGTCTAGACGGGCGCCGGCCAAAACAATTGCCAGCTCAATCGTGGACTCTTCATCAAGTTCTGATGCTTCCTCCGCACGGCCTAGCTCGAGCGCCTTTTCCGGGCGGCCCAAACCGCGCTCGCAATCAGCCATGACTGCAAGCATCCCGGGGCCACCGGAAATGCGGCGCGCGGCACGCAGCTCAGCGAGTGCTTCCTTCCACTCGCCGGCGCGATACGCAGCGATTCCGTTGACTTCACGGGCGATAGCAACTCGGCCTGCACGATCCTTGGCAGCGCGTGCGTGGCGCAGGGCCAGCTTAGGATCATCCTCCATCCAGGTCGCAGCCATGATCATATGCTTAGCGACGGCCTCGGAATTCTCCTTCGATAGCGACTTCAGGTCCTGCAGCACCATCGGGTCCAGGTCGTTGACATCTACCTCTGCCGGGATGTCTGGGTCACTCATGCGACGGTTAATGCGTTCCTCACGGTAACCGGAGCGCTGCGGCGAAAAAGACTTCTTCTTCCGGGAATCGCCCTTAAAATCACGGCCCTTGTTATTGCGTGGCTTGCGGTCACGTCCGCCGCGCCCATTGTGATTGCGCTCCGACATTCAGCCCTACCCTTTCTTGGTTGGAACTAGCACAGGAATACCGGCCCTATTCTACAACCCGCGAACGAAAAGCCGGAATTTAGATCCTGACGGGCTGCCGCAGCGTTAGCCAAACGAAATTCATCAGATTAACCCAGACGCACACCGTGACGAAACGGATGCTACCACCAGGAACAAGCAGCGCGCCTAGAATACCGTAGACAACAAATAGCAGGCCCCACAGCGCTTGACGACGCACCTCCTTCCTCACTGCAGCCCAACCGAGAAGAATCACTGCGAGCAGAATCAAGACCGCGCCAGTCGCAGCGTCCCACCAGCCCTCACTGTCACCTTCACACGAAATAGACAAAAGCAAAGCGCCCGGCAACGCGGTGCCGATACCGAATAAGACCCTCGACCCAGAAACATCGAGCGGTCTTTCAGAAGAGAAGTCAGCCACCGCTAAATCTCCTTAAGCCGTTGCGAGAAATAATCACGGTTAAACTCTTGGTTCTCAGCGAATTCCCTGAGCACGCCTGGCCAAGTCGGATACGCATCAATAAGGTTTTCTGCGACGTTCAATAGTGGTGAGAATGCAATCTCACCCCATCTAACGCCTATGCCTACCCGTTCAGAGTATGCTGTGCTGCTCAATGGGCCTAGAGCCCACTGGCTACCGGAAGAAGCATTCATCCATGTACCGCTGATGGCCAGTATTCGGGAAACCTTGTCTTCGTAGCTGTGCTTGGAGTTTAAGACGTCTAGCACCGCGTCGAAGGGAAATTCTTTGGAACCCTGGGTAACTTGTTCTTCCTGCACCGGCGATAGCTCCGCGAGCATCGCGGGAATCGCAATCGCGTGAAACTCTTCCAGGCGTTTTCCAAATTGCCGATGATAGCCATCGAACCACATGAGCTTCCTCCCAAACTAATGAGTGGATAAGTGTAGCGAAGATGCAATGAAAAAGTTTTCTCTTCAGAACATCCTTCGGAATAGCCCTCAAGCTGGCTTCACAGACAATCGCGGTAAAACGACGAATGAAGCCGTAGAAAGTTCCGGCACTTTATAGTGTGCCTTGTCTTCTACGGCCTCATTGTTTCTGTATTTTGTTGTGTTTTGTTGTTTGGTGTCGGCGGTGACTTACTCTCCCACAACCTCCCGGTTGCAGTACCATCAGCGTGTGCAGGCTTAGCTTCCGGGTTCGGAATGGGACCGGGCGTTTCCCTGCAGCTATTGACCACCGACAAACATTCGAAGCATTAGTACAAACCCCTTTTTGGGTGCCCACTTTGTGTGGGTGTTGTGTCAGATACTGCATAGTGGACGCGGTCACGACAGTGACTGTTTCTTTCTCTTTACTCTTTTGTTAAGTCACACGTAGTGTGTTGGTGTTTGTTGTGGTCAATTAGTACCAGTAGCCTTCACACCTTACAGTGCTTCCAGGTCTGGCCTATCT